>JAVVHH010000240.1:0-4287 GCA_032249615.1 Acetobacteraceae bacterium
ACGTTTTGCAGACAGCCGGGCAAGACCGGCGCAGGTGGGACCAATTGGGCGCCTACCGGCGAGACCGTTGCAGAAAGGGGGCTCGGGTCCACGTGCTTAGGGACGAATGGAGGAGAGACTCATGCGTATGTTGCCCGTGTGCTTGGTGGCCGGCTTGCTCTGTTTCGGTTGGGGGTCGGTGCGAGCGGAGGATGGCGGGGGGGTTTCGGGGGCGGACCGGGGGGCGATCGAGACCGTGATCACGTCGCAGTTGGAGGCGTTTCGGCAAGATGAGGGGGCGGCCGCGTTTGGGTTTGCTTCGCCGAAGATCCAGGGTTTGTTTGGGGATGCGCCGCATTTCATGGCGATGGTGAAACGGGCTTATCCGCCGGTGTACCGGCCGCGATCGTTCACGTTCGGGACGGTGGAGTCGGTGGAGGACCGGGTCGTGCAGCGGGTGACGCTGGTGGGGCCCGATGGGGCACCGGCGGAGGCGCTGTATACGATGGAGCGGGAGCCGGACGGGACGTGGCGGATCGATGGGTGCGTGCTGACGCGGCCGGAGGGGATCACGGCCTGACCTCCCTCGGGCCGCGAGCGGTTAGAACGCGTTGACGTCGGGCGCGCCCTCTGCGGCGGAGCACTGGCCGTGGTAGGAGGAGCGATAGTGGACGCCGTGTTCCTCGCGGATGCGGTTTTCGCTGACTGGCTGCTGTTCGTAGCCTTTGAGGCCGGTCACCATCATCTCGTCGACTTTCACGTCGCCGATGCCGGTCATGTAGGACGTGCCTTTGAGATTGTGCATGCAGTGGATCAGCTCGTGGGCCAGGGCGATGTAGGGCGGCCGGGCTCCGTCGGGCGTTTCGGTGCTGGCCGGGTCCCATTTGATGGCGGAAACGGTTCCGGTGCCGTTTTTGGCGTTGTTCATGTTCGTCCCGAACGTCGTTGAGCCCGCCTGGTATTTGCGCCAGGCAATAAAGGGGCCGGAGGTCTTCTTTTCTGAAGCGTTTGGCTGGATACAGATGAGATAGCCGAACTTGATCTTGGCGATCTCTGCTTCGATTTCTTATTTGAGCAAAGCACCGGTCGGTTTGCTGGCGATCTTTGCCAGTGCAGTGGTGACCAGGCCGACGAATTTCTTGGAGTCTGTGGCCTTGGTTCTGATGATCACACCCTGCCAATCCGTGGCGGTATCGGTCATTGTTCCTCCGCTGTGATGTTGCGTGCTGATACTCCTACTCTGAACGAGGCAAGCTCGGTCGTAAACCGTTATAAATTGGCGGGCGTTTCGATAGGGGATAGCGCTCGGAGCCTGTCAGCTCTCCACTTCGGCGGCGGGTTCGCGTTGGGCGCTGACTTTGGCGACGCGGCGGCCGTCCATGGCGAGGACTTCGAAGCGCCAGCCGCCGAAGACGATGCGGTCGCCTTGCTGGGGGACGCGTTGGAGCAAGGCCAAAAGTAGGCCGCCGAGGGTGTGGTAGTCGCCTTCGGAGGGGAGCGGCGGGAGGTCGAGGCGGGCTTTGATCTCGTCGACGGGCATGGCGCCTTCGAGGAGCATGGGGGCTGGGGGGCCGGTATCGCCGGGCTGTTGGGGGGCGGGCTGATCTTCGGCTTCGCCGACGATGGCGGAGAGGACGTCGGCGGCGGTGACGACGCCTTCGAAGCTGCCGTATTCGTCCATGACGAGGGCGAGGCCGATGGTGTCGCGCTTGAGGCGCTCGAGCGCGTCGAGAGCGGTGACGGTGTCGGGGATGACCTGGGGCTGGCGGAGG
Source organism: Acetobacteraceae bacterium (assembly GCA_032249615.1). Lineage (GTDB taxonomy): Bacteria > Pseudomonadota > Alphaproteobacteria > Acetobacterales > Acetobacteraceae > JAVVHH01. The sequence goes on from JAVVHH010000240.1 coordinate 1,752, forward strand.
GATTCGGTGACGGAAAGGCCGCTGCCGCTGAGCATGCGGTCGAGCAGGTCTTTGGCTTGGACGACGCCGACGACGTTGTCGACGGAGCCCTCGCAGACGACGAGGCGGCTGTGGGCTGCTTCGCGGACGGCGGCGGTGATGTCGCTTTTCGGATCGGAGCGGTCGATCCAGGCGAGTTCGTTGCGGGGCGTCATGATGGCGCGGACGGGCTTGTCGGCGAGGCGGAGCAGGCGCTCGATCATGTGGCGCTCTTCGGTTTCCAGCACGCCGTCTTGGGCGCCCTCGGCGAGCACGGCTTTCAGTTCCTCTTCGGTGACGCCCTGGCGCTCCTCCTTGTGGAGGCCGAAGACGCGGAGCACGAGGTAGGAGGAGCGGCCGAGCAGCCAGACGACTGGGGCGCCGACGAGCGCCATGCGCTGCAGCCAGGGGGCGACGAAGATGGAGATGCGCTCGGGGTTGCGCAGCGCGGCCTGCTTGGGGACGAGTTCGCCGATGACGAGCGTCAGGTAGGTGGTGAGCACGACGACGCCGGTGAAGGCGAGGGTTCCGGCGAAGGGGGCGAGTGCGGGAATGGAGAGGAGCCAGGTTTCGAGGTGGGCGGTAATGCGGGCGCCGCCGAAGACGCCGGCGAGCACGCTGACCAGGGTGATGCCGATCTGGACGGTGGGGAGGAAGCGCTGGGGATCTTCGGCCAGCGCGAGGGCGATGGCGGCGCCGCGGACGCCCTGGCGCTCGAGCACGGAGAGGCGGGCGCGGCGCAGCGAGACGAGGGCGAGTTCGCTCATTGCGAAGATGCCGTTGATGAGGATCAGCAGCAGGACGATGGCGATTTCGAGGCTCAAATTCATGGGGGCACCGTAACAGGGGGACCGGTTGCGCGAAATCGCCGCGAGGGATAGAGGCGAGAACGATGAACCGGAAGCTGCCCACGATCGCAATGCTGCTGGGGATCGGGGGGCTGATTCCTTTCGTGGCGTGCGGCCTGGGGGCGCTGGCGACGACGGCGCCGGCCGACGGGCTCTGCCTGCTGGCGCTGGTGGCGTATGGCGCGGTGATCCTGGCCTTCTTGGGCGGCGTGCACTGGGGCTTCGGGCTGGACGAGGCCGGGGCGGCTCCGCTGGACGTGCAGCGGGCGCGGTTCGGGCTGGGCGTGGTGCCGTCGCTGATCGGCTGGGTGGCGCTGCTGATCGCCATTTTGAGCTACGGGCGGACGGCGGTGGCGGTGCTGGCGGTGGGGTTCATCATGACGACGGCGACCGAGGCGCGGGCGAGCCGGCACGGCTATATGCCGAAGGGCTACATGGGGCTGCGCTGGGTGCTGTCGGCCGTGGTGGTGATCTGCCTGGTGACGGTTTGGACCGTGCTGCTGTTCAACGGGCGGATCGTGCTGTGAGCGGCGACGCGGCGCGGACGGACGTGATCGGGGCGCTGCGGGCGGCGCGGGTGGTGCCGGTGGTGCGGACGGGGAGCGCGGCGCTGGCGGCGCGGGCGGTGGAGTGGCTGCGCGGGGCCGGGCTGCGCGTGTTCGAGATCACGATGACCATACCGGACGCGCCGGCGCTGATCCGGGAGCTGGCGGGCGAGCGCGATTTGCTGGTGGGGGCGGGTACGGTGGCGGATGCGGCGACGGCGCGGGCGTGCCTCGAGGCCGGGGCGCGGTTCATCGTGGCGCCGTGGATCGACCCGGCGCTGGCGGCCCCCTGCCGCGAGCGGGGGGCGGCGCTGATGCTGGGGGCGATGACGCCGAGCGAAGTGCGGGCGGCGGTGGCGGCGGGGGCGGATGTGGTGAAGATCTTTCCGGCGTCCTCGGCGGGCGGGCCCGCGCACATCAAGGCGCTGCGCAGCGTGTTGCCGGAAGTGATGCTGTGCCCGACGGGCGGGATCGCGCCGGGGGATGTGCGGGCGTATCTGGCGGCGGGGGCGGCGTTCGTCGGGATGGGCGGGGCGCTGGTGGACGAGAAACGGCTCGCGGCTGGCGACCGGGCGGCAATCGAGGGCGCGGCGCGGGAGGTTCTGGCGGCATGATCGAGCTGATTTGCATGGGCGAGCCGATGCTGGAGCTGAACCAGCAGTCGGGGCCGGAGCTGATGTATCGGGCGGGGCATGGCGGGGACACGAGCAACGCGGCGATCGCGGCGGCGCGGCAGGGCGCGCGGGTCGGCTACCTGACGGCGGTGGGGCGGGATTCCGGGGGGGATAGCTTTCTGGAGCTGTGGCGGGCGGAGGGGATCGACACCACGCACGTGGTGCAGGACCCGGTGAGCCCGACAGCGGTCTATCTGGTGCATCACGGCGAGGCGGGGCACGCGTTCCAGTACTATCGGCGGGGGTCGGCGGCGAGCGCGTATGGGCCGACGCATGTGCCGGACGCGGCGGTACGGGAGGCGAAGATCCTGTATGCGTCGGGGATCAGCCAGGGCATCTCCAATAGTGCGGCGGATGCGGTGTTCCACGCGATCGACGTGGCGCGGGGCGCGGGCGTGCGGGTGGCGTACGATACGAACTACCGGCCGTCGCTGTGGCCGGCGGCGCGGGC
>JAVVHH010000241.1:0-4254 GCA_032249615.1 Acetobacteraceae bacterium
CCTATCGCACGTTCCTGAACCGCTCGACAGCGGAGACCAGCGCCCGGCGCACGCCCGGCTCGAGCGCGGAGTGGCCGGCATCGGGGATCACGGTCAGGCGCGCGGCGGGCCAGTTGGCTGCAAGCTCGAAGGCCGTGCGGGCGGGGCAGATCATGTCGTAGCGGCCCTGGACGATCTCCCCCGGAAGATGGCCGATCTTCGCCATATTGCCGAGCAGGCCTTCCGGCGGCAGGAACAAATCGTGCGCGAAGTAATGGGCCTCGATCCGGGCGAGCCCGAGCGCACTGCGGTCCTGCGCGAACGAAGTCACCGTGTCGGGACTGGGTAGCAACGTGCTGCACGAGCCCTCGTACACCGACCAGGCGCGGGCGGCCGTCGTATGGACGGCCGGATCGCTGCTGGTCAGGCGCTGCAGATAGGAGCCGAGCACGTCCTGACGCTCTTCGGCCGTCAGATGGCCGACGAAATTGGCGTGCGCGTCGGGGAACACGGCGGCAAGGCCGTGCAGGAACCAATCGACCTCGGAGGGGCGCCCAAGAAACACGCCGCGCAGGACGAGGCCGCGGATGCGGTCGGGATGGCCCTGCGCGTACGCGAGCGCCAGCGTGCTGCCCCAGGAGCCGCCGAACAGCAGCCATCGTTCAATCCCGAGATGGCGCCGCAGCGTTTCGATGTCGGCGACCAGATCCTGGGTCGTGTTGTCGACCAGGCTGCCCAGTGGGCGTGAACGGCCGGCGCCGCGCTGGTCGAAGATCACGACTCGCCAGTAATGCGGGTCGAAGAAGCGGCGATGGACGGCCCCTGCCCCTGCGCCCGGTCCGCCGTGCAGGAACAAGACGGGTGAGCCGCGGGCCGCGCCGACCTGCTCCCAATACATGACGTGCCCCCCGCCGAGGGGCATGTAGCCGGTCTCATAGGGTCCGATCTCAGGAAACAGGTCGCCGCGCGGCATGAAAGCAATGTACACCCCTGCGCTCAGATTTGGAGGGGTGATGCAGTCTTATCGTGGATGGGTGGCGCTCGGGGCGATCGTCGGATTGCTGGCAATCGCGGCGGCAGCCGGGTCGGCGCACGGGAGCGCGGATCCGGGCGTGATGCGGGCGCGGGCGAGCGCGGCGCAGATGTTGGGCTGGCACGCGCTGGCCATCATCGCGGTCGGCTTTTGGGGCGCGCAGGGCGGCTGGCTGACGCATGTCGCGGGCGGGTTGTTCACGCTGGGGCTCGCGCTGTTCTGCGCAGCCGTCTACTCGCCGACGCTTGGCGGCCCGAACCTTGGCCTCACGGCGCCCGTCGGCGGTATCGCATTGATGCTCGGCTGGGCGGCGTTCGCGGCCGCGGCGCTGGTGAGGTGATCCAGAGCGCCTATCTGGCCGCCGAAGGTCTCGAACAGCCGCTCTTGGGCGAGTTGGAACGGGCCGGCGTGACGATCGAAGCCTGGCATGGCCGGCTTGCGCTGTCGCCGGATCCGCCCTTTCCGTCGGCGTGGGCTTTGGATATCTGGCTCGCCCCGCGGGAGGTGGCCGTGATCTCCATCAAGGCGGCGGCGGACGCGTTGCGGGCCATCCAGCGCAACTGGTCGGCCTATGCGGCCGCGCATCACCGGCGGACGGCGCTGATCGAGGAAAGGCTGCCGCCCGTCAAAGCGCGCAAGCTGCACTTTCCCGAGCGCCCGCCGGAATCACACCTCGGGGCGTGGACGTTGCTGGCGCCGGACCGGCTCCTGCTCAGTGCGACCAAGACGAGCCCCTTTCCCGACGGAGTGTGCCGGTTCGAGGAAGATCGGGTCGGCCCGCCGAGCCGCGCCTATCTCAAGCTTTGGGAGGCGCTGACCCGGTTTGGGGAGTGGCCCGCTCCGGGCGCGGCGTGCGTCGACCTGGGAGCATCGCCAGGCGGTTGGACCTGGGTGTTGGCGCAGCTCGGTGCCCGCGTGATGGCCGTCGACAAGGCGCCGCTCGACCCGGCGGTCGCCGCTTTGCCAGGGGTCACGACCCTGCAGGAGAGCGCCTTCGCCATGGAGCCGCGGCCGGTCGACTGGCTGGTCTGCGATGTCATTGCCTACCCGGCGCGGCTGCAGGCACTCGTGACGCGATGGATCGCCGCCGGCGCGGCCGATCGGGTCGTCTGCACCGTCAAGTTCCAGGGCGAAACGGACTTCGCCGCGCAAGACGCTTTCGCCGCGATCCCGGGCGGCCGTCTGATGCACCTCGCCCACAACAAGCACGAACTGACGTTCGCCTGGACCCGACCTTGAGCCGGTAAGCCGGGCGCGAGAGCCCGGCCTGCCGTCGCCTATGCCGACCCGATACTGAAGCAGGGGAGCGGCGGACCCCCCTCCGTTGCCTTCCAGACCAGATTCACTGCCTGACCTATCCTGATGGCATCGACATCGCAATCGACGAGGCTGGTCAGCATGGTCGGCCCTTCCTCGAGCGTCACGTAGGCGATCGTGGTGACCGGGGTCGCTCGGCGCATGACGCTGAAGCTGTAGACGACGCCCTTGCCGGAAGCCGGCTCGAGCGTGACCGGCCCGAAACAGAACGGGCATTGCGCCCTCGGATACCAGTGAGCGCGTCCGCAAGCGGTGCAGCGCGGCACGAGGAAGCGGCCCTGCTCGGCGGCTTGGTAAAACGCGCTCGATTCCGGGTTGGCCGGCGGTGCAGCGAATGTGGGGTCCGGCATGGCGTTCACTCCCGGTCCAGGATGAGGGTTGCGGAGCCGTGCCGGCTCCCAAGCAGGCCGCCAGTGCCATGGGCGAGCGCAAGCCCGCAGTTCGGCACCTGGACGGCCGGGTGCGCCTCGCCCCGCAACTGCCGCACCGCCTCGATCACCTTGGTGATGCCGCCGCGATTTGCGGGGTGATTGTTGCAAAGGCCGCCGCCATCGGTGTTCCAGGGCAGTTTGCCGCTACCCGAGATGAGGTTGCCATCTTGCACGAAGCGGCCGCCCTCCCCCTTCGCACAGAAACCGAGATCTTCCAGTTGGATCAGCACGGTGATGGTGAAGCTGTCGTAGATGGAAGCATATTGGATGTCGGCCGGCGTCACACCGGCTTCGGCGAACGCGATGGGCCCGGAGATCACCGCGCCGGAGTATGTCAGATCGACATCGCCGCCCATTTGGCCCTTCATCGACTCGCCCGCCCCCCGGAGCCGCACGAGCGGCCGTTTTAGCGAGCGGGCGATCTCGGGCCGGGTCACGATCAGCGCGCCGCCGCCGTCGCTCACGACGCAGCAATCCAGCCTGTGGAGCGGGTCCGCGACGATCGGTGAGGCCAACACCTGCTCCACCGTCACCACGTCGCGGAGCATGGCATGAGGATTATATTGCGCGTGATGGCTGGCCGCCACCTTGATCCAGGCTAACTGTTCCGCAGTCGTTCCAAACTCGTGCATGTGGCGCGCGGCGCACATGGCGTACATGTTCACCGTGACGGGACCGAACGGTGCCTCCCACGTCGCATCCGGCACGTCCGCCAGCACCGGACGGGGAGCCGTTCCGCTGTGCCCGGCGCTGCGCGGGCGGCCTGCCAACGTGATCAAGGCGATGTTGCACTTGCCGGCCATGATCGCTTCGGCCGCATGGGCGACATGCGCGATGTAGGAACAGCCGCCCAGATCTGTGCTGTCGAGATGCTTCAGCTTGAGGTTCATGTAGTCGGCCATCGCCAGCGGCCCGAGACCCGGCGCGTCGCCAGCGCAGAAGTAGCCGTCGATGTCGTCCTTGCTTAATCCGGCATCGGCCAGCGCGCCAATGGCGGACTCCGCATGGATCTGTGCCACCGACCTGTCAGGCGCCTTGCGGGTTGGATGCTCGAACGCACCGACGATGAACGCCTTACCTTGCAGCGTCATATCGTTCTCTCATTGGCAGTGGCCCCCCGTGCTTGTGCTTCTTTCGTCGGCCCGCCCACAACGCGGACGAACCCGACCTTCTCGGCACTAGGCCGTTCCGGCTACTGCTTTCTTGCGCGAAGTGAGCCGCCCCGTCGATCCCAATTCTGGGGGCCGGTTAAGCTTCCCGCGAGATCGCCGTTGCTCCCGGTGGTGCCGTGCTCACGCGCTGAGTTTGTTGCGCACTCTGGCTAGCTGAGCGCCATATGCGTCAGGGCTGCCCGGTCCCAGACATTCAGGACGTTGGCGACGCTGCCCGGGGGAACGGGAGCACTGAAGAAGTAGCCCTGCACTTCGGTGCACCCTTCGTTCCGCAACCAGGCAAGTTGCTTAACGGTCTCTACCCCCTCGGCGGTCGTTCGCA
>JAVVHH010000242.1:0-4235 GCA_032249615.1 Acetobacteraceae bacterium
AACCGCGGGATGAGCGGAGCGCCGGTCCTCCGAGACGAGGACGGGGTAGCGGTCGGCGTCGTCTCAGGCCGGTACACCAGCCGCGACGGCTGGTCGAGAGACTCCGTCTGGGTGATACGAATTGAGGATCTGCTGCCACTACTGCCCGAGAAGGTGCGTCACGACTCCTTGACTTGGATGCCAGCAGATCTCAACCCCGACTTTGCGCCCGAGCGCATGCACCGCCTCGTTAATGTCGAGGCTCGCACGGCCCGGGACCGCCTCGGATCCGTCCCGAGCGACCTGACGTTTCCTGCACCGCTGCGGCAGGAGCTGCAGCGGGTCACGACGCGGGATGACCTCTCCGACGCTGTCACGGAGCTCCAGGAATGGCTCCAGGAGACCGCTCGGTGGCTCGAGGTGGCGCTCCTGCCGCCTAAGACCGACGACGGTCCCGCGCTGACGAACTTGGTAGCCGCTCGTCAGCGATTCGTCGACGCGGTGGATCAGCTGACAACTCGGCGGGAGGAGCTGCTGCCTCCAGTCGGGACCTCGCGGCTCCGCGCGATCGAACAGGCCGGTGTCGCAGTCGACCTACTGGCCGAAACCAATGTTGCACTGGACGCGGTGTGGCTGGCCACGCTGCGGGACTGGGACGCCGCTAAGGAAGCGAAATGGACGTACTCGATCGCTAAGCTGCACCGTTACGTGCAAAAGGCCCGTACTGAAGCTGATCAGCTGCTGCAGCGCTTCCGCGCGGAGCACAGTGGCGTGCTGCTTGTGGAAGGGCCCTGGGGAACGGGCAAAACCTTCTCTCTTGCGACTTATGCGTTGGAACGGGCAGCGGACGGTCAGGCCACCGTCTTCGTCACCGGAAGCCAGCTAACAGATCCACAGATGCCGTGGTTGGAGGCCATCGCTCGCCGGGTCTCTGCCAATGCCTCGGGGAGAGACCTACTACGGGCGCTTCAGATGCACTCAGCCGCTACCGGCCGGCGCAGCATGATCATCCTGGATGCCGTGAATGAGGCCGCAAACAGTCAGCCACATCTGGCGTTGGCTCGACTGGCGGAGGACGTTCGCACCGAGCCGGCGATTTCTCTGGTTACCTCCCGACGGACCGACGACGCGCGAAGCAGCAGCTGGCACGGGTCGGACGACGATTACGGCCGGCTGTTCCACGCCGGGGTCGATCCGGCATCGAGTTGGGAAATCATCCGCGCGTACTTCAAGCTTCCGCCTGTCCTGGTGCCCTGGACCATTCCAGACTATTCGCGTCCCCTGATCCTCCGCATGTTCGCCCGTGTCATCGAAAGTCGGGAAACAGACGTGGCACGGCCGATCGCGGTCGGGGCGCTGGTCACCGAGTGGCTGGCAGTGTTGAGCCGCGAGTTCGCGCTCGGGCGTCGAGAAGGCAAGCGGCGCAATCACGGCGAGCTCTCGGCGGCGCTGCAGGCGATCGATGAGACCGAGTCGCCGAACCGTACCAAGGTCAAGCAGAGGCTGCACAACGTCTACCCGCTGGACGTGGTCGACGAAGCACTCGACTTCCTCCTCGACGAAGGGGTGCTTCGCGAGGGAGAGGCGGGGCTGGAGTACGCGCTCCAGCGGGTCGGCGAGTTCGTTCGAGCGCAAGAGCTGCTCCGGCGCGGCGCGGCGCATTCGGCGCTGGCGTCCGAGGCAGAGTGCCTGACGTCCGTGTCGCCACCGGACCCGGTCACCAGTGCGCTCGCCGAGCTGGCGCCCTACGTGGTCGGCAAGGAATTATTGCCCAGCGCCAAGCGGCGCTGGAAGCGCGGGATGGCCATCGCGTTCGCCCAGTCGCTGCAGCGTCGCCCGGCCGCCGACGTCCGACTCGACACTCTGGCCCGAACCCGGGACCTGCTGCGTATTCCCGACCTCGCGGGGTTCGTCTGGTTCGCCGCCGCGGTCAACTCAGTCGAGCCCGGTCACCCCCTGGGTGCCGGCTTCGTGCACCACGAGCTGGCGGTGATGTCGCCACGTCGGCGCGATGCGCTTTGGGTGAATCCCGTATGGCAGATGCTGGACGAAACCGATACCACCGATCGATCCAACCTCGCCGAAATCATGCTGTGGATCAACGATCAGGCCGACGCGGGCGAGCTGACCGAGGCGCACGCGCGCGAGTTAGCTCTCATGCTCATGTGGTGGTTGGCCCTACCGCGCCGTAACGGTTGGTACGCGGTCGTCCGCGTGCTAGCGACCCTGCTCCGAGCGTATCCAGCGACCGCAGCGGTCGTTCTGGCTGCGTCGCGGCTTAGCAGTGACCTCGACATATACAGCGGCGTTTGGGCAGCACTGTACGGCGCGCAGCTACGCGAGGGATCCGGTGTTCGCAGCGGTGCGCTTGACGGCGCCGCGCGGGCGGCACTGACCACCGGTGATCGGCTGCCGCTGCATATGCAGCTCCTCCTCACCGCCCGCGAGGTCGCCCTGCGGTGTGGGCTGCCAGCTAGCACATTCACCGAATTCGTACGCGACCACGGGCAGCGCCCACTCCGCCTGCCGCCCGCGCCCTCCGCCCTGCTGCGAGGCCAGCCATCTGCGTTTGAGCCGGTGCGGCATGATGTCCCTCACTTTGTAGACCCGGCTGGGCTGAACTACGCGCGTCCACTGCATCGCGCAGTCCAACTTGGCTTGCGGCTCGGCGGACAGCCGTTCGTCGACCGGGCACGTCGGACCCAAGACTCGTACGACGATCCGGTCGTTGCCAAGTACTCGGACCAAGTTCACCAAACCTGGTTCGCCGAGCAGAGCATCCGGAAGGACTATGTTGCTGGGCTGGTCAGCCTGGGTGGCGTGATGCAGCCTCCGGACCCGAGCTGTGCAGTCAAGGTCGACCGCCATAGCGCGTACTTCGAGCCGTTCGCCGACGCCTCCGCCGGCGTACGAGCCGCATACGTCGACGACATCGTTACTGATGTCGAGGCGTGGTTCGTGCCGCCAATCGTCCGCCGACTTCTCACCGATGGCCAATCAACGCTCGTCGGGCGGGAGGATCTCGTATGCACGGACCCGCAGGGCGAGAAGTGGTGGGTGCTCGACGCCAACTACCGCCTGATCCTCCCCATCCGACGAAAACCGTTTCCCTACGGCAAGGTGCTGCAGGCATGGAACGGCCAGCGCCTCGACGGGCCGGTCGAACTTCCTGCGGGTCGGCGTCTTCACCTATGGGCGCAACTACGGAGCCTGCTCTTGCCGACGTCGGCAGCCACGCCGCCCGACCGCCTCGCCGAGTTCTTCGAAGAACGCCAGCATCACTTAGGGGATGGCGAGTGGCCGTGGCTGCTCTTGGGCGAGCGGCTGAGGCGTCCGCCCACCGGGGCCAGTTCCCCCGTGTTGACGGTGGACGAGCTGCGGTGTAGCCAACCCGGCGACCCGCTCCACGCCATTCGCTACCCTAGCGAGCAGCTTCGCCGGCTTCTCGACCTCGAGTGGACCGGCAACGGCCTCACGTTCCGCCAAGGAAACCAGATCCTGCTACAAGACCCCGCACCGGTGGCAACAGCCGCGCCCTCCCTTCATCTGTCGCAAGGCGGGTTAACGCGGCTGAAGACGCAGGGATACCGGTTGGCCTGGCATTTCCGGGTCGTCGACGTGGGAGGCGGCGGCACCTTCCGGTCCGAGACGGAGCGTCACAGCTACTGGGCCAACTGACGTCAGCGAGGTCCTTGCCCTCACCCAGCATCCGGTCGGCCTGCGCCAGCTGGCGCACGACCTGCTCCGGCGTCGTGCCTATTCGGTCACCCGACCAGTTGTGGTTGGGCTCTCCTGTTCCCGGAGTCCCGGGTGCTGCACACTTCACTCCTGGATTGCTGGGGGTGATTCAGAGGCCGAGCCGGCCGGCGGCGTTGTCGGTGAACGCGCTGCCGCGACCGGATGTAGGAGCGGGTGGAGTGGGCGGTGAAGAACCGCTCTCCATGAACGGGAGACAACCCGGCCGCCTTCGCACGGCGGATCACCGCCTCCCGCACCGCATCCGCCGACAGCCGGGCGTCGGGATCGAGGCGCGTCGCCCCAAGGCTGCCCAGCGCACGCTGTCGCGGGGGCAGCACAACTACATGCGCCCTGCCTGGACCCAAGTCGCGGGCGCCGAGGGCGACCACGTCGCCCGGGCGTGGTTCGTCGGCGGCAACCCGGTGCTGGGCGAGACCACGCCGCTCAGCGCGATCCGCACCGACCGCAGCGAGCAGGTCATGCTCGCGGTCAAGGTCCTGCTCGAAGACACCCCGGAC
>JAVVHH010000243.1:0-4182 GCA_032249615.1 Acetobacteraceae bacterium
AGTTCGGCGTCGAGATCCCGTTCCCCATCGTCGAGGACCCGTCGATGGCGATCGCGCGCGCCTACGGCATGATCTCGCCCCGCGCCCCAGATGCCGCCATGGTGCGGGCGGTGTTCGCGATAGACCCGGAGGGCATCATCCGCGCGATCACCTGGTATCCCATGACCACCGGCCGCAACGTCGAGGAGTTGCTGCGGCTCGTAGCCGCCCTGCGGACGACCGACGCGCACGACGTCTCGACGCCCGAGGGCTGGCAGCCCGGCCAGGACGTGATCCTGCCCCCACCGCTCACGGCGGAGGAGGCCTACCGGCAGCACGAGGCGGGAACCCACTGGTATTACCGCAGCGGTCCGCTGCCCAGCGCCGGCAAGCGGCGTCGAAAGAACGGCTGATGGCCTCGGACCCGATCGCCATCGACGCGGCCGTCGCGCTGCTGCGCACCCTGGCCAATCCGGCGCGGCTGCGCATCGCGCTGCGGCTGCTGGACGGGGAGTGCGCCGTCGCCGAGCTGGAGACCGAGCTCGGCATCCGCCAGCCCAACCTGTCCCAACACCTCGCCGAGCTGCGCGACGCCGGGCTGGTCGCCACGCGGCGGGAGTCGCGGTCGGTGTTCTACCGGCTCGCCGACGAGGAGCAGAGCCGCCTCGTCGCCGCCCTGCTGCACGGCTTCGGCGGCGCGGGGGCGCTCACGCCCGCCACGGTCGCGGTGCGGCGTCCGCGCTCGCGGCAGGCCGCCGTGTTCGCGACCGTGGACACGGCGGAATGATGGCGTTCCCGTCCCTCTCGCGCGTTGAAGGCACGCCAACTCGATCCCGGGCGGACAGCCCATGAGAAAGCCGGCATTGCCTGCCCTGGCCCTGACCGGCCTCTTCGTGGCCATCGTCGCGTATCAGTTCGCCAGCTCTCCTCCGGAGGTGACGCCCCCAGCCTTGGCGGCGCGGCTCAATGCTGCCGAGCAACACGTTCTCGACGACCCCAGCTCGCCGATGCTCGGCAACCCGCGCGGGAACGTGACGGTCGTTGAGTTCTTCGATTACCGCTGCCCCTACTGCCGGCTGATGCAGCCCAAGCTGCAGGCGCTGCTCGCGGGCGATCCCCAGATTCGGCTCGTGATGAAGGAGTGGCCCGTCTTCGGCGGTCCCTCGGTCGAGGCGGCTCGCATCGCGCTCGCCTCGGCCTGGCAGGGCAAGTATGCCGCCGTGCATGACGCCCTGTTCGCTGCGCCTCTGCCGCTCGACCAGGTCGCGATCCGCCAGGCCGCCCGGCAGGCCGGGGCGGACATGGACCGGCTCGATCAGGACATGGCCCTGCGCAGCAGCGAGCTGGACCGGATGCTGACGCAGAGCGGGACCGCCGCTCGCGCGCTCGGCCTGCCCGGCACGCCCGCCTTCGTCGTCGGTTCCACCGTGATCCCTAGCGCACTGTCGCTGGACGACCTCAAGGGCGTGATCGCGACGGCTCGGACGAGGTCGGATGCGATGCGATGAGCGGCATGCGAAGCGATGCGGTGCGCCCAGTGTCTCTCGGTCGCTTACGCACCTTTGCCCATGGATCGGAGGTCAACCCATGCGTCTCGCCAGGATGCTCTCGATTGCCGTGATCGGCACCTGTCTTTCGCTGTCCGCCACGCAGCCGTCCTGGGCCGCGACGGTGGTGCCCTTCACGCAGGAAGCATTCGCCGCGTCCGAGCAGGCCGGCAAGCCGATCCTGCTCCACGTCTCAGCTCCCTGGTGCCCCACCTGCGCGCGGCAGCGGCCGATCCTCGATCATCTCGCTGCGGAGCCGGCGTTCAAGGACCTGATCATCTACAAGGTGGACTTCGACCATCAGAAGGACGTGCTGCGCGCGATGGGCGTCCGGATGCAGAGCACGCTCATCGCCTTCCACGGCAAGACGGAAGAGGGCCGGTCCACGGGCGATACCGACCCGAAATCCATCCGGGCACTCGTCCAGAAGTCGCTGGGCTAGCAGCCATGCCGATAGGGGCTGCAAGCCTGGGCTTCGGCTTCGCCGCGGGCGTCCTCTCGACGCTCTCCCCTTGCGTGCTGCCCCTGCTCCCCCTGGTGCTGACGGGCGCCGCGTCGGCGCATCGCTTCGGCATGGCCGCGCTGACGGCGGGGCTGGCGCTTTCGTTCGTCACGCTCGGGCTGTTCGTGGCGACGGTCGGGTTCTCGATCGGCCTGACGGGCGATCTGTTCCGCTCGATCTCGGCGGTCCTGCTGGCGATCCTCGGAGTGGTGCTGCTGAGCGGCGCGCTGCAGGCCCGGTTCGCGGGCGCGGCCTCCACCGTCGCGGATGCCGGCAACCAGCTGCTGTCGCGCCTGTCCCCCTCGGGCCTCGTGGGCCAGTTCCTGGTCGGGCTGATGCTCGGGGCGATCTGGAGCCCGTGCGTGGGTCCGACGCTCGGGGCCGCGTCGGTCCTGGCAGCGCAAGGCAAGGACCTGACCGGCGTCGCGCTCGTCATGGCGACTTTCGCCGTCGGCGCCGCCCTGCCTTTGCTGGTTGTCGGCAGCCTGTCCCGCGCCACGCTGCGGCGCTGGCAAGGCTCGATGCTGGGCGCCGGCAAGGCCGGCAAGCAACTGCTCGGGGCCATGCTCCTTGCCACGGCCCTGCTGATCCTGACCGGAGCCGACCACGCCCTCGAAGCCGGCCTGGTCATCGCGTCGCCGGCTTGGCTGACCGACCTGACCACGCGCTTCTGACACGCAGATGCCTGCAACGAAGGAAGGAGACGCCGTGCGCAATACACCCATCTGGACCGGCAGCGCCGCAGTCCTGCTCGTTCTTCCCGTGCTCTGGGCCGTGCCGTCTCGTGCAGCCGACCATCTGACCGCGGACCAAGTACGCGCGGCCGTGGCCGGCATGGCCGCGGGCAAGGCAGACCTGGCCGGCAAGGACATGAGCGGCGACGACCTCACTGGCCTCGACCTGAGCGGCGCCGACGTGAGAGGCGCGAACCTGTCCGGGGCCAACCTGCACGGGGTCAAGCTCGTCGGTGCGGACCTCACCGACGCCGACCTGACGAAGGCGGACCTGACCTTCGCCTGGATCATCCGCGCCGACTTCACCCATGCCAAGCTGCAAGGTGCGACGATGCAGACGGTCGTCACCTCGATGGGCATGGACAACACGCCCGAGCAAGCCGCCAAGTTCGTGGGAGCCGATCTGTCGGACGCCTCGATCACGGTGCATTTCAGCTTCGACGACATGCGCGGCGCCGACTTCTCGCACGCCCGCATGACTGTCGTGATGGCCAACTAGTCCATGGGCCTGCTGCGCACCGAGTTCATGAGCGCCAACCTGATCGGCGCCGACTTCACCGGCGCGGGCCTCGGCCACGTCACCTTTCGGTTCGCCAAGCTGAACGGCGCGCGCTTCGACGGCGCCGACCTGAGCAGCGCCGACTTCACCGGCGCCTACCTGACCGGTGCGGACTTCACCGGGGCGAACGTGCAGGGCGCGGATTTCGAGGGCGCCACGCTGACGGGGGTCAAGGGGCTGAGCCAGTCCGCGGCGTCGGGACGCGCCGAGTAGGAGTTCCGGTCGCAGCCAAATGCACCCCCATGGTAAACACCGCACCGATTGCCACCCCTGAAGGACGCGGGACTACGTGCCTTGACCGGCTCCCTACCCGAGCGGCGCCTGTTGCTGGTGGAGGATGACCTTGCTCTTGCGACTGAGCTGAGCCGCGCGCTGAAGGCTCAGCACTATGCCGTAACTCACGCTCCCGACGGCCGGACTGGCCTCGATCTCGCTCACGGTGGCACATTCGACGTGATGGTGGTTGACCGGATGCTGCCGGACCTCGACGGGTTGACGCTGGTCTCGCGCCTGCGGGCCGAGGAGGTGCGCACGCCGGTGCTGTTCCTGACCGCGCTGAGCCGAGTCGATGAGCGGGTGCGCGGGCTGACGGCGGGTGGCGACGACTACCTGGCCAAGCCGTTCGACATGGCCGAGCTGGTCGCGCGGCTGGAGGTGATCCAACGCCGCGGCGTGCCGGACGGCACGGCGACGGTGCTCGAGCTCGGGCCGTTGCGGCTCGACCTGCTGGAGCGCAAGGCCTTCCGCGACGGCCGCGACCTCGCGCTGCTGCCGCACGAATTCCGGTTGCTCGCCTTCCTGGTTCGGCAGAACGGCAGGCTGGTCACGCGCGAGGTGCTGCTGGAGCGGGTCTGGAACTAC
>JAVVHH010000244.1:0-4177 GCA_032249615.1 Acetobacteraceae bacterium
GACGTGGAGATACCGCGTGTGGGCGCCGTCGTAGGGCTGATCGACGTTGGGGAAGTTGACCGCGCCCACCGTCGTGCCTGCGTTGAGAAAATCGAGCAGCTTCTGCGCGACCTCCTCGCCGATGCGCTCCTGCGCTTCCACCGTCGAGCCGCCGATGTGCGGCGTCAGGATGACGTTCTCCAGGCCTTGCAGCGGTGTGACCAGCTTGTCTCCCGCGGCCTTGGGCTCGACCGGAAACACGTCCGCCGCAGCCCCTGCGAGCCGCCCTTCCCGCAATGCGACTGCCAGCGCGTCCAGATCGACGACCCGGCCACGGCTGTTGTTGATCAGGAGGCTGCCGGGCTTCATGGCCGCGATCTCGGCCGCGGCGATCAGGTTTTGCGTGCTGGGCAGATCGGGCACGTGAAGGCTGACCACGTCTGCGGCGCTGAGCAACTCCTCCAGCGTCGCCACGGGCTGCGTGTTGCCGTGGCGCAGCTTCGTCGAGCGGTCGTAGTAGATCACCCGCATGCCCATCGCCTCGGCCAACGTCGACAGCTGGCTGCCGATGTTGCCGTAGCCCACGATGCCCAGCGTCTTGCCGCGCACCTCGAAGCTGCCGTCCGCGGATTTGTCCCACCCACCAGCATGTGCTGCGGCGGAACGGGGCGTGATCCGGCGCATCAGCATCACGATCTCGCCGATCGTCAGCTCGGCGACGCTCCGCGTGTTGGAAAACGGCGCGTTGAACACGGGGATACCGAGGTCGGCCGCCGTCTTGAGGTCCACCTGATCGGTGCCGATGCAGAAGCACCCGACCGCCATGAGCGGCCCGGCGCTGCGCAGCACCTCATCCGACACCTGGGTGCGGCTGCGGATGCCGAGGATGTGGGCGCCTCGCACCGCCTCGAGCAGCGCCTCCCCCTCCAGAGCCTTCTTGTGGAGGGTGACCCCGGTGTAGCCGGCATGGGCCAGCAGGGCGACGGCTGTGGGGCTAATGCCCTCGAACAGCACGATGCGCGTGTCGGCGCGTGTGAAGCGGGCGTTCAGCGGGCGGGAGATGGAGTTCAAGGGCTAAGTTCCTCAGCGAGCCCTCGGCATTTAATGTTTCTCCACGCCAGGCGAAAGCCTGCGGAACTGCCGACACTCCAAACGAAAAGGGCGGCGCCGCAGCACCGCCCTCTCGTTCTTCCTCGATCGGCAGCCGCTACTCGGCGGCCTTTGTGATCTGCGGCGTTTCCGGACGCAGGCGCGCCTGGTCCCGCCCGGCCGCAACTTGGCGCAGCCGGTTCATCACGCTGCCCGTACCCGCCGGGATCAACCGCCCGACGATCACGTTCTCCTTCAAGCCCATCAGGCTATCGACCTTGCCCGCCGTGGCGGCCTCCGTCAGCACCCGCGTCGTCTCCTGGAAAGAGGCGGCGGAGATGAAGCTGTGGGTTTGCAAGCTGGCCTTCGTGATGCCCTGCAGCACCGGCATCGCGGTTGCAGGCCGCTCCTCCAGGCTGAGCCGCTTCTCGTTCTCCGCCTCGAACTCCAGGCGGTCGACCTGTTCGCCCTGCAGATACGTCGTATCGCCGGCTTCCAGGATCTCGACCTTCTGCAGCATCTGCCGAACGATCACCTCGATGTGCTTGTCGTTGATCTTCACGCCCTGGAGCCGGTAGACGTCCTGGATTTCGTTGACCAGGTAGTCCGACAGCGCCTCGACGCCGAGCACCTTGAGGATGTCGTGCGGCACGCGCGGCCCGTCGACCAACGGGTCGCCCCGGCGGACGAAGTCGCCCTCCTGGACGCTGACGTGCTTGCCCTTCGGGACCAGATACTCGGATTCTTCCGAGGTCTCGTCGTTGCGGACGATCACCCGGCGCTTGGCCTTGTAATCCTTCCCGAATTCGACCCGGCCATCCATCTCGGCAATGATCGCGTGGTCCTTCGGGCGCCGGGCTTCGAACAGTTCGGCAACCCGCGGCAGACCGCCGGTGATGTCACGGGTCTTGCTGCCCTCGCGCGGGATCCGCGCCAGCACGTCGCCCGCCGCCACCGTCGCCCCGTTATCGACCGAGAGGATCGAGTCCGGGCTGAGGAAGTAGCGTGCTTCGGCACCGCTGGGCAGCGTCAGCACTTCGCCCTTGGCGTCCTTCAGCTGCAGCCGCGGCCGCAGATCGACGCCCTTGGCCGATTGCTTGTAGTCCACGACTACCCGTGAGGTGAGCCCGGTGACCTCGTCGACCCGTTCGACCAACGTGACGCCGTCGAGCAGGTCGAGATACTCCACCTGGCCCTGCAGCTCCGTGATGATCGGCAGGGTGTAGGGATCCCATTCCGCCAGCTTCTCGTTGCGCTTGACCTGCGCGCCCTCGTCCGACAGCAGCCGTGCACCGTACGGCACCCGGAAGCGGGCGCGTTCGCGACCCTTGTCGTCCTGCAGCACGATCTCGCAGTTACGCGACATCACGATCGGGAAGCCCTGGCTGTTCTGCACCACGGCGCGGTTCTTGATGGTGACCACGCCGTCGTGGCTCGCCTCGACGTTGCTGACTTCGGCGCCGCGCTGGGCTGCGCCGCCGATGTGGAACGTGCGCATGGTCAGCTGGGTGCCGGGCTCGCCGATGGACTGGGCCGCGATGACCCCCACCGCCTCGCCGATGTTGACCGGCGTGCCGCGGGCGAGGTCGCGCCCATAGCAAGCCGCGCAGACACCGACCCGACTGTCGCAGGTCAGCACCGAGCGGATCTTCACCGACTCGACGGCGGCCTTTTCGATCGCCTCGGCTTCCGGCTCCTCGATCAGCGTGTTGGCCGCGACCAGCACTTCGCCAGTCACCGGATCCAACACGTTTTCCGCCGTCGTGCGGCCAAGGGTCCGCTCTTCGAGGCCAGCCACGACCTCGCCGCCGTCCATGACGGCCTTGACCGTCAGGCCACGCTCGGTCCCGCAATCAGGCTCGACGATGATGCAGTCCTGCGCCACGTCGACCAGGCGGCGGGTGAGGTAACCCGAGTTCGCCGTCTTCAACGCCGTGTCCGCGAGTCCCTTCCGGGCGCCGTGGGTGGAGTTGAAGTATTCGAGGACGGAGAGCCCCTCCTTGAAGTTGGCGATGATCGGCTGCTCGATGATCTCGCCCGAAGGCTTGGCCATCAGGCCGCGCATGCCGGCAAGCTGGCGCATTTGGGCCGGGCTGCCGCGCGCGCCGGAGTGGCTCATCATCCACACCGAGTTGGTCGGCGTGCCCACCTCCTGCTTGCTGATCTCCTTCATCATGGCGCCGGCGACTTCGTCCGTGCAGCGCGACCAGGCGTCGACCACCTTGTTGTAGCGCTCGCCAGCGGTGATCAGGCCGTCCTGATACTGCTGCTCGAACTCCTTGACCTCGGCCTGGGTCTTGCCGATCAGCTCCGGCTTGCTGTCCGGGATGATCAAGTCGTCCTTGCCGAACGACAGCCCGGCTTTCGCGGCCTGGCCGAAGCCCAACCCCATCAGCCGGTCGGCGAAGATCACGCATTCCTTCTGGCCGCAATGGCGGTAGACGGCGTCGATCACGTCGGACACGTTCTTTTTGGTAAGGGTGCGGTTGACCAGGCTGAACGGCACGTTGGCGTTCTTCGGCAGGATCTGCGCGATCAGCATGCGGCCGGGCGTGGTGACGACCTTCTGCCGCACCTTGTTGCCCTGCGCGTCCACGGTCTCCCAGCGCGCGATGATCTTCTGGTGCAGCTTGATCGCCTTGGCGTTCAGCGCGTAGTCGATCTCGCCGACGGACGAGAACGTCGTCGGCCCCGCCTTGACCAGCTTGTCACCGTCATAGACGGCCGCGTCCGGGTGCTCCCGGAACTCCGGCGTCTCGAGGCTGAGGTAATACAGCCCGAGCACGATGTCCTGGCTGGGCACGATGATGGGCTTGCCGTTCGCCGGGCTGAGGATGTTGTTGGTCGACATCATCAGCACGCGCGCCTCGAGCTGGGCTTCCAGGCTGAGCGGCACGTGAACCGCCATCTGGTCGCCGTCGAAGTCGGCGTTGAAGGCGGTGCAGACCAGCGGATGCAGCTGGATCGCCTTGCCTTCGATCAGGACGGGCTCGAACGCCTGGATGCCGAGGCGGTGGAGCGTCGGCGCGCGATTGAGCATGACGGGATGCTCGCGGATCACCTCTTCGAGGATGTCCCACACCTCCGGACGCTCTTTTTCCACCATCCG
>JAVVHH010000245.1:0-4146 GCA_032249615.1 Acetobacteraceae bacterium
GGCATGTAGAGTGCCTGGCGCAGGTGAGCGCGTCCGGCGCGGATGAAGCGTTTGCGCTGTGCTGTCCTGAGTCGCGCGCGATCGGCGCCAGGCCGGCGAGGCTGGCGATGCATTTGTTGTCGATCGCGCCCAGCTCGGGCATCTCGATCAGCATCGTCAGCGCGGTCGCCTCGCCGATGCCCGGATGCTGACGAGGATATCAAGCCGCGCCTTCAACTCGGCATCGGCCCGGCACAGGGCACGCAGTTCGGCGTCGATTGCAGCGATCTGGCGCTCGTTGTTCAGCTACGTGAGTTGCCAGGCCCGGGTGCCGCCGGATCACCCTTTGCGGCTGATCCGCGCCATGGTGGACGAAGCGCTCGACGTGCTGTCGCCGGAGTTCGACGGGCTGTATGCGCGCGTGGGCCGCCCCGGCGTTGCGCCGGAGACGTTGTTACGGGCACTGCTATTGCAGGCGTTCTACTCCATCCGGTCTGAGCGGCAGCTGATGGAGCAGCTGGATTAGAACCCAGCGACCGCGCCGAACAGCGCAGGGCTCACCGAAACTCGACGCAAAAAGCGGGTACGGTTGAACGAGAAAAAATGCCGGGTGGAGGTGATCATCCTCCACCCTCGGTTTCTTCAGCAGCCTGCTAGAAGTTGATCTCGTAGATCAGGTAGGCGGTCAGCCGGTTGAGGTGGTCCGGGCTGTTGATAGCTCGTCCCACGGAGGCGTAGGCGGCCTGGCCGTCGCTGATCTGGTATTTAGCGCCAATCGTCGTGCCAAGCTGGCCTCGTTCGCCCGCTGATTGGGCGCTCCGGTAGTAGAGCTCGGCGCCGGCGCTGAAATTCTCGGTGATGCTGCGCGACAGGACCGTGCCCAAGAATGCGTAGTCCTTGTTGCCCCGGCCTGGGTTGATTTCCCAGGCGGCGTTGCCGACGGCCGTCCAGTGGCCGAAGTCTTTCTCGACGATCAAAGGCAGGTCGTAATGGGCATAGCCTGTGCCGAGACCGTATCGGGACGCTGGGGAAGGAGAGTAGACCCGGGGTGCGATGCCGATCGACGGCCAACCGTCGCCGGAAGCGTTGCCATATAGATGGATATCGGCCTCGATCGCGGCGGAGCCGAAGCCGTAATGATACGAGCCGGGCTCGCCGACATAGGACCAGGGCAGCACGAGCTGCACTCCGAAGCCGCTGGTGAACTGGTGGTAGAGCTCAAGTTCGGGCAGCGTCACGGTCGTGTTGCCCTGCCGGGCGGTGTAGGAGCCGACGACCCGGGCTGCGGACTGCCCGCCGTTCGAGACGATGTAGAGGGTTGAGCTTTGATAAGGGGCCGTGAAGGCCGAGGCGGCCCGCGGGAGGGCCATGCCGGCCAGGATCAAGAGGGCGAAGCTTCGCAGCGATCGGGCCAAGCTCCCACTCAACAGGCTCGACGGGGCGGACAGGGTGATTGCCGTCGCTCCCGTGATGACCAGTCTGCGGTCGGTGAAGCCTATCACGTGGGCCGGCTTCGAACAAGTGCAGGACCAAAAGCGGGCAAAGGAAGTAAGCAGCCTTGGCTCATCTCACTCCCCACTTGAGCCGGCCGCCGCGCCGACCGTGGCGCGCCGACGATGGAGTGACGCAAGTTATCGGATCGGGTTAGATATGGCTTCGCGCCCGCAAAAATGTCATTGCAAATGACGAAGATTTCACGTACGCAATCCTTGTATCAATTTTGCTCTAGGTCTCCGGGCAAAATCTAAGCCAAAGGATTTGCTACGATGAAGCGCTGCCTGCTCGCCACCTGCCTGTCGCTCTCGGCCCTCACCACGGCCGCACACGCGGTCCCCGTCGCCCAGGGCGGTAGCATGACGACCACGTTCTCGATCGCGGGCGCAGCCAACTTGCCAAACGTGAGTGCAACCGTCGCATTCACCAACTTCAACTTTACCAGCCCGACGAGCCTGACCTTCACCGCTACGGTCACCAATACGACCCCGACGACCGGGAACACCTATTCATCCGCGCGGCTGACCAGCTTCGGTTTCGACACGAGTCCAGTCGCGACCGCCGCCACGGATAACAGTTCTGTGTATGATTCTGCGACCAATAGATCGATCACCAGCACGCATGTCGATGTCTGCCTCTACTCCGGACCGAACTGTAACGGAGGCGGGAATGGCGGCCTCAATCTCGGCGGCTCCACCAGCTTCACCGAGACCCTGATCTTCACTGGCACCAGTGTCCCGCCCCTCGACTTCTCGGGCTTCTACGCGAAATTCCAGACGAGCGTGACCTCCTACGAAGGTTTCGGGACGACCACAACCCCGACCACCATTCCCGAACCCGCCTCGCTCGTTATCCTGGGCGCGGCGCTGACCGGGCTCGGGCTCGGGCGCAAGCGGTTTTCCCGTCGCTAAACGAGGCAGCGTTCGCCGACGGCGTGATCTTGCACGGAAGGGTGGCCGCCGTGCGGCCGGCGGCGGTCTCCGGCTCGGCAAGCGGGCGAACATCATCGCCCGACGGCCCAGCTACTCAACAGTGCTGAGCAAGCGCAGCGCTTAGAGACGACGCCTGGCGGTCACCACGTCGGTGGGATTGTGGAAGCGGACGGAGCAAAGCTATTTGAAGGTGGACGTTAGGCAGAGGTTGAGCGGCCCATGCCGAACGTTTGCCGACGGGCATCCTGAGACAGCGAGCCCATGAGGCGGTCCCATGCGGGTGACGAGCTGCGGCGTTCTCGTGCGCGATGCGGCAGGCTTGATACTGCTGGGGCAAGCGACGGGGGCGGCCCGTTGGGACATCCCGAAAGGTGTCGCCGAGCCCAATGAGGCCTTCGAGGCCGCCGCGTTGCGGGAATTACGGGAGGAAACCGGGCTCCAGGCCGTCGGTGCGGAGTTGCGCCCGCTCGGCACCCACCGCTACCTGCCGGCGAAGGATCTCGTGCTGTTCGGATGGCAGGCGGGCGACATCGACGTGTCCGGCCTACGCTGCACGTCGTTGTTTCGCGCCCGGGACGGAAGGATGCTGCCGGAGTTTGCCCGGTTCGCCTTGCTGACATGGGACGAGGCGCTAGGCCGGGTGGGCAAGAACATGCGGCGCGTGCTGGAGGCGACCGGGTCTTCGATCGGTGACAGGCCCCCGCCCTGAACGGGAGAGGGCCTGCGTTCCGTTCTTACCGCTCGACGCACATGGCGACGCCCATGCCGCCGCCGATGCAGAGTGTCGCGAGACCCTTCTTGGCGTCGCGGCGGCCCATCTCGTGCAGCAGCGTCGTCAGGATGCGCGCGCCGGAGGCTCCGATCGGGTGACCGATCGCAATGGCGCCGCCGTTGACGTTCACCTTCTCGGTATCCCAGCCCATGTCCTTGTTCACGGCGCAGGCCTGGGCGGCGAAGGCCTCATTGGCCTCGATCAGGTCGAGGTCGGACGCCTTCCAGCCGGCGCGGTCCAGCGCCTTGCGGGACGCGGGGATCGGGCCGGTTCCCATGATGGTGGGGTCGACGCCGGCGGTCGCGAAGCTGACGATTCGGGCCAGCGGCTTGAGGCCGCGGCGCTCGGCCTCTTTCGCCGACATCAGCACCAGCGCGGCGGCGCCATCGTTGATGCCGCTCGCGTTGCCGGCGGTCACGGTGCCGTCTTTCGAGAAGGCGGGGCGGAGCTTGGCCATCGAGTCGACGGAGGAATCGTGTCGGATGTATTCGTCGTCGCTGACCACCGTGTCGCCCTTGCGGCCCTTGATGGTGACGGGGACGATCTCGTCCTTGAACTTGCCCTCTTTCTGGGCCTTGCTGGCCTTCTGCTGGCTCGCGGCCGCGAACTCGTCCTGTTGCTGGCGGGTGATCTGGAACTTGGTGGCGACGTTCTCGGCGGTGGTGCCCATGTGGTAGCCGTTGAAGGCATCCCACAGCCCATCCTTGATCATGGTATCGACCATGCCGAGATCGCCCATCTTGGTGCCCTGGCGCAAATAGGCGGCGTGGGTGGACTGGCTCATGCTTTCCTGGCCGCCGGCGACCACGATGTCGCTCTCGCCGGTCTGGATCTGCTGGGCGGCCAGCGCAACGGTGCGGAGGCCGGAGCCGCACACTTGGTTCACGCCGAATGCGGTCGCGCTGTCGGGGATGCCGGCGGCGCGGGCGGCCTGCCGGGCCGGGTTCTGGCCTTGGGCGGCGGTCAGCA
>JAVVHH010000246.1:0-4128 GCA_032249615.1 Acetobacteraceae bacterium
ACTGGCCGGTTTCATACATCAGCACCCGGTCGCCCACGTCCAGCGTGTTGACGATCGCCGCCTCCCACGCCCCCGTGCCGCTCGCAGGATAGATCACCACGTCGCCCGTGGTCTGGAAGATACTCCGCACGCCGTCCAGAACGGTGCGGCTCAGTTCGGCGAACTCCGGCCCCCGGTGGTCGATGGTCGGCATGTCGATGGCACGCAGTACCCGGTCCGGCACGTTGGTCGGCCCTGGAATCTGCAGAAAGTGGCGTCCGCTATGCTGCGCCATGATGATCCTCCCAATTTAGGGGAACCACACACCCTTTCCCCGGTCCGGACAAGCCTCTCTGCAACGATCCTGCCCTCGCCACAGCTGGAAGCACTCGCATGACCGACATCATCGGCGTCATTCTCGCGGGCGGCCTGGCCCGCCGCATGGGCGGGGGCGACAAATCGCTCCGCCTCGTCGAGGGCCGGCCCATCCTGGCACACGTCATCGAGCGGTTCCGCCCGCAGGTCGCCTGCCTGTTCCTGAACGCCAATGGCGACCCGGCCCGCTTCGCCCCTTTCGGCCTCGAGATCCTGCCCGACGGCGTCGCCGGCTTCCCAGGCCCGCTCGCCGGCGTTCTGGCCGGGCTCGATCGCGCTGCCGCGCTCGGCCTCGACTGGATCGTCACGGCCCCCGCCGACGCCCCCTTCATCCCACTCGACCTCGTGGCAAGGCTTCAGACGGTCCGCGGCCAGGCGCCAATGGCGATGGCCGCATCCGGCGGCCGAACCCACCCGGTTGCCGCCCTTTGGCCCGTCTCGATGCGCGGTGGTCTGCGGGCCACCCTGGAGGCAGGCGAGCGGAAAGTCGGCGCCGCCACCGCGGGCGCCGCCGTCGCCACCTGGCCGGATCATCCCGTTGATCCATTCTTCAACGTCAACACGCCAGACGATCTCGCCCGCGCCGCCGAGGTCAACCGGCCCTAGCGCCGGTACCCTGAAACCGCCGCCCCCGCCTGCCGATCGAGCGTGAGCGCCGCGCCCGCCAAGCCGAGCATCAGCACCGACAGGCCGGCGAACACCGCATGGAACGCCGGCAGGTTCGGCCCAGCCAGCGTGCCGGCCGCAAGCTGCAGCATGAGCGCACCGACACCCACCCCGATCCCGTTCCCCAGTTGGAAGGCCACGCTGAACCAGGTGTTGGCCGGCGCCATCTGCGGCTGCGGCACATCGGAAAACGCCAGGGTCGCCAGCGCCGTGAACTGCATGGACCGCGACGCGCCCGTCACGGCCAGCAGCAACAGGATCGCCGCGAGCGGGGTCTGCACCCCGATGGTTGCCAACCCCAGCATTGTGGCGGCCTGAAGCGCCGCGTTGCCGGCCAGCACGTTGCGGAACCCAATTCGCCGGAGCACGAACGACGTCGCCGGCTTCATCCCGATATTGCCGAGAAATAGCGCCAGCACGAGGGCGCCCGCGTGGAAGGGGTCGTAGCCGAAGCCCATTTGGAACAACAGCGGTAGCAGGAACGGCAGCGTCGAGATCAGGCCCCGCATCGCGGTTCCGACCCCCATCACCATACGGAATGTCGGCACCCGCCAAGGCGCCGGGTCGATCAGGGGCGTGGCCGAGCGCAGCAGGTGCCGGGCGGCCGCCAGCCCACTCGCCGCGCCGACAAGCACGAGCATTGCGGCTGCCCCGAGACGAGGGTGCTCGCGCCCGAGCAGGTCCATTGCGGCCTCCGCGCACAGGCATGCCGTCCCCGCGAGCCAGAACCCGCGCCAATCGAAGCGGCGCGCCGGGCCAGGCTGGGTTCGCGGCGTCAGCCAGAGCGCCAGGCCGAATGCCGCCGCGCCCAGCGGGAGGTTGACCAGAAAGATATAACGCCAGTTCGCCGCCTCGGCGATGAAGCCGCCCAGCGGCGGGCCGATCAGCGGGGCCGTCAGCCCGGGCCAGGTCAGCAGCGCGATGGCCCGCATCAGCCCGGCCTTCTCGGTCCCGCGCAGCACGACGAGCCTCCCGACCGGCACCATCATCGCGCCGCCCACCCCCTGCAGCACGCGCGCGGCGACGAAACTGTGCGGCGAGCCCGCCAGGGCGCAAAGGGCCGAGGCCGTGGTGAATAGGGCGATGGCCGAGGCGAACACCGGTCGCGCCCCGAAACGTTCCGCCGCCCACCCACCCGGCAAGATCATCACCGCAACGGTCAGCAGGTAGGCGGAGATACCGACATGCAAGTCGACGGCGGTGGTGCCCAGCGAGAGAGCCATCTGCGGCAGCGCCGGCGCGATGATCGTGCCGTCGAGGAACTCCATGAAGAAGCAGCCGGCGACGAGCAGCGGGAGCGGGTGCATCCCGCCATGAACGAAAGAAATGCAGCCCGGCGCAAGTCGCCGGGCTGCAAAATCGCCTACTCGGCAGCCTGCGCGCGCTCGCGCCCTAGTGCCGAGTAGTCGGTATAGCCGTGCTCGTTGCCGCCGTACCAGGTGTCCTTGTCCGACTCGGCGATCTCAGCCCCGATCCGCAACCGCTCCACGAGGTCCGGATTGGCGATGAACGGCCGTCCGAAGCAGATGAGGTCGGCCAGATCGTTCCGCCGCGCCGCGAGCGCCAACTCGCGGTCGAACCCGTTATTGGCCATGAACAAGCCTTTGAACCGGCGCCGCATACCCTGATACGAAACGCCCTGGACCTCGTCGCGCGATCCCTGCGTCGCTCCCTCGATGAGGTGCAGATACACCAGTCCGAACGCGTTCAATTCGTCGATCAGCTTGCCGTAGGTCTTGGCCGGCTCGCTATCCAGCGGAGTGTTGCCGACCTGCGGGGTAATTGGCGATAGCCGGATGCCGACGCGGTCGCCCCCCAGGACGCCCGTCACGGCCTCGGCTACCTCGAGCACGATCCGAATCCGGTTCTCGATCGAGCCGCCGTAGCGATCCGTCCGCTTGTTGGTGCTGTCGCGGATGAACTGGTCGAGCAAGTAGGCATTGGCCGCGTGGATCTCGACGCCGTCGAACCCGGCTTTGTCAGCACATTTCGCCGCGTGCGCGTAGTCCTTGACGATGCCTGCGATCTCGTCTGTCTCCAGCGCGCGCGGCGTCACGTGGTCCTGGAACCCGGCTTCGGTGAACGCCTTGCCTTCCGGCTTGATGGCCGAGGGCGCGACCGGCAACTGCCCGCCCGGCTGCAGGCTGGGATGGCTGATCCGCCCCACGTGCCACAGCTGGCAAACGATGTGCCCGCCCTTGGCATGCACCGCGTCCGTCACCTTTCGCCAACCGGCGACCTGCTCCTCCGTGTAGATCCCAGGGGTGAACGCGTAGCCCTGACCCTGCTGGGTGATGTTCGTGGCTTCGCTCACGATCAGACCCGCGCTCGCACGCTGGGCGTAGTAGTCGACGTTCATCTGCTGCGGCACGCCGCCTTTGGCCGCCCGGCTGCGCGTCAACGGCGCCATGACGATGCGGTTGGAAAGCTGCATCTTGCCCATGGTGACAGGCCGGAACAGATCGCTCGTGCTGGGTTCGCTCATCATCGCTCGCTTCGATAGTGGTGCCGAACGACATAGGGATTGCCGCATTGCACAAAAGTCACTCGCCCGTGAGCGCGTGCTCTCATGCTCCGCCCCGTCCGAGCGCGCGGCGCGCCAGAACGAGCATGTCCGCCTCCGCTCCCGCCGGACGTCCCGCGGCGAGCCAGAGCGCGGCGAGCGTCAGCCCATAGACGACTGCCCCAAGCAGGATGGCTCCAGCCATCGCCGGAATGGTCAGATTGCGCCAGCCGAGCCCGGACCCCGCCAGCACCGCGGCCATGCACCCCGTCGCCACGAGGCACCGCCACATCAACGGCGCCAGCGAGCCGAGCGGTAAGCCGAGCCGCCGCATCGCCCAAACAGCCGACAAGCTCTGCTCCACCGCGATCCCGGCGCCGGCCGCGATCGCGGCGCCGACCAAGCCGAGCGGCGGAATAAGGACCGCGAGCAGCCCCAAACGGAGCAGTGTCGCGCCGACCGTGATCGCCAGCGACGTCCCCATGTGGCCTTGGGCGAGGAAAAGGGTCTGCCCCACCATGCCAAAGACCGTCAGGCAGAGGGGAAAACCCAAGATCTGCATGACCGGCACCGCCGCTTGCCATCCCGGCCCGAACGCCAATCCG
>JAVVHH010000247.1:0-4124 GCA_032249615.1 Acetobacteraceae bacterium
CAACGCCCTCAAAGTCGCCAACCTCGACGTGTGATCATTTGTGAGGGCAGCTGCGTATTGGCATGCCTCCGCGAGAACGGCATCACGGACAAGGTGCAAGGCTTCGGACGCGTGCTAGCCGATTTCTGAGGTGTCCGCGATCACCGTTGTCGACGAGCCAACGGCAGCTATGGTCGGCTTAGAGCCGTCACCCGCGAGTCGCTCAGGGCTTTGCACCGGGGGGATGCAAGCAGCCGCGATCGGGAGAGACCGGTCGTCAACCGGTTAGCCCACGTATCGGCTTTGGGATCCGGTCTCCCCAGACCTCCCCGTCAGAGCGGCTTCAAGTTCCGCTCGATGGCGGCGCGTTTCGGCTCCAGGAACGGCGGCAACGAGAGCCGCTCACCGAGCGCCTCCACGGGCTCGTCGCTGGCAAAACCCGGGCCATCGGTGGCGATCTCATACAAGATGCCATTCGGCTCGCGGGTGTAGAGGCTGCGGAAGTAGAAGCGGTCCACCGGCCCGCTGGACGGGATCCGCTGCTGCTGCAGCCGGTCCACCCAGTAAGCGTACTCATCGTCACGCACCCGGAATGCGACGTGGTGAACGCCGCCGGCACCCGATCGTGCGGGCGATAGGCCCGGCTCGACCCGGACGTGAAGCTCTGCCGCGGGCCCGCCCTCGCCCATCTCGTAGACCTGGACAGTAACGCCGGCCGCGTCCGGCGCGGCGTAGCTCCGCACCTGCCGCATCGCCATGACCTGGGTCAGGAACAGGTCGGAGGGGCGCAGCTCCGGCACGCTGATCGTGATCGGCCCGAGGCCGCGGATCTGGAACGCCTCCGGCACCCCGCTGCCTGTCCAGGGTTGGAAGAGGCCCACGCCCTTGTCGTCCACGAGCGCGAGGCGCTGGCCTTCCGGATCCTCAAAGGTGAGCGCGAGCCGCCCGTCCACCTCGCCGATGTCGCCATGGGGCGCGCCAGCCTCGTCGAGGCGCGCGGCCCAGTATTCCAGGGCGGCTCTCCCCGCCACGCGCAAGCCAGAGCGGACGATGGCATTGGTGCCGCGCCGCTCGCGGCCGACCGGCCAATCGAAGAAGGTGAGGTCCGTGCCCGGGCTCCCCACCCCGTCCGCGTAGAACAGGTGATACGCGCTGGTATCGTCCTGATTGACGGTCTTCTTAACCAGCCGCATCCCGAGCACGCGCGTGTAGAAGGCGTGGTTTCCGCTCGCGTCTGCCGAGACGGCGGTCAGGTGATGAATTCCATGAAGCTGCATCGCTGTCTCCTCTAACTTGCCGTCCGCGTCAGGCCGCCAGCTTGGCGGCGATCTCGGCGACGTGGCGGCCCAGGAAGCGGGCACCTTCGAGTTCGTTCGTGCTCGGCTGGCGTGAGCCGTCGCCCGCAGCGATGGTGGTCGCACCGTATGGCGAGCCGCCGGTCACCTCATCCAACTTGAGTTGGCCTTGAAAGCTGTAGGGCAGGCCGACGATGACCATCCCGTGGTGCAGCAGGTTGGTGTGGATGCCCACCAGCGTCGTCTCCTGCCCGCCGTGCTGGCTTGCGGTGGACGTGAACGCCGCGCCCACCTTGCCGATCAGCCTGCCCTGCGCCCAGAGCCCGCCGGTCTGGTCCCAGAAGTTCGCCATCTGCGAGGTCATGCGGCCGTAACGCGTGCCGCTGCCCACGATGATCGCATCATACTCGGCGAGTTCGGCGGCCGTGGCGATCGGCGCGGCCTGGTCGAGCTTGTAGTGGCTGCTCCGAGCGACCTGCTCGGGCACGAGTTCGGGGACGCGCTTTAGGTGGACCTCAGCCCCTGTGGTCCGAGCGCCTTCGGCGACGGCCTCGGCCATCGTCTCAATGTGGCCGTAGCTGGAGTAGTAGAGAACGAGGATCTTGGCCATGTCAGGTTCCTAATGAAATTGGGCCGTTCCGACCCGCCATCCCAAGATCAGACTTGCGTAGACACAAAGAAAGGGAAACTATCGAAACTCATCGTTTCCGGAATCTATCATGCCGCGCCTGCCCGACCTGGATGCGTGGGCCGTCTTCGCCAAGGTGGCCGACACCGGCTCATTCTCCAGGGCTGCCGCCGAGCTCGGCCTGTCGAAAGCCACGGTTTCGAAGAGCATCGCCCGCTTAGAGGCCCGGATCGGGGCCTCGCTGCTGAACCGGACGTCGCGGCACCTATCGCTGACCGACATCGGGCGGCATGCAGCCTCCAGCGCCGGCCGCATCCTGGCCGAAGGAGAGGTGCTGGAAGCCGAGGCAACCGCCCAGGCCGTGACACCTCATGGGCTCGTTCGCGTGGCCGCGCCGATGTCGTTCGGCATTGCCCATCTGGCACCAATCCTGCCCGACCTCCTTCTGGCCTTCCCGCAAATCTCGGTCGATTTGCATCTCTCCGACCAGGTCGTCGATCTGGTTGGAGGCGGCTTCGACATGGCCCTGCGGATCGCCGCACTCGCCGATTCCAGCCTGCGGGTGCGCCGCATCTGCCGGGTTCGACGCCTGCTCGTGGGTGCCCCGGCCTACTGCGCTCGCCGTGGCCGCCCGACCCACCCTCGTGACCTCGAGGGCCACGCCTGCCTTGGCTACGCGTATCTGCCCACGCAGGACCGATGGCATTTCACGAGTGCCGCGGGCGAGCACGTGGCAGTGACGCCGAGCGGCCCGCTTCGCGCCAACAACGGCGACGCGCTCATGCCAGCGCTGCGGGCCGGGCTCGGACTCGCGGTGCAACCGGAGTTCCTCGTCGCCGACGACATCGCGGCCGGCCGGCTGCAAGAGGTGATGGTGGATTGGGCGATGCCTGACATCGCGCTGAACATCGTCACGCCACCAGGAGGCCACCGCCCCGCTCGCGTGGTCGCGGTCATCGAGTTTCTGGCGCGACGCCTCTCAGAAGCGAGGTGGGCCTTACCGCAAGAGGATGGCGCCTAACACTCGCTAGGGGCGGGCTCGCCGAGCCGCCGCGCGGGGCCATGTGGGGAAAATACTTGGGGAAAGTGAGCGATTGAAAGCGGTCGCGCCCTGGGTTGTCCTCATCGTCTTTGCCGCGCTCACCTGGCGGGTCTCCCCGACGCGCGTGGCAACGACGCCCGCCCGCCCGGGGTCTGGCTGGTCGCCAACAGCGAGGCGGCTTCTGAGTATTCGCCAGATCCATCGCGAGCGCTTCCGACTTTACCCACGCCTATGGCTGGATCTCGAGTGTGATCATTGCGTGCTGCCGAGACCTGCACTCTCGTCCTGTTCGTAGCGGATCTCGGTCAGCCCGATCCCGACCGAGATGGGGTAGGGACGGCCGGGGACAGTCGCGCTTTCCAATGGGAGGAGTTGCACATCGAGACCGCCCGGCCGGAGCGGCACCGACAGGCTCCGCGTCACATCAGGCGGAAATGTTTCTTCGACCTGCTGGTCATTCCAAGAGAACCGGACCCGAACAGCTGGTCCAGGCGCGGGAGCACCCCGGAATGTGAGCACGACGGCACGCGAGTCAGCTCTCGAAGGCAGGTGCAACGTTGACCCCCGCACTCTGCTCCACACGCCCCAATCCACGACTGGGTACCAGCCCCATCTGAGATAGCGACACGCGTTGGAATAGGTGAGGGTACCGACGTCGATCGTCGTCGGGGGCGCCTGCGGCTCCCTCCGGCCGTACCAACACTCGGCCGTCCGGTGCAGAAAATGCGCGGCATACTCGTCCGAAACTTTCGGATGCGCTGCCGCCCAGCCGACAGCGACATAGGCCGCTCCGAGCGCGGCAGTGCCTAGGAGCTTCAACGCCGTCATCACGCGAGAAAACTCGAGTCATGCAGCCATATCAGCAGCAGCAGCAACTGGGCCCCGGTGCAAAGGACCGCAAGCCCGATCCTGACCGCCCGAGATCGGATCAAATCCATCAGGTCGCCAATTACCAGCAGGAAAACCGGGTTTGCGTAGACGAACCGTGGGAGCGACAGCACGCCGCTCGTGAGCGCCAGGAGTACGGTCCCGCCGAGCAGCCAACACTCGAGCACCCGTTTGCGAGCGAGCAGCCAGGCGCAGGCGGCAGCAGCGGGTAGCACGGCCGCGGCGAGGTAAGCCCGTGGCGCCACAATCTCGGCGAGATCGGCCCGGAACAGTTTAGCCCAATCGTTCTCGG
>JAVVHH010000248.1:0-4076 GCA_032249615.1 Acetobacteraceae bacterium
GCCAGGCGCACCATTCCTGGATGAAGCGCGCCGCGCCGGACCAACCGCGCAGATGTGCCGATAACGCCGGCAGCCAGTCGATCCGGTCCTCGGCAACGATCGCGGCCGCCGGGCTGCCGGCCAGCTTGGTCAGGTCGTCGAGTGCGGCCTCGCAGGCCCTCCACGTTTCGATCAGGCGTCCTAATGCGGACCCGATCACCCCCGACGGCGCAAGCAGATCGGCAGCCTCTCCGACGAGCCGGCGGAGGTGAACCCGCAACCCGACGAGCGCCGAAGGGTCTGAACTGCACGCAGCCGAGGCGACCCGCATGCGTTGGCCCCAGGCATAGGCGGCCTCGATCCGGCCGAAATCGGTGTCCAGCCCCCGCCACGATTGCCCCAACACCGCCGCCCCCGGCAACGCGCCCAACCCGGTCTCCAACTCCTTCATCTCGACCAGCCGGTCCAGCTCCGGGCCGCACTCCGCAGGCACGGTGCCGTCCGCGGCGCCAGCAAGCCGCTTCCGAACGGCCCGCTGTGCGAGTGTGCGGCCAACCGCCCATTTGCCGTCCGCCGCCCGCCAGTCGCTCCGGAGCTCGATCAAGGGCAATGCGGTCACCGACTGGCGCCAAGAGCCGACGAGCGACTGCTTGAGTTCTCGGTGACGCGCGACCCGGCCTGAGACGTCGCGCATGACTTGTTGAATCTGCTGGGCGCCGTCGGCCAGCGCCCAGGCCGCCTCCGGCGCGATCGGGTCGATCAGCAGGCCTGCAAGCTCGACTAGATGTCGAAGCGTCGGTCGTGAGCGGCCATAGGCGCCAAGCTGCAACGAGCCGAGCACCGCCGCAACCGCTCCCTCGAGACTTTCCAGAAATCGCACGGTCGCGCGCGCCGCCTCCAGCAACCGGGTCTGCCAAACCGGCGACCACCCGGGCTGCTCGATCCCGGCGAGGGTCGGGCCACGCACCGCGTCGCCGGCCCGGCGCAGCACCTCACGAGCCTCCTCGACGCACTCGACGAGGCGCTGCCAGTCACCCGCATTGTGAATGTCTGCATTCGGCCACGACAGCGACACCTCCGGCACGTCGCCATCGGCCGCGCGCAGCACCGTTCCTATCGCCCGGAACGGCGTCCAACCGTTGCGCCCGGGACGATGCAGCTCCAGCACGTAGCCGTTCAGCTCCTCCCGCAGATCGGCGAGACCCGCCTTGGCGGACTCCCACCCTTGGCGATCGGCGACTTCGACCGCGGACTGCGCGCGCTCCAGTTGTTGCAGGACCGCGGTCTTGCTGACCTTGCTGGAAAACAGGTCCAGGCAGAACTCACCCAGACCGATTTGCCGAAGCCGCCGCTGAACCACCTCTAGCGCCGCGCGCTTCTCGGCCACGAACAGCACGGTACGCCCCTGCGCCAGGGTGCTCGAGATGATGTTCGCGATCGTCTGGCTCTTGCCGGTCCCGGGCGGACCGATCAGCACGAAGCTTTCGCCCGCGGCCGCCCTGGCCACGGCCCGGAGTTGCGACGAGTCTCCCTCGAGCGGACAGAACAGGTCGGCTGCGGCCAACAGCTCGTCCAGTGCGCCTGCCACGGGCGGTCCCTCGTGCCGGGCGGTGTCCGGCTCCGCGTCGGCGGCCGGGCCATCCATGAGCCGGCGCGACACGTCGTTGGTCCGCAACGCCGCCGACCGGTCCGCCAAATCCTTCCACATTAGGAATTTCGTGAACGACAGCGTGGTCAGCGCCACCTCGTCCCGGATCTCCCACCCACGGATGTCCCGCAGCTTCGAGCGGAAGACATCGAGGATGCCAGCGACGTCGATGCCGACTTCGTCTTCCGGCGGGCGTTCGGCTTCGAGCGTGGGGAAGCGGATCGCGAATTCCTGCTTCAGCATTTCCAGCAGGGTCGAGTTCAACCGCGTCTCGTCGTCGTGCACCCTCAGCACGAACCCCGACCGTACGCTTGGCCGGTCAAGGATGACCGGAACCAGGATCAAGGGTGCGCGATAGGGCGTATCACGGTCCCGCTGCCGCCAGAGCAGCGTCCCGATCGTCAGGAACAAAGTGTTGGCGCCGCCCTCCTGCTGATCGGCTCGCGCCTTCCGATAGATTTCCGTCAGCGCCGCCTGCAGCGCCGTCTCGTCGCGACCGACGAGAAGCTCACCCTTCGCGAGAGCCTCCTTGGCGAAACCGAGGTTCGCATCCTCCTGCAGCCGGTTGCGATGCAACGCCGCGCTGCGCGGATCGCCGCCGACCATCAGGTCCGGCCAGGGCCGGAACCGAACCGGTTGCGCCTTCGGCCGGGTCCGCATTTCCGCCAGACGATCCTCGAGCTTGCCCGGCTCCGGACAGTCGATCCAAAGCACCTGCCGGCTCGACGTCGGCAGGTTCAGCAGCCGGTTGCGTCCGGACAGATCGAGCAGCCGCTTTCGCCACCGTGCCAGGCGATCCTCCGCCGAGATCGGTGGCGGCTCGTCGTCCACGACCCCGTCGTCGCGAAACAAAGGGGCGTCATCGAAATCCGGGACGGTCACTGGCTCGGCCGCGCCCGTTTGGAAGGCATAGCCAGCGGCCGAGCTGGCCAACGGCAGGATACGCCGCTGCCGGGCGCGGTGAACGTCGATCAGCCCCTCGAACTCGTCATCCTTCTCCGGCGCGACATGCGCCGCGCCGGCCTGCGTGGCCTGACCGAAGCTGGGCTTTCGCTGGCTCGCGGCTCCCGTTGTCTCGAACAGCTTCAGGTCATCGAGCTGCAGTCGCGTCCGCAGACCTGGCGCGTCGTCCACCGTCGAGGTTCCGAAGTCGCCCTTCGACAGCCACAGCCCAGCGAACGCGTGGCCTCGCTGCAGCACGATGAGCGGCCGCAGCCCCGCCGCTTCCAGGGCAGAGCAGAACAGCACCGTCAGGTCTAGACAGGTGGCCAGCCGTTCGTCAGCGATTTGCCGAGCGGTCCGGATACGCTGTCCGCCCACCACGAACGAAGGCGGCGGGTTGATGTAGCGGATGTCCATTCGGCAGACGGAGTTCCAGAGCGCCTGCGCCTGCTCCCACACACGGGTCTTGTTGCCCTGGTAACCCTCGAACGAGTCGACCTTTCCGCTGGCGCGCAACAGGTTGGATGCCGCATGCAGTATACTGGCGACGGCCGGGTCGTTAGGCTGGACGAAGGCGGCGAGGATGTCGGGAATCGCCTGCGTGCCGCCCCACTCGTTATGGGCCAGGATGCGGATCTCATGGCGAGCTTCCACCAGCACGTCCTGTCCCGACCGTGCAACGAGCGTTACGCTCCCCCGAGTGGCCTCGGTCAACCCGGCGAGGAGCGGTCCATCGAGCCCAATCTCGAGATCTTCGATGATCCGCACCTGATCCGGGCCGAACCCGGCAATGCGCCACGCCCGCGGGCGGAGTACCGGCGGCGAGGAGGACAGCTCGACTTCGATGTCCCCGATTGGTGTGTCGCTCGTCCCGACGATCGACATCTCGGAAAGGACCGGAACGCTGTTCTGCCATAGCGCCGCGTTCAGCGCGGGCTGGAACCGCGAGACGATTCGCGCCCGCACCGGAGGCTCCAAGCCGGTTGGTCCGTCAAGTTCTCGCATCGAGCCGGTCATGACGGTCTCGCTGACCTGGCCGTTCACCACCAACTCGTTCATCCTGCTAACCGTCACCTATCAGAACGTGAGACAACCATGAACAGAGATCCGGAGAAAGAGCGGCTCGACCGGGGGCGAGTTGACCATGACGTCGCACTCGTCGTCCCCGTGCTCGGCCGCGAATAGGCTGCCGACGCCGAGATTGAACCCGTCCAGCACGACACAGGCGAGCACCGCGAAGGCGATCAGCGCCGCGCAGACGAGCGGAAGATGGAGATGAGAGAGGTCATCGGGGTCACTCCGCCGCCATAGCCGGGCCGAGCGCTATGCCGGGCGCATGCGAGGGGGTGCCTTGCGGCTCCGGCTCGCCGACCAGTGGCCGCCGGGCCATCAGGCGCAGCATCAACAAGATGCCGGCTTGCGATAGCGCAGCCACAGGCTGAAACCGCCGAGCGCCAGCACCGCGAAGCCCAGGCGACCATGAAGCGAAACGACCAGAACACGATCG
>JAVVHH010000249.1:0-4067 GCA_032249615.1 Acetobacteraceae bacterium
CCGACGACGAACTGGCCGAGCTGATGACCAATCTCGGCGGCCACGACGTCGATTATCTCATCGAGAGTTTCCGCCAGGCGGACGCCGAGGGTGACCAGCCGACCTGCTTCATCGCCTACACGATCAAGGGCATGGGCCTGCCCTTCGCCGGCCACAAAGACAACCATTCCGGCATGATGACCCGGGACCAGATGGACAGCTTCCGCGACCTGATGCGGATCCGCCCGGGGCATGAGTGGGACATCGCCGAAGGGCTCGACCTCTCGCCCGCCGCGTTCCAGGCGGTAATCGACCGAGCGCCGTTCGCCGCCACGCTGACACCGTCGGGGCGCAAGCTCGACGCTGCCTTGGTGCCGGTGCCGGAGCACCTGCCCGGGCCGAAATCGGCGGGCCGCAAATACAGCACGCAGCAGGGTTTCGGCGACATCCTGGCCGAGATCGGGCGCGGCGAGGGGATGTGCGAGGAGCTTGCCAAACACATCGTCACGACCAGCCCGGATGTGACGGTCTCGACCAATCTCGGCCCCTGGGTCAACCGCCGCGGCGTGTTCGACCGGCACACCCGCAACGACGTGTTCCGCGATGCCAAGCTGGCCAGCGCGCAACGCTGGGGCATGGCGCCGACGGGGCAGCATGTCGAACTGGGCATCGCCGAGCAGAACCTGTTTCTGCTGCTGGCCGCCATGGGCCTGCAGCACAGCCTGACGGGCGCGCGGCTGCTGCCGATCGGCACCGTCTACGACCCGTTCGTCAACCGCGGCCTCGATGCGCTGATCTACGCCTGCTACCAGGATGCCCGTTTTCTACTGGTCTCGACCCCGAGCGGGCTGACGCTCGCGCCGGAAGGCGGGCAGCACCAGAGCCTCAACACGCCGCTGATCGGCATGGCGGCGGACCGGCTGGCGAGCTTCGAGCCCGCCTATGTCGACGAACTCGCCATCCTGCTGCGCCACGGCCTGCACCACATGCAGCAGCCGGAGGGCTCCGCGGTCTGGCTCCGCCTTTCGACCCGGCAGTTGCAGCAACCCGACCGCACCCTCGACCCGGCCTCCGTCATCGCCGGCGCCCACTGGGTCGTCCCGCCCGGCGACGGCGCGCCGCTTGCCCTGGCCTACCAAGGCCCGGTCGCGCCGGAAGCCGAGGCGGCGTTCGCCGAACTGAGGGAAGAGGTGCCCGACGCCGGGCTGCTGGCGATCACGAGCCCCGACCGGCTGCATGCCGGCTGGCTGGAAGCCGTCCGCGCGCGCCGGACCGGGTCCGCGCCGCCGTCCCACATCGAACGCATCCTGGCCCCGCTGTCACCGGGTGCAGCGCTGGTGACGATCCTCGACGGCCACCCCGCCGCCCACACCTGGCTCGGCGCCATCCGCGGCCAACGCGTCATCCCCCTCGGCCCCGACCGCTTCGGCCAAAGCGGCGACCTGCCGGACCTGTACCGCGAATACGGCATGGACGTGGAAACCATCCTCGATGCGTGCGCGCAGGCGCTGCTGTAATGTGGGACCGGGGAGGCCTGCTCGTTCAGGGCAACCGGTCTCTCCTGTCTCCGAGGCACCAGCGGCCTTGCGAGAACGTTTCACAAGCCAAGTTCGGCGGTGTCCAGTTTGGGGGTAAGCCTGAGATGCCATCGAGGAAGACGTAAAGCGTATCGGCTTGCCACGGGCCTTTGAGCAAGGCTGCCGCTTCCCTATTACAATCCGGACTCAAGCGTGGGTTATACACCACGTTGAAATCCTTCCTCTCTCTGACCGCTGCAAGTTGCAGCTCCATGTCGACGTCACGCTGATGCGTGTTTGAGCAGAAGAAGGTCGGGTAGACGTTCACGAAGTGCGCCTGGCTCATGCGAGCCGACCATGTCGGCGCGTCCAGAAATGGTTGTCCACCATGGTCGGTCAGGTGTGACAGCCGGGCGCGGAGCGGCTCGGAG
Source organism: Acetobacteraceae bacterium (assembly GCA_032249615.1). Classification (GTDB taxonomy): domain Bacteria; phylum Pseudomonadota; class Alphaproteobacteria; order Acetobacterales; family Acetobacteraceae; genus JAVVHH01. The sequence goes on from JAVVHH010000249.1 coordinate 1,928, forward strand.
TCAATCAGTTGGAGAGCGCAGCAGAAGCTCACGATCGGTAATCGCAACCGCGGGGGAAGTCGCCTCAGCACCAACAGCAGGGACCCCAGAAGAATAGCGTAGTATGCAGGCCAGAACATGCGCCCTGACGACCGGTATATGCCGGCTAGCCTTCCGAGTTTCCAGCCGATGTCGAGGTCGAGCAGCTTGACACGGCCGGCATAGACCGTCTTGGACAGCGCAAATATCGTTAGCAGCAGTAGGATCCCGGTTAGTTCCGGGTTGCGTCGCACCGAGCGCCAGAGGCTTCGCGCGTTCGTCAGCAAACCAGCGGTCAGCAACACGAGGCCCCCCATACCCAAGTAGGAGAAACCCTCATACTGGCCGCTCGTCGCATCGATGATCCGTTGCCAACTCGGCAGGACCCCGCTGCGTTGCGGCGTGATCGGGGATAAGAGGTTCATCGAGAAATAGCCGAATCCATCGCCCGACAGCGTTTGATGGCTCGTGATCAGCCCAATCGAGACCATCAGCGTGAGGACGCCAACCACGATCACTATCGGTTCGACAAGTCGTGACAGCGGTCCACTGACCCGCCAGTCGTGCAATAAACTCGCCCCATAAATGGCGCCGACCATAGCCGTAAGGTAAGGATTAACAAGCACCGTAAGGGCGATCAGGACGGCCCAACGGCAGAAACGGGCGGCCGCGGACGTCTGTCGCCGATCGCGACAATACAGCCATAATGCTGCAATCAGCAGAAAATGAGCCATGAGCGGGAAATGCGGGAAACGGTGCAGCAGGGCCGGTGCCGATACCGCAAAGATGGCACTCGCGACTGCAGCCAAGAACGAACTCTGGCCGACTTCGGCCAGAAGGAGACTGGCGGATGCCGCTGAAAGCACAAAACAGCAGGCAACCCAGAACCCATATGGGAGGATGACATGGCCGGTTACCGCCGAGACGATCCGGCCGGTCAACGCGGCAACGGGAATCACGTCCAGAAAGACGACGCTGGTTCCACCAGGCGCTCCGATCTCGGGCACATGGAGGAAGGGGAAGGTCCAATCGGAGTTGACCAGCCCAATATACCCGACCAGGTAGTCGAGAACGTCGATACTGTTCTGCGTGTCGGTCGGCTCCATGAGCCATGGACCCACCGGAAATGCCCAGAAGGGACCTTTTCCCACGAGGAACTGCCCGTCGAACGTGGCCGCGACGTAGATGGCTCCGATCAGACTGGCCAATGCCACCAGAGCCGACGTGCTTCTCGGAGCCGTCATGAAACGAGCTAAGCCTCTTGTCATCATGCGATCCGCTGCCGATGCCCGGCTGTCTAAAGATTGCCGCTCGACCGTGCCGATAACAACCCGCATCGTGACAGCAGCGTGCCGCTCCGTAGGATCAGTAGCCCGGTGGCGACTGCGCCAAGTATGAACAACGTCCAACCGAACGAGCCTAGTTGAACGGAGCCGTTCGCCGTCTGCATGCCGTATTGGGCCAGGGCGCCGACCGCGACGTAGCCAGCGAGGGCAGGGAGCGAGGCCAGGGTGCCGAGCAGGTAGTCACGCCCAGAGATCTCCGTCAGCCCCAGGGCGTAGCTGGTGATGGCGAACGGCATGAGCGGTGACACGCGCAGGAGGCACACGAACCGCCATCCGTCGCGTGTGACCGCCGCGTCGAGCTTGACCAGGCGGCTGGGACCGCGTCGCGCCAAAAGGCGCTCCACCCAGGGGCGCAACAACGAGCGCGAAAGCCTGAACGAGATCCAGCCGCCAACCATCGTTCCAGACGCGGCGAGCGCGAACCCGAGCGTCACGCCGTAAACGGCGCCTGCGGCAATCCCCAGAAGAGACGCTGGCACCAGCCCGATCATCGCAATCAGCGTTTGCGCGAGCATGAAGACCGCACATCCACCGGGTCCCGCGGCCTGTGCCCATTTCGTCAGCGCCTCCGACCAATCCGCTGCGGTCGACAGGCCAATGCGCGAGAGCACCAACGAGCCGACGAGGCAGAGCGCCAGCATTCCACCGGCAACGAGCCGCAGTTTGTGATCCTTGGCTTTCACGCCCGCTGCAGACCCGTCTCGGCGCAGGTCAGCCGGTCGCCCTCTGCTTCGTCGAAGAGAGGCGACCGGATCACGCCGGCCCGGTCGAGGAAC
>JAVVHH010000250.1:0-4054 GCA_032249615.1 Acetobacteraceae bacterium
TAGGTGAGCGCTCGCCGTAGAGGCTTGCACGCCGGCCACTCGGGCCAGCTCGCCGGCCGGCAGGGCGCGTCCGTCGGTCAACGCAATGAGCATCGCTGCCCGGGACGGTTCGGCGAGCAGCTTGGCGATCGTCGCCAGGTCGGCGTCCCCCTCGGTCACCTGCCTGGCAGCCATATTTCGATGCTAGCCGCATTTTCGCGGCGTGACGCTGGCCAGCGAAGCAACCGAATCGACCGAGGGGCGTGAGGATGGTCCAGCCGGCCAGTTCCACCGGACGGATGATCTACCGGGGGTCTTACGATCCGGCCTTCTACTGGGAGCGGGTCGACCGCAATCTGGGCTGGCTGGGCGATTCGGTCGCAGAGCAGCGCGCCCGGCAGGAGAAGCTGCGGGATGCGGTGATCGGGGTGGTCGGCACCGGCGGCATCGGTGGCGCGGTCGCGTTGCGACTGGTGCGGATGGGGGCGCGTCACCTCAAGCTGGCCGACCCGGACAGCTTCGATCTCACCAACGTCCAGCGGCAGGTCGGCGCGTCACGGGAAACGATCGGTCGTAACAAGGCGTTGGTGGTCGCCGAGATGGCCTACGAGCTGACTCGGGACGTAGACATCGAGGTCTTCGACGAGGGCATCACTCCTGCCTGCGCGGCGGAGTTCGTGGCTGGCTGTGACTACGTGATGGACCAAATGGAGTTCTTCCAGATCAAGAACCGGTACGCCCTGCACCGGGCATTCCGAGCGTCGGATCGCTGCCGGTTCATGTTCAAGATCCCGACAGTGGGTCACTCGACGATCATTTTTACCTACACCAAGGACTCGATGCCGATCGAGGAAGTCTACGGGCTCGACGAGGACACGGACCCCACCACACCGGAGGCGACTCGGCGGCTCGTCGAACGGATTCTGCCGGAGGTTCCCGCCTTTCCTAGCCGAGACACACTGGACCACTGGTTTGTCGACCTCGGCAAGATGCCGATCTTCGGCGGTTGTCCGCCGCTGGCCGAAGGCGTGCTGGTCGAGCGGCTCGCCCAAGAAATCATGGACATCCCCGGTAGAGCCTCACTGCCAGCGCAGCCTGGGTACGCGATCTTCGACTCCCTGACATGGACGGCCAAGCTGGTCGATAAGGCCTGGTGGGCACGATGAGCCCGCCCGTGCGGGTGGTGCTTTTCACGGAGGTCAACAGCAAGTTCGGCGCGCCGTTCCTCGAGATCCTCACCACCGACCCGCGTTGCACTGTTGCAGCGCTCGTGACCAGTCCGCCCGGGAAGTTGTGTGACTATTACGTCGGTGAGCCGAACCAGGTTGATGTCGAGGCTCTCGCGCGCGGGCGCGACCTGCAGGTACATCGCCCGGGCAGTGTGAACGACCCGGACTTCATCACCGAGCTCCGCGGGGTCCAGGCCGACTATCACGTGATCGCGAACTTCCAGCAAATCTTCAAACCCGTGCTGCTGGCCGTGCCGGGCACCGCCACGGTCAACTTTCATCCGGCGCCGCTGCCTCGGTATGCGGGTCTGGCGCCGTTCTTCTGGATGGCTAAGCACGGCGAGCAGCAGGGCGGCACCTCCGCGCTGCTGGTCGAACCGACTATCGACACCGGTCCGTTGCTGGCTCAACGGCAGATCGCGCTCACCGGAACCGAAACCGCCGGGGAGATCCGTGATCGGCATTTCGCCGCCTCGGTCGATCTGCTCCGCGAACTGCTGCCCCGTCTCGCCGCCCGCGAGCTGGCCGCGCGCGCCCAAGACCTCACCCGGCGCAGCTACTACGGCAACCCGGGGCCCGACGACCGCCGCGTGGACTGGAAAGACGACACCGAGACCATCCAGCGCACAATCCGCGCCTGTCTGCCGCAACCCGGTGCCGACGCCATTCTCCGCGGCGATCCGATCCGCATCTTCAGTGCGGTGGCATCACGGGACGCAGGATCAGCTGAACCCGGCACCGTCCGCCCCGGCCTGCACGGCCAGCCGACAGTCGCCACCGGCGATGGATGGCTGACTCTCGAACGCTACGAACGGCACACTCGACCGCGATGAGACCCGCGACTTCGAAACCGGTCATCCAGCGGCCTGCACGGCCACTCCGAGCGCACCAGCGCGCGGTCCTGATCGCTGCCGGGCTCGGCTTGTTCCTATCCACCCTGGACACCGGAATCATCACCGTCGCCCTGCCGACCCTGCACAGCGAGCTGCACGCCACAGCAGCCACCGTCGCGTGGACCGTCACCGGGTATGTCCTTGCGCTATCGGCGACCGTTGTGTTCTTCGGCCGCTGGGCGGACCGGATCGGCCGGGTGCGTGTCGCCACGCTCGGCTTCCTCACTTTCGCTGCAGCCTCAGTGGTATCCGCCCTCGCCCCGACCATCGGGGTACTCATCGCCGGACGCGCGTGCCAAGGGGTGGGCGCGGCCATGCTGCAAGCAACCGCACAGGCTCTGGTTACCACCCAGATCCCTGAACAGCACCGCGGGCGGGCGTTAGGCACACTCGGGATGCTGATCGGGCTCGGCCCCGTAGCCGGCCCCACCGTCGGCGGGACCTTATTGTCCTTCGCCGGATGGCCCTCGATCTTCTGGATCAACCTGCCGCTGTGCGCCCTGGCAGTCATCGCACTCCGCCGCCTGCCGCAACCAGCTCCCGGCCCGGCCACGGCAACCTCCTACGATCTGGCCGGAGGAAGCCTGCTCGCCGCCGCCGCCGCCGCCCTACTCGTGACGATCAACCTCGCCCCGCAGCACCACCCAGCCAGCGCCGCCGTACTCATCCCGCTCGCAGCGACCGTTGCGGCCGGCGCCGCACTCATCGCGCGCGAACGCCGTGCCAGCGACCCAATTCTCGCTCCCGAATGGCTCACCATCGGAACCACCCGGGCCGCCCTGCTCGCCGCCGGAGCATTCGGCGCGACCTCCGCCCTGGTCTTCGTCGTTCCGCCCTTCGTCCTCGAACACCAACTTGGCCTCACCGTCTGGCAGGTCGGGCTCATCGGCGCGCTGGCGCCGGCCGGGCTGGTCATCGCCTCTCGGGCCAGCGGCGCCCGTCTCGCCTCCCAGAACGCCCGCACGCTCATGACCAGCGGACTCACCCTCATGCTCACCGCCCTGGCGCTGCTAGCGGCCACGGCGCAACTGCACAACCTGCCCACCGTTGCGGTGCTGCTGTTCACCTACGGCGTCGGCGGTGGCCTGTTCCAACCAGCCAACATCGCTGCCGTCATGACCGCCGCCACCCACGCCCGACAAGGCACCATCGGCGCAGCCCAACGCCTCACCCTGAACCTCGGCATCGGAATCGGCACCGCCACCGCAGCAGCCGCCCTTACCGCCCTACCCGGCGGCGGCGCAGCATGGACCGCCGCCGCGGTCATCAGCGCCGCGAGCCTCACCGCAGTCCTCATCGCACGCCCCACCCAGCCACACAGAACGCAGCCCCCGACCTGAGTAAGCCCCGCCGCGATTGGGAGTTACAGCCGTCCGTAATCGACCGTTCTCTTAACGTCAACCGAGTGGGTGCGACACGCCAAGCCGACGAGCGTCGGAAACCCGTGTCAGACCCGCAGGCACGGCAGCGCGCATTGATCGACGATTTCCTACACCGGTCGAATGATGACCGGATCGGGCTGGAACTGCTGACTGCGGCGAAGCTTTGCCGTAACGTAGGAGGTGCCCGCAGCAGTAGCTGCGTGGAAGTGGGCCCGGCAGCCATCCGGACGGTTGGTGAGCCGGGCTTCGCGCTGTTCGGGACATCTACAGGCGGCGGACGTCGCTGATGACGGGGGCGATCCGGCGGCGCCAGTCGCCGCCGCGTGCCCAGCACCAGGCGATCGCGTCGGGGATCGCCAGCAGCTGCTCCTGGGCCGCTCGCTGGTGGCTGTAGCGGACTCGGTTCTCGAGGTGGTGAGTCAGTTGGTACAGCCGACGGCGATCCCAGGCGAGCAGCGAGTCGTCTCGTTCGAGCACCAGTGAGACGTCGGGAAAGTGGCTGGCGTCGGTGATGAGCGCGGCGAGGCAGGCGGCGCGGGCGGCCTGTTCGTGCGGGTAGTCGCCGCGTGGG
>JAVVHH010000251.1:0-4010 GCA_032249615.1 Acetobacteraceae bacterium
TGGAACCTCGCGGTAGAGGGCGTTGAGATCGCGGATCAGGGCTTGCATTCCGGCGTGACGTGGCTGGTCGAGCAGGAACCAGTCCAGCCCGGCGTCATGGTTCCATTCCCGCTCCTGCGCGAACTCGCCGCCCATGAACAGCAGCTTCTTGCCGGGGTAGGTCCACATGAAGCCGAAATAGGCGCGCAGGTTGGCAAAGCGCTGCCAGTCGTCGCCCGGCATTTTGCCGATCAGGGAATGCTTGCCGTAGACGACTTCGTCGTGGCTGAGCGGCAGCATGAACTTCTCGGTGAACACGTAGACGAGGCCGAAAAGGATCTCACCGTGGTGCCAACGGCGGTAGATCGGCTCTTCCTGCATGTAGTGCAGCGAGTCGTGCATCCAGCCCATGTTCCACTTGTAGTGGAACCCGAGGCCGCCCTCGTCGGCGGGCCTGGTCACGCCGGGCCAGGCAGTGCTTTCCTCGGCGATGAGGACGGCGCCCGGGCAACGATGCTCGACGACGCGGCTCATCTCTTGGAGGAAGGCGACGGATTCGAGGTTCTCGCGCCCGCCGTATTTGTTCGGCACCCACTCGCCCGGATTGCGGCTGTAGTCCCGGTACAGCATGGACGCGACCGCATCCACGCGCAGCCCGTCGACATGGTAGTGCTCGAGCCAGAACACCGCCGAGCCGATCAGGAAGTTGCGCACTTCGTTGCGGCCCAGGTTGAAGATCAGGGTGTTCCAGTCGCGGTGGAAGCCCTCGCGCGGATCGGCATGCTCGTAGAGCGGGGTGCCGTCGAACTGCGCCATGCCGTGCGCATCGGTCGGGAAATGGGCCGGCACCCAGTCTAGGATGACGCCGATCCCCATGGCGTGGCACCGGTCGACGAAGCGGGCGAAACCCTCCGGCGGACCGAGGCGCGACGACGTCGCGTATTGGCCGAGCGCTTGGTAGCCCCACGAGCCGCCGAACGGGTGCTCCATGATGGGCATCAGTTCGACATGGGTGAACCCGAGCCCGGCGCAGTAGGGGACCAGCCTGTCGGCCAACTCGTCCCAATTGGCGTTGCCCGCTTCGGCACCCGGCATCCAGGAGGCGGCATGAACCTCGTAGACGCTGATCGGCGCCTTGTTGGCGTGGGCCTCGCCGCGGCGCGCCAGCCAGCCGGCGTCCGACCACGGGAAGTCGAGCGGGGCGGTGACGATGGACCCGGTGGAGGGGGGCAGTTCGGCCCGCCAGGCGACCGGGTCGGCTTTCTGCGGCAGCCGTTCGCCGTGCGGGCCGAGGATGTCGTATTTGTAGATCGCGCCGGGCTCGACGCCGGGGATGAACAGGTCCCACACGCCGGCGCCCCAGTGCTTGCGCATTGGGTGCCACGCCGGGTTCCAGTAGTTGAACGCGCCGACGACGGAGACGCGTTGCGCGTTCGGCGCCCAAACGGCGAATCGCGTGCCCTTAACGCCGTCATACTCGGCTAAGTGGGCACCCAGAACCTGGCCGAGGTCCAGATGGCGGCCTTCGGTGAGCAGATGCAGGTCGAGGTCGCCGAGAGTGGGGCCGAACCGGTAGGGGTCTTCGGCTTCGTAGGTGATGCCGTGCGTCTGGATGCGCAGCCGATAGGGGCCTGACAGCGCGACTGGACCGGCGAAGAAGCCGGCGGGGTGCTGGCGTTGGAGGACGCCGAGGCCGTCGCCGGCCCGGTCGATCACCTCGACGGAGTCGGCGCCCGGAACGAAAATCCGAACGACGCCATCATGCGGCCCGAGGAACGCGAACGGATTGCCGTGCCGCCCCTCGACGAGCGAGCTGATCTCCGGGTTCATGCGGCTTCTCCCCAATCGAGCAACCGGGCGGCGATGGCATACATGCCGCTCAGCGGGATGCCGACCCAGGCGGGACGGTTAGCGACTTCGTATTTGATTTCGTAGGCGGCCTTCTCCAGCAGGAACAGGTCGAGCAACGCCGCTTCCGCCTCGGGCATCACCCAGCGTGGCTCGGCCGTGTTCAGCACGGCCCGGTAGGCTTCCATGAAGGTCTCGCCCGCCCGGCTCAACCAGCGCTGCAACTCGGCTTGCCGGCGTTGGGAAGCTTGCTCGGACGCGGCGACCCGACCGGGTGCTGCTGCCGCTGCCGCATAGTCGAGCGAGCGCAGCAATCCGGCGACATCGCGCAGGGGCGATGATTTGGACCGGCGCTGTGCCATCGTGCGCGCGGGTTCGCCCTCGAAATCGATGATGAAAGCGTCGCCCTGCACGACCAGCACCTGGCCGAGATGGAAATCACCATGCACGCGGGTCTGCAACGAGCCTGCGCCACCTCGAGCCAGCCGGCGAGCGGCGTCCCGCAACGCGTCGGCGTTGGCCGACAGTTTCTCCGCCTTTTCCTGCGTCGCCGCGTCGGGCCACTCGGTCATGCGTGAGAGTAGTCCGATGGCGGCGTCGATCTGCTCGATCGCGCCATCGGCCCAGTTGGAAAGCGCGGGGTCGGCGGGTTCGGGGGCGAAATCCGGATCCTCGCTCGGCTGCGAGAGCACCGCGTGCAACTCGGCCAGGCGCTTGCCGACATTGGCGGCGAAGGCCTGGTAGCCGGCAAAGGTGTCTTGCTCGGCGGCGGCCTCGTCGCCGGCCACGGCAGTGCCGACGATTGCAGCCTCCTCGATCTGGCGCGCGAGGAAATCCAGCGTCCACACCCAGGCATCGCCCTGGTTGCGCACGAACCCCTGCGCGAGTGCGACCGTGTGCGGCGTCCCTTCATCGTCGACGCGGACCAGTTCGCCATAGAGCGGCGCCGTGTTGGCGAAGCCGCGCTCGGTCAGCACGCGGGTCATCTCGCCTTCCGGGTGGATGCCGGCGAGCACGCGACGGACCAACTTCAAGACCAGCGTCTCGCCCACGATCCAGGACGAGTTGCTCTGTTCAGCCGACAGTCGGCGGATCTCGCCGTCAGAGGGAAGGTCGAGCTTTTCCATCAGCGACGTTGGCCGGAACTGCAGTTCGCCATCGTCGAACGGGATGACCCGGCTGTCCCGCCATCCATCGATCATGCCGCGGGTCAGCGCGTCGATGGCGAACGCGTCGGTGAGAAAACCGACGCGGGGACCTTTGCGCAACCGGGTCATGGCGAGTTGCTGGACGATGGCGCCGTTGGCCTCCTCTTCCCAGGCCAAGCCGAGCGGGAGGACATAGTTTTCCGTTCGCTCGCCCACGGCTGCCTGCACTTCGGCAAGCAGCACGCGCCCGTCCGAGCCCGGCAGCATAACGGCGTAGGCAAGGTGAACCGCGCCGAGCGTCTCGCCCTTGGAAGCGAACCAGCGGCGCTTCGGCAAGTAGGTCGGCAGCGCCTCGCGTTCGATGACCTGGCGGCTTTCCGCGCGCATCACGTCGTCGAGCCCGGCTCCGGCGCGGATCACGAGGGTGGTCAGTTCCGGCAGCGGCTCCGACGGAGGAACGTGCCACGCTGGCAGTTGGGCGCCTTCGGAGAGGGTAAACCAGTAAAAGCCATAGGGCGGCAGGGTCAGCATGTATGTCAGCTGGCCGACTGGCGGAAAGACCGCGCCGCCGACGATGTCGACCGGAATTCGGCCGGCGTAGGCCGATAGGTCAAGCTCGACTGCTTGCGCCGCGCGGGAGAGATTGCTCACGCAGAGCAAGGTTTCCGGGATGCCGTCGTCGCTCTGCCACTCGCGGAGGAAGGCGAGCACCTTTCGGTTGCCGGGGTAGAGGAAGCGCTGCGTGCCGCGGCCGAACGCGCGGTGCCGCTTGCGGACGGCGAGAATGCGCCGGGTCCAGTTGAGCAAGCTGTGGGAGTCGCGCGCCTGGGTTTCGACATTGACCGCCTGGAAACCGTAGATGGGGTCCATGATCGGTGGCAGCACCATTTGCGCCGGGTCGGCGCGGGAGAAGCCGCCGTTTCGGTCGACCGACCACTGCATGGGGGTGCGCACGCCGTCGCGATCGCCGAGGAAGATGTTGTCGCCCATGCCGATTTCGTCGCCGTAATAGATCACGGGCGTCCCGGGCATGGA
>JAVVHH010000252.1:0-3988 GCA_032249615.1 Acetobacteraceae bacterium
CGCGGCTTCGGCGGCGACCTGGGCGATGTGCGGGGCGGAGATGAACATGTTCTGCGCGAGGCATTCGACCGGCCGGCACAGATCGGATGGCAGCACCATCCAGCCGACCCGCCAGCCCGTCATGCTGAAATACTTGGAGAAGCTGTTGATGACGATCGCACTGTCGCTGAACGCAGCGGCGGTCGCGATCGGGCGGGCGTAATGCAGGCCATGGTAAATCTCGTCGGAGATCAGACGGACTCCGTTGCCGTCGCACCAAACGGCGAGCGCCTGAAGCTCGGCGGGGTCGAGCATCGTGCCCGCCGGGTTGCACGGGCTTGCCACGATCAGGCCGTCGGGCAGCGGATCGAGCGCAGCGAGCAGAGCGGGCGTCGGCTGGAAGCGCTCCTCCGGGCCGGTCTCGAGAATGACGGGTTCGAGGCCCAGCGCAGTCAGGATGTTGACGTATGGCGGGTAGAACGGCGCGGCCAGTGCGACCCGGTCCCCACGGTTGAACGCGGCGAGGAACGCCAGCGGGAACGCGCCGCTTGCCCCCATCGTCACCGCGATGCGCGATGGCGCGACCTCGAGGCCATACCAGTCTCGATAGTGCGCGGACAGGCGCGACCGCAGCGAGGCGCGGCCGAACGCTTCGGTGTAGCCGAGCGGATCACCACCGCGTAGCGCAGCGGCGGCGGCGGCCAACGCCCCGGCGGGCGCGCCGGTACTGGGCTGCCCGACCTCCATGCGGATGATGGAGGGCGCGCCAAGCGGCAACGCGGCCTGCCGGGCATTGGCCGCCGCAATGACGTCCATGACGATGAAGGGCGGCGCCTCGGCTCCGCGGCCGACCTTCAGCATCGCACGATCAGCCCTTAATTGCCGCCCGCGGCGAGACCCGGCGTGCGCGGGTCCACGGCCCAACTACAACTCTCGTTGCTGTCCGGCAGATACCGGCTGCACGCGATCGCGTCGGCGCGGCCCGGCGACGGCACTGGCACCGGCAGCGCGTTCGCCGAGTGAAGCGCGTTGTTCATGGCAACCGCGGTCGCCAGGGGCGCGCCCTCCTGACCCGTGCCGACGGCGGCGGCGCGGAAGCCTCGCAGGTTCGGGTTCCAGGCGAGCGCGGCGGACAGCAGCGGGGCCGGGTTGGGGGCGCTGGCCAGCAGCAGCCCGGTGCCCGGCGCGATGCGCCCGGTGCCGAACAGGTTATCCATCGTCACGGTGCAGGCGACCGCGTTGCCGTCCCGGTCGAGCGCGAGCCAACCGGTGGAAGCCGGCAGCGTCGGCAGGCTCCCGCCCTCGCCACCGGAAGCGAGAACCGCCAGCGGGTCACCGCCGACACGCCGCCACCGGGACGCGATGGCGGCCGCGCGTGCGCCGGCCGTCCCCACGCTGCCGCCGGCCTGTAGCGACTCGAAAGCCGCCGCCGCTGCCAGGCCGCCATCGGCGGGCGGCGGCAGGAACGCGACCCGGTCGCGCTCGAAGTTCAAGGTGATGGGCGCGGCGGATCGGGGAAGCGCCTCGCGCATCACGCCGAGCTGGAGGCCACCCCCTGCGAGCGCCGACGCATCGGCGACGCGCCGCGCGAGGGTGCCGATGTAGAGATCGCCAACGCCCTCGCGCCGCAAAGCGGCGATCGTCGCGGCCAGTTCAGGTTGTTGAAGTGTACTGCCTTCCTGCAAAGGCTGCCCGCCGGGCCCGAAGACGGCGCGCGCGTTAGGATCCTGCAGCAGCGGTCCGGCGACGACGGCTAAATCTTGTACCAAGGCGCGCGGGATCGGAATCCCGAAGCGGGCAGCCTGCTCGGCGGGGGCAAGCAGGGAGTCGAAGGGCAGCTTCCCGTAGCGCACATGGAGCGCATAGAGCCCGCGCGGCACCATGGGTACTGCGGCGGGCCGATCCGTCGTTGGACCGGGCGCCCCACCGGCAACGGGCGTGAAGAGGATCGCTTCGGCGCTTCCAGCACCGGGTCCAGTTCGGCTCGGATTGTAGGCCAGGCAGGCCCCGCCGCCGCCGAGCCCGGCGCGGGACGGCAGGGTGACGCCGAGCATGAAGCCCATGGCGACCGCGGCATCCGCCGCCGTGCCGCCGGAGGCCAGGATCTCGCGTCCGGCGAGCGCCGCCCGCGGCTCGTCGGCGACCGCTGCGCCGATGAAGCCGGCGAGTCGCTGTGCCTCGACCCCGCCGGGAGGACCGCCGAAGAAGGTCTTGCCCACCGACCCCAGCGTCGAACATCCGCTGCTCGCCAGCAGCAGCGCCGAGGCGGCGAGCCGGGCGGCCCGGGCTGTCAGGCGAGCCCTGGTGCTTGCCGGCTGCGGTTGCCCCCGCATCGCTTTGATCGCTGTCATGGCGATGCCATAGCCGCCCGGACCCGCGTGAGCAATTGGTGCCGGCAATTGCTTCGACCCCGCCGCGATCCCGTGGTAACCCCTGGAGCAGCCATCAGGAGACGACCGTGCGGTTCGCCCTACTCTTCTGCCTCGCCACACTCCTGGCCGGAACGCGTCTTGCCGCGGCCGAGAGCTTCACGCCGGCACAACGGGCCGAAATCGTGGCGATCGTGCGCGAGGCACTCAAATCCGATCCCTCCCTCTTGCGGGACGCGCTCGGCGAGCTGCAGCGCGACGAAGCGCAGAACCAGGATCGCGCCACCAGCGCCGCCATCGCGCGGCTGAGCAAGCAGATCTACGACCCCGCCGACGCAGTCGAGGGCAATCCGAAAGGCGACGTCACGGTCGTCGAGTTCTACGATACGCGCTGCCCGTATTGCCGCCGCATGCTGCCCGTATTGGCCGACCTCGTCCGCGAGGAGCCGAACGTAAAAATCGCCATGAAGGACATGCCGATCTTGGGTCCGGCCAGCGTGCTCGAGAGCCGGGCGCTTCTCGCGGCCCAGCGACAGGGCGGCTATTTCAAGATGCGCGACGCTTTGATGACGGGCAGCACGACGGCCACGCCGGACAGCCTGCGCGAAACCGCCGACCGGCTGGGACTGGACGGGGCAAAACTACTCCGCGACATGGACGACCCGGTCATCAAGACACGCCTGCAGAACAACGTGGCGCTCGCGCAACAGATCGGGATCCAGGGGACGCCCGCGATGATCATCGGCGACACGATGCTGGCCGGCGCGGCCGACGTTGCGGAGCTGCGGCAGGCAATCGCGGCCGCCCGCAAACACTAACGGCTCAATGCACGAAGACCCTGACCTCGTGGGCCACGCCCGGAACGGGGCGGGCGGACAGGCTAACCCGGTTGGGCGGGACACCCTGAGCCACGATGATCCGGGCGATCTCGGCCGCCTCGGGCCCGGCTGAGGTACCGGGGGTAATCTCGACGACCTCGAAGCGCACGTCCGGTTTCCGCGCCCGCGCCGAGGCGACCGCGCGGGCGACAATGGTCCGCAGATCGGCGGCCGGGAGGCGGATGCTCAGCAGAGGCGGCCGCCCAGGGTCGGGCGGTGCCAGCGGCGGCGGGGGCACCGGCGGCTTCGGCCGCTGAGGCGGCAGGCCAGCCGTTGGATCGAACGTGCGCTGATCGACCAGCGTGCAACCTGACAGGCCGGCCAGTCCCAGGATGACGCCCCGGCGTGTCGTGATCGTCTGCGCCATGGGCAACTTCTCCGCTTTCGCGCTATCTACAAGCGACGGAGTGGAGCGACAATGACGGGCAGCAACCAGCGTATCAACGGTCGCCGGCTGTGGGACAGTCTGATGGACATGGCGCAGATCGGGGCAACTCCGAAGGGGGGCGTCCGCCGGCTGGCGCTGGGCGAGGTCGATCGAGAAGGCCGCGACCGGTTCCGTGCGCTGTGCGAGGCGGCCGGCTTGAGCGTGCGCGTGGATGCGATGGGCAACATGTTCGCCCGGCGCCCCGGCCGCGACCCGGCGCGAGCCCCCGTGCTGTTCGGCAGCCACCTCGACAGCCAGCCGAGCGGCGGCAAGTTCGACGGCGCCCTCGGCGTGCTCGCCGGGTTGGAGCTGATGCACACCCTGAACGATCTCGA
>JAVVHH010000253.1:0-3911 GCA_032249615.1 Acetobacteraceae bacterium
CGTCCATGAGCTCGCCTGAGCGTGCTGGATCAAGGTCGCCGCGCAGCAGGCGACGGATCTCCGCAGGCTTGGCGTCGAACTGCTCGACCAGGCTGCGGACGTCGTAGCCGTTCCGGGTCAGGCGGGGTTCCAGGTCGTCAATCTGCAGCGATAGCACCGCCTCGACCACGCTCTCGTCAACCGGCTTGGCGCCAACCTCAAAACCTGCCTCGAACGCGCGCACCAGATGCTGGCCGATCTGCAGCGGCGTCTTCAACTTCGCCGCCAAGCGGGTCGCCGCGGCGTCGGTGATGATGTCCTCGGGAGCGACGCCATCCTCAACGCTGCTCTTGAGCACCCAGTCGATGTAGTCGCGCTGGCGATCGCGCAGCCCGCCAAACTCGAATACCGTCGTGCGGTCGCCGATCTCCTCCATCTTTGGTCGGCGCAGATCGTTCTTCAGCTTTGGGTGACCGACCAGCACGACCGAGAGCTGGCCGCCGCCCTCGACGACGACTTCGGTAAGCCGCTTCAGAGCGGTGAGCGTTTTCGGGTGCAGGTCGTGCGCGTCGTCGACAAACAGCGCGACCGGCTTCTTGGCGCGCCGGAACAGCTCCTGCAGGTCGCGTTCACGACGCTCGCTCTGGCCCGGGATCGTCACCGCCTTGTCGGGACTGAGATCGTAGAACAGAGCCGAGATCAGAAGCGGCACGGTGATCTTCGTCTTCTCGACTGACAACGAGCGCGACACGATCACCCGGCCCTCCCGCTCCAGTTCGGTGCGCAGCCGCCGCGACAGGATCGTCTTGCCGGAGCCGATGACGGCGGTGAGCGCAACCAGGCGGCCGTCCAGGATTGCGGCGCGGACGTCGCGCGACATCTGGGCGTGGTGCTCCGTCTCGAAGAAGCCAGCATCGACCGGCGGCCGAGCGAGACTGTAGTAGCGCATGACCTCGGTCAGCATGACGCGACGCCTCCTCTGCGGCCCTGCGGAAAGCGTTCGCGCACCGCGGCCAGCACTTCCGGCCGCGACAGCGTGCGCGCGACTAGCGCGTCAATGAATCGGCGGTCGTCGTCGGAGAGCCGGCCGAGCGGCAGTCTGATCTCGTCGGCGATCGCACGCTTGGCGGCAAGCGGGGTCTGGAACCTCAGCTCGTGGAATGGGTCTGGATCGCGGAACGGACGCATCGGCACCTGTTCGGCGGCAGGTGGTCCTATGCCGACGAGGACGAGATCGTCGTCTCCCGAGAGGGCGGAGCGCGGCAGCGCAATCCGCTGCGCCAGTTCGCCCACGCGGTCGGCACGGACCTCGCGCCGGCTCTTGCGGTGCTTGCGGTAGCGGTGCAGCGGGATGGGACCGCCGATTGGATGGTAGGGGCCAAATCGCTCTTCCTCATGCTCGACCCAGAGCTCCTGGTCGAACAGGCCCCACCAGACCACGACCGTCTCTCCGGCCAGTTCAGCGTCCACCTCGTAGGCGACACCGGCCACGGTAAGCCGGCAGTCGATGCCAACGGTACGGCGCTCGGGCTCGCGCGCAAAGCTGCAGAATCGCTCCCAGGCGCACATCTGCCGCACGCCCTCCGTCGGAAGATGTGCCAGCCAGTCCTCGATCCGGCTGTGCTGTTCGGCGCGGTGTTCGCGGAGATTGTAGGTGCGAATGAAGCGCGTAAGCCAGCGGTTGGCTTCCTCTTCCGTCTCGGGCTGATGGAAGTGGTAGAGCGTCTCGTGCGCGTCCTTCACCGTACGGAAGGGGCGCTCGACCTTACCCTTGGCGCGCGCGGTGGTCCGCCTGCCGTCGCTGCCGGCGGGCATGTGCGTGGTCACCTCGACGCCGAGGCTCTCCATCACGCGCTTGAACACTGCTGATTTGGCGACCGGGCCGTTGTCGAGATAGAGCACGGCCGGAATGCCCTGGAAGGGGTCCGCCTCGTCAGCCTTGCGCGTCATCGCGGCAAACAGGAAGCGCAGCGCCGCCTCGACATCCTCGCCATAGACGCAGCGATACTCCTGATAGGCGACGCCCGAACGGTCATCGACCACGCTGAACAGCATCAGCGTTGGCGCGCCGGCCCGGTCGGGATCGATCCATGGCGGCGCCGCGAGCTGCTTCAGGTCCGACGGGCTCATGTCGAAGTGCCAGAGCGCATTCGACTGCTCGGCCTGGAACCGCACCGCCGGCGGCTGCCGCGTCATGCGATCGCGGTCATAGCCGAGGCGGTGCATGTGCCGGTTGATCGTCGAGGCGGTCAGCCGACCCGGCGCCAGCTTCTGCAGCCCCTCGGGCGTCTCAATGCCGTGCTCGGTCAGGAGTTGGAGTATCCGGACGGTCGAGAGATGGCGACCCTTCTTGTTGGTGGTGCGGACCTTCATGGCAGCCATGATTTCGCACCAGCGCTCGATCTCGGTCGCGGGCATGACACGCGGGGTTCCACGGTCGGCGCGCTGCGCGTCGCGGGGCCGACGCTCGCCGCGCAGCAGCCGGTACAGCGTCGCCCGGCTGACCGCGTAGAGTTCGGCGGTCGAGGACAGGAGCAGCTGACGCTGGGGATGGCGGCCGGGCAACGCGGCCAGTCGGCGGCGGAGCGTCGCGAGCGCCTCGATCGGCACGGCGACGCTCGCGGCCATCATGAGGTCTCGAGTGCTCGGTAGACGGAAGCCCGTCCGATACCGAGCCGGCGGGCGATGGCGGTTGGCCCCAAACCGTCTTGCTCGCGTAGCCTCCGGATTTCGGCAGGATCGATGCTGGGCTTGCGGCCGCGATAGACGCCGCGCGCCTTGGCCAGCGCGATCCCCTCCAACTGGCGCTCACGGCGCAGATTGGTTTCGAACTCGGCAAACACCCCCAGCATGTCGAGGAATGCTTTGCCGGCCGCGGTTCCGGTATCCACCGGCTGCTCGATTGCGCGCAGCGCCACACCACGGCTCTTCAGCTCATGGACGATGTCCTGCAGGTCCTTCAGCGACCGTGCCAAGCGGTCGATGCGGGTGACAACCAGGGTATCGCCCGGCTGCACGAAGTCGAGCAGCACCTGCAACTCGGTGCGCCCGTCGCGTCGGCTGCCGCTCGCTTTCTCGGCGCGGATCACCCCGCACCCAGCCACCCGCAGCGCCTGCCGCTGCACGGTCAGATCCTGGTCGAGGGTGGAGACGCGCGCGTAGCCGTAGGCGGCCATTTTGTTGTTCCACAAGGCTCTAGAGCGTTTTCACGCTGACTGGAAATAGCCGTCATGGCGGAAGTAGTTGGCGCACTCTGCGGGACTGAAACTGTCACACAGGTTTCCCAGGGCGTTCCATAAGGCTTCGGCAGTGCGGATCGCCCTGGCTCGCAGCAGCGCCTTGAGCTTGGAGAATGCCAGTTCGATTGGGTTCAAGTCGGGGCTGTAGGGCGGAATGAACAGCAGCCTCGCCCCGGCGGCCTCGATTGCTTCCCGAACGCCGGCCGTTTTATGGACCCGCAGGTTATCCATGATGACGACGTCGCCCGGTTTCAGTGTCGGCGCCAGAACCTGCTCGACGTAGGCCAGGAACAGGTCTCCGTTGATCGCACCATCGATGGCGAACGGAGCGGTCAAGCCGTCGCAGCGCAACGCGCCGACAAAGGTTGTCGTCTTCCAATGTCCATGCGGAACGGCAGCGACCAGGCGATGGCCGCATTTCGCCCGGCCATAGCGCCGGGTCATGTTGGTCTTCATCCAGGTTTCATCAATGAAAACAAGCTTCGATGGGGTCAGCTTAGGCTGCTGCTGGCGCCATTCGGCGCGCGCCTTGGCAACATCCTGACGCGCTTGCTCGGAGGCGTGGAGGGACTTTTTTTTAGCGTCAGATCAAGCGCAGCCAGCGTCTTGTTCATCAGTCCGGTGCTCGCGGAGACCTTGTGCGTCTCAAGCAGCCAGGCACGCAATTCAGTGATCGTCGCATCGGGATGGCTG
>JAVVHH010000254.1:0-3868 GCA_032249615.1 Acetobacteraceae bacterium
CTAGACAGTGCCGGGGCTGCCTCGTAAGCGGCTTCATGGTCGACCAGTATGCGGTGATCGGTAATCCGATCCGACATTCCAAATCGCCGTTCATCCACGCTGTTTTTGCCGAAAGCACGGGCCAGCGCCTCGAATATGGGGCGTTGGAGGCCTCGGTCGGCGCGTTCGCCGCGGCGGTCGACGGGTTCAGGGCTCGAGGCGGCCGGGGGTTGAACATCACCACACCGTTCAAGCTGGACGCGTTCGGCTATGCGACGGTGTTGCACGAGCGCGCTCGTTCGGCCGGCGCCGTGAACTGCCTGAAGTTCGAGGGCGACCGGGTCGAGGCGGACAATTTCGACGGCGTCGGCCTGTTGCGTGACATCACGGACAACCTCGCCGCCCCTGTCGCGGGCCGCACCATCCTCATCTTGGGGGCGGGCGGCGCCGCGCGCGGAGCGCTGCAGCCGTTCGCCGCGGCCAAGCCCGCCCGCCTCGTCGTCGCGAATCGCACGGGCGAGAAGGCGGGCGGGCTTGCGGCTGCCTATCCCGGAGTGGAGGCTTGCGACTTGACCGAACTCGAGCGTCTCGGCCGCTTCGACATCGTCATCAACGCGACATCGGCCAGCCTGCTTGGCGACAGGCTGGAGATCCCGGCCGCGGTGTTTGGCCTCGGCTGCCTGAGTTACGACATGACTTACGGGAAAGGCATGACCCCGTTCCTGCGCACGGCCCAGCAAGCCGGGGTCGAGCGGCTGCATGACGGTGTCGGCATGCTGGCCGAGCAAGCGGCCGAAGCGTTTTCCTGGTGGCGAGGCGTGCGGCCCGACACGCGGCGGGTTATCGAGCAGTTGACGGTGAAGCTGGCCTGACGGGTCAGCCTAGACTGACGAAGACCAGCATCCGCTCGCCCACGCGGTCGAACGACTCACACTCACGCATGCCGATCGCGCCCAGCACGGTTCGGGAACCGAAATTGTTTTCGCGGCATACCGCGATGATGCGGGCGATGTGCGCGCGGTCATGGGCGAACCGGAGCGCGGCGCCCGCAGCCTCCCGGGCCATGCCCCTGCCCTGCGCCTCCGGCCGGAACGCGAAGCGGAGCGCGATGCCACGCCCGTCGACCCGCTCGTGCAGCCCGGTCAGGCCGGCCACCTTGCCCTCGCGGTCGCGCACCATCCACATGCCGACGCCGTGGCGAGCCCAGAACTGGGTATCTTCTGCCAGTTCGGCCGCGACCTGCACTGGAGTTCGGACCCCACCCAGCATGCTGGCATAGACCCGCGGGTCTTCCTTCAGCGCGCATAGCTCGCCGATGTCCTGCCAGCCGATCGGCGTCAGCAGGAGCCGGCCGGTGGTGATCGTCCATGAGGGCGCCACGGGCGCGCGACGGCGCTCCCCGCTGAAATCAGCGGGCGAGCGGGCGGTATTTGATGCGGTGCGGCTCCGTGCTGTCTGCGCCGAGCCGACGTCGCTTGTCTTCCTCGTAGGCTTGGAAGTTGCCCTCGAACCACTCGACGTGGCTGTCGCCCTCGAAAGCGAGGATGTGGGTGGCGAGACGATCGAGGAACCAACGATCGTGGCTGATGACGACGACGCAGCCGGCGAACTCGGCCAAAGCCTCCTCCAGCGCGCGGAGGGTGTCGACGTCGAGGTCGTTGGTCGGCTCGTCGAGCAGGATCACGTTGCTCTCGGTGCGGAGCATCTTGGCGAGATGGACCCGGTTGCGCTCGCCGCCCGACAGGATGCCGACTTTTTTCTGCTGGTCGGCGCCTTTGAAGTTGAACGCGCCGACATAGGCCCGCGACTGCACCGCCCGCTTGCCGAGATAGATCACGTCGGTGCCGCCGCTGATCTCCTGCCAGACGTTCTTGTCGGGATCGAGGCTCTGGCGGCTCTGGTCGACGTAGCCAAGCTTGACGGTGTCGCCCACCTTCAACGACCCGCCATCGGGCGTCTCCTGACCGGTGATCATGCGGAACAACGTGGTCTTGCCGGCGCCATTGGGACCGATGACGCCGACGATGCCGCCGGGCGGCAGCTTGAAGTTGAGTTCATCGATGAGCAGTCGGTTGCCGTAAGCCTTGCGCAGATCCTCCGCCTCGATGACCGTTCCGCCCAGCCGCGGCCCCGGCGGAATGACGATCTCGGCGACGCCGCCCGCCCGGTCCTGGCTGGTCTGCAGCATTTCCTCATACTTCTGGATGCGCGCGCGGCTCTTGGTCTGGCGCGCGCGCGGGCTGCTCTGGATCCACTCTTCCTCGGCGGCCAACGCCCGCTGACGCGAGCTCTCTTCCTTCTCCTCCTGCTGCAGCCGCTTGCGCTTCTGAGCGAGCCAGGACGAGTAGTTGCCCTCGAACGGGTACCCGCGGCCGCGCTCGATCTCGAGGATCCAGTTGGTGACGTTGTCGAGGAAGTAGCGGTCGTGCGTGATGACCATCACGGTGCCGGCGAAATCGCGAAGTGTCCGCTCGAGCCACGACACGCTTTCCGCGTCGAGGTGGTTGGTCGGCTCGTCGAGCAGCAGCAGATCCGGCTTCTCCAGCAGTAGCCGACAGAGCGCGACACGGCGGCGCTCACCGCCCGATAGGTTCGCCACGTTGGCATCCGGCGGCGGGCAGCGGAGCGCGTCGAGTGCGATCTCGACCCGGCGGTCCAGCTCCCACCCGTCCTCGGCGTCGATCTTCTCCTGCAGCTCGGCCTGCTCGGCGAGCAGCTCGGTCATCTTGTCGTCGTCCATCGGCTCGCCAAACGCTTCGCTGATCGCGTTGAACCGGTCGATTGCCGCCTTAAGGTCGGAGAAGGCCAGCATGACGTTCTCGGAGACGGTCTTGTCCTCCTCGAGCTTCGGCTCCTGCTCGAGATAGCCGACGCGCACCCCTTCCGCCGCCCAGGCCTCGCCGCCGTATTCCTTCTCGATCCCCGCCATGATCTTCAGCAGCGTCGACTTGCCGGCGCCGTTAACGCCCAGCACGCCGATCTTCACCCCCGGAAGGAAGGAGAGCGTGATGCCCTTGAACACCTCTCGGCCCCCCGGGAAGGCCTTGGTGACATCCTTCATGACGTAGACGTACTGGTAGGCGGCCATAGCGGGCTCCGAAGAGGCGGGGGTTCGTGTCAGCCCGGGAGGGCCGGAAACTCAAGGCGTGCTATACCCTCTCTCCCCCGCAAGCGAGAGAGGGCGCGGCATCAAGCTTTCTTGCCGGCCCGCTCGATCGCCTCCGTGATCATCTGCCGGGCTTCGGCCGCATCGCCCCAGCCGGTGACCTTCACCCACTTGCCCTTCTCGAGATCTTTGTAGTGCTCGAAGAAATGCTTGATCTGGTCGCGGGTGATTTCAGGCAGCTGCATGGCTTCGGTGACGTCAACATAGCGCTTGGTCAGCTTGGGCGACGGCACCGCGATGATCTTCTCGTCCTCGCCGCCCTCGTCGGACATCCGCAGCACCCCGATCGGGCGGACGTTGATGACCGCACCCGGCATGATCGGCCGCGTGTTGGCGATCAGCACGTCGATCGGGTCGCCATCGTCGGAGAGCGTGTGCGGCACGAAGCCGTAATTGCCCGGATAGCGCATCGGCGTATGGAGAAACCGGTCCACGAAGAGGGCACCGGACGCCTTATCCATTTCGTACTTGATCGGCTCGCCGCCGACCGGAACTTCGATGACCACGTTGACGTCGTCGGGAGGGTTCTTGCCGACCGGAATGGCTTCGAGCTGCACGGGCGCACCTGATTGTTAGCGATGCGTGGCTCTAGCCACGCCGTGCCGTACCGTCAACGCGCGGTGGGGGCGCGTGGCCGGGGGCCCGGCCCCCGTCCGGACCCCGAGACCCCCCACGCAGCTCAGCGCCCGGCGGGGGGGGGGGGGTTGGGGGCGCCGCCCGCGG
>JAVVHH010000255.1:0-3851 GCA_032249615.1 Acetobacteraceae bacterium
GCTTGCCAAGAAAGTATTTGTCCCACATGGCTTGGTCGTAGAGTGCGACCTGCGCCGTGCCGTGACATTCGGCGACGACCAAGAAGTCCGGGTGCTTGAACGACCAGATTTGCGCGTTGAGAGCATTCCGCATCAGATTCAGCCAGGGACCGCCGATCTCCGTCATGTCCCAGGCCTGCTTGGTTTCCGGCTTGTAGGCCAGCACTGCCTGCAACGCTTCATGGTCCCATTGGTCGGGCTCGGTCAGGATCATCGGAACCGTCTTGAACCGACGGCGCCGCGGCGCCTGTGCAAGTTGCGTCATCAGCGCTCGAAGCGCGCTTCCGTCCTGCGGCACCAGGGTTGCCGCGGCCGCGGTGCTTTAACCGGCGTGCGCCCGTGTGCCGGTTATCGTGGTGGCGGCGGCAGCGCCGAGCGTCTGCAAGGCAGCGCGCCGTCCTGCGCAGTATGTCATCGCCTTTTCTCCTGAATCTGCTTTCGCAGACGTCGGCAGGAGGAGATGCGACTTCCAATGCCGATCGGCGCTCGGTTCGATCGCGCATGCCGATTGGTCGGTGGAGGCGGCGCTCACATCTCTCTTGCGTCGCAATGCCTGCCGAACGCCGGGGCGGCGTCATGCTGCACACCCACGGCGGCAGCCGGGGGCCAAGGAGATTGTTCCACGATGGCGCTCGATGCCTATCACCTCGCCCGTGTGCAGTTCGCCTTCACGGTCGGGTTCCACATCATATTTCCGGCGTTTTCGATCGGGCTTGCAGCCTACCTCGCGGTCCTGGAGGGCGTGTGGCTCCGGACCGGCAAGCAGGTCTATTTCGACGTCTTTCAGTATTGGCTAAAAGTCTTCGCGCTGGTGTTCGGCGTCGGCGTGGTCTCCGGCTTGGTCATGTCGTACAAGTTCGGCACGAACTGGTCGGTGTTCGCCTACAAGACCGGGCCGATACTCGGCCCGCTTCTCGGATGCGAGACCCTCACCGCCTTCTTCCTAGAGGCCGGGTTCCTGGGCGTCATGCTGTTCGGCATCAAGCGGGTCGGCAAGAAGCTGCACTTCGCGGCGACGTGCCTCGTCGCACTGGGCACGCATGTCAGCGCCGCCTGGATACTCGCCAGCAATTCCTGGATGCAGACGCCGGCCGGCTATCGGATTGTCGACGGCCGCTTCTTTCCGCAGGATTGGTGGAAGGTCATCTTCAATCCGTCGTATCCATACCGCTTCGTGCACATGATGGGCGCCGCCTATCTCAGCGTGGCCCTCGTGGTCGCGGCGGTCGGTGCGTTTCACCTGCTGCACGACCGGCGGAACGGCGGCGCCCGCACCATGTTCTCGATGGCTCTGTGGATGATACTGGTCGCGGCACCGTTGCAGATCATCGCCGGTGACATCCAGGGGGAGAACACGCTGCGCTACCAGCCGCAGAAGGTTGCCGCGATGGAAGGCGACTGGAAGCACGGAGCGCCTGGAAGTGGGGAGCCGCTGGTCCTTTTCGGCGTCCCTGATCAGGAGGCGCAGCGCAACCGTGCCGAGATCGCGATTCCGCACATCGGTTCGCTCTACCTGACCCATAGCTGGCGCGGCACGATCAAGGCCCTTGGTGAGTTCCCACCGGACGATCTTCCCTACGTGCCGGTCGTGTTCTTTGCGTTCCGAATCATGGTCGGGCTCGGTCTGCTCATGCTGACCTTCGGCATGCTCGGCGGGGTGTTGCGCCGGAGGGGACGGGTCTATGGATCACGCTGGTTCCAGCGCGTGGCCGTGGCGATGGGACGGGCCGGGTTCGCGGCGATGCTCGCCGGGTGGACTGTGACCGAGGCCGGGCGGCAGCCGTACACCGTCTATGGCCTGCTGCGCACCGTCCAGAGCGTCTCGCCGATCGGCACGCCTGGCGTTGCGCTGTCGCTCGGGGCCTTTGCCGTCGTTTACCTGGTCGTCTTCGGTGCCGCGCTGCTGTTTCTGCTGCGGCTCATGGCCAGGGCCCCTGAGATAGGCGAGCCCGGCGTCCCGAAGCTGCCGCAGCGAAGCGCCGGGATCACGCCAGGCCCTGCCGGCGCCGTACAGGAACAACCGGGCGCTGCGGAGTAGAGGACATGCTCGGCATCGATGTCACCACGATCTGGGCGTTCCTTCTGGCTGCCGCCGTTCTCTTCTATGTGCTGCTGGATGGCTTCGATCTCGGCGTCGGCATCCTGTTCCTGGTGGAACGACGCCCGGACGAACGCGACGTCATGGTCAACTCGATAGCGCCGGTCTGGGACGGCAACGAGACGTGGCTGGTCATGGGTGGAGGCGGTTTGTTCGCTGTCTTTCCGCTCGCCTACTCCATCATCCTCCCCGCCCTCTACCCAACCCTGATCGGCATGTTGCTGGCCCTGATCCTCCGCGGCGTGGCCTTCGAGTTCCGCTTCAGGGCTACGTCATGGGGCCGTTTCTGGTGGGATGCGGCGTTCTGCGGCGGCTCGATTGTCGGCGGTTTGCTCCAGGGCATCCACGTTGTCGATCATGCCTATGCGGGAGGATGGTGGGACTGGTTGACACCGTTTACCGTGCTGTGCGGCGTGTCGGTCGTGGTGGGTTATGCCTTGCTCGGGGCAAGCTGGCTGGTCTGGCGCACCGACGGCCACTTGCAGGCGCTGAATCGTCGATACGCAGCCGTGTTGGCAATCGCAACGCTCTGTCTGATCGTGATTGTCAGCCTGTGGACGCCCTTTCTCAATCCGCGCTTTGCGGTTCGCTGGTTCCATTGGCCCGGAATTGCGCTCACGAGCCCGGTGCCGCTGCTCGTTGCGCTGGTCGGTTGGGTATTTTGGCGCGGGCTGAAGAAGTGTCACCATGCGACGCCACTGATCTGCGCCGAGCTATGGTTCGTGCTCTGCTATCTCGGACTTGGCATCAGCTTCTGGCCGCTGATCGTGCCTCCGGACATCACCATCTGGCAGGCGGCGGCTCCGCCCGAGAGCCAGAGTTTTCTCTTGGTCGGTGCGCTCGTTCTTTTCCCAATCATCCTTGCTTACACAGGCTACGCTTACTGGATTTTTCGAGGGAAGATTGGCGCTGGGGTCACCTATCACTAGCCGCTTCGGCGAAGGGACGACCTACTCGATCGCAATGACCATCGCCTGAAGGCGAAGCACTTCGCGTCGCAAATGTCCTAACTATCGCGACGGGGCGGCCGCCCAAGGCCGGACGGGCACTTTCCTCGTTGCAAATGTCTGTCGCACAATGTAGGTGAACTGCGACAACTTCTGCGACGCATCCATGCTTCTCGGCTACGCCAGAGTCTCGACCGATGACCAGGACCTTCGCCTCCAGCGCGCCGCGCTCCGGGAGGCGGGGTGCAAGCGGGTCTACGAGGAGAAGGTCTCGGGTGCTCGCCGCGATCGCCCCCAACTCGCGCGGCTGCTCGATCAGGTTCGCGAGAAGGACGTCGTGGTCGTCACCCGCCTCGATCGCCTCGCGCGCTCCACGCGCGATCTGCTGGAGGTGGCTGAGCAGCTCAGGGAAGCCGACGCCGGCCTGCGCAGTCTCGGCGAACCGTGGGCTGACACGACTTCGCCGGCTGGACGCATGGTGCTGACGGTGTTCGCCGGGATCGCAGAGTTCGAGCGGGCTCTGATCCAGCAGCGGACCAGCTCCGGCCGAATCGCGGCCATGCAGCGCGGGGTGCGTTTTGGGCGACCGGCGAAGTTGGAGGCGGATCAGATCGCGTTGGCGCAACGACTGATGGGGGAGGGGACCCCTGTCCGGGCGATCGCCCGGATGCTCAACGTTCATGCCGCGACGGTCTACAGAGCACTCACGACTGTGGCGGGCACTGACGAGACGTTGCGGTCAGCCGGAGGCTGACGGCGGCAACTCG
>JAVVHH010000256.1:0-3832 GCA_032249615.1 Acetobacteraceae bacterium
AGACCATGCAGCCCGGTCTGGGCCTGCAGCACCGCCGCCCCGGCCTCACCATGCTCGGAGAGAATGGTGCGGCCGGCCTGGCGCAGACGCTCGCCGTTCAGGCCGAACACCTCCTCGAACCGCTGCCGCGCCGTCCCGCCCAGGAAGCGCAGCAGCATCGCCTCAGCGACGGGCTGGCCGGCTTCGTTCAGGAGCGGGTCCTTGTTCTTCTTGCGCCGGACGAACCGCCCTTCCGTGCCGTCGGACGCCAGCAACGCGAATCCGATCCGGGGGTCATCGGGATGGCGCAGCGCCTTGACCCGGCGCGTGTCGAAACCGAACAGAGCGTCGGCGATGGCCTTTAGCGCCGTCGACTTGCCCGCCTCGTTGGCGCCCATGACCACGTGCAGACCGCGGTCCGCGGGAAAGGTCAGCACCTCCCCGCTGACATGCGCGTACCGCTCCATCGAGAGGCTCGAGAACCTCATGACGCCTCGTCGGCGTCGAACGCCGCACCGGTCAACGCATGGCGGATCACGCTCCAGGCGTCGTCCAGGAGGTCGGCCAGTTCATCGCGATTCTGCGGCACCTGCACCTCGGCCTTGTCGGGAACCGCGCCCCGCAGGCGTGCGAAATCCTTCAACAGCGATTCGGCGACCCCGGTATCCGTGAGGGCCGAGCGGACCGCCTCCTCAAGGGCTGCCAGGTCCGTCCGATCCGTCGACGCCGGCGCCGTCTGCAGCTTTACGCGCTCGATGTGGACGTCGTCGGCCACGTCCAACGCGGCGGCGGTGCAGCGGGCGTAGATCGCCGCCGGACTGGACAGAAGCGCCGCGTGCAGAGCGGTGGCGCCCGTCAGCACGACCCGGACGATCAGCGGCCGTCCCTCTGCCGACAGTCGCGCCGCCGCCAGTTCGAACCGAACTTGGGCGGCGACCTCGTTCAGCGACGTGCTCGCCGACACGTCGCACCGGATCACCGTCCAACGGATCACGTCCGTCGCGATGGGCGTCAAACTGCGGACTCGGCCCTCGTCCACCGACACCAGCGTCGCGCCGCGCCAGCCCTCCTCCCGCACGTGCCGCCCCTGGGTATTCCCCGGAAAATGGACGTGCGGCCACTCGTGCAACGTCGCGCGCGTGTGGATGTGTCCGAGCGCCCAGTAATCGTAGCCCTTGTTCACCAGCGTCTCGAGCCGGCATGGCGCATAGCGCGCGTGGTTGCCGGGGTTCTCCATGGAGCTGTGCAGCAGTCCGATGTTGAAAGCGCCGTCCACGCGGTTGCGATAGCTCGCGGCTAGATCTTCGGCCTCGGCGCGCGCGGCGAACGACTGGCCGTGGATCACCACCCCCGACCGCTCCAGCGTGACCAGCCCGGCGGCATCGCTCGGCAGGATGGTGACGTTCGGCGGCGGCTGCAGCGACTTCGTGATCTGCGAGGCGGAGTCGTGGTTGCCATGGATCATCACGCAGGGCCGCCCGAGCCGCCGCATCTCGCGCGCAAAGAACAGCCCGGTTTCGTAGTCCTTGTGCTCCGTGTCGTAGAGATCGCCGGCGATCAACAGGAAGTCGACGTCTTGGGCTATCGCGGCGTCGACGAGGTTGCTGAAGGCGTCACGGGTGGAGCGGGCGGTCAGCTCGGCTAACGCCGGGTCGCGCCGCATCATGCCCGCCATGGGGCTGTCGAGGTGGATGTCGGCCGCGTGAATGAAGGTGATCGCCATCGGCTCAGCCCCGCGCCAAGGCGACGGCCTCGAGGCAGCGATTTCGCGACGTCTCGCGCAGGCGCTGCAGCCCGCAGGCATCCCGCATCGCGATCAGTACCGCCTCTTCAGCCTCTCCTCGGGCAAGGCAGCGGCGCGCAAGCACGACCAGTTCCTGCAACGGCACCTCGCCCGGATCGCGCGACTGACCCGGCGCCGGGTCGCGGAAGCTGTCGCACGCCTCGGGATCGGTCCCCGCCGGCCAGATGAAGCGGCCGTTCTCCTCCGTGGTGACGGCGCTCGCCGCGGGGATGACGGCCATCACCCGCTCCCTGATCTCCCGCCCCGCTCGCCCGAACCCATGCGATCGGGCGACGATCTGAACTAGGCGGTCCTCTCGGAGCGGACCTTGCTCGATGACGAGGCGCGCGACTTGTTCCGCCAACCGATCTCGATACGCGGGGTCATAGAACAGCTCGGCCAAGGCTGTGGACCCGCCGGACGGTTCGCCAGCCACCAACGAGGCGGCGGGGTCTTCGGCGGCATCGGCCTCGGGCTCGTCCGCCTCGGGCGCGATCGCCGCAGCGTCGGCGTGCGCCCGCTCGGCGCGGGCTTGGCGCGCGCGGTCCAGCAACGCCCTGATCTGCCCATCGAGCCGCTCCGCCTCGCGGTCGGCGTTGGTCCACCAATCCGTCGACCAAATACGCAGGATGCGCCAGCCCAGCCCTTCCAGCACGGCCTGGCGTAACCGGTCGCGGTCGCGCGCAGTCGCGCCGCGGTGGTAGGTGGCGCCGTCGCACTCCACGCCGGCCAGGTAGCTGCCCGGCGCGTCCGGGTCGACGATTCCGAGATCGATCCGGAACCCGGACACACCAACCTGCGGGTGCAGCATCCATCCGAACCGCTGCAGCCGTGCCGCCACCTGCGTCTCGAACGGGCTCTCGTGCTCACCTAGTGGGCCTTGGTTGGCGGTGGCGAAGGAGCGTGCGCCGTGCTCTGCGAACGCGAGGAACTGCTTGAGATGCCGCACGCCGGTGGCACCGGTCCGCGCCAAATCGAGCTGCTCGGCGCGCACGCTTCCAAACACGACGAGCCGCTCCCGCGCCCGCGTCACCGCGACATTCAGGCGCCGCTCTCCCCCCGACAGGTTGAGCGGCCCGAAGTTGAGCGAAACGCGGCCAGAGGCGTCAGGGCCGTAGGTCAACGAAAACAGCATGACGTCGCGCTCTTCGCCCTGCACCCCCTCCAGATTCTTGACCAGCACCGGTTCGGCGGCTTCGTCGCCGAAGTGCCGCTCCAGCGCCGGGTCGTCCCGCCGCGCCTTGTCGAGCAGGTCCTCCATGAGGGACTGTTGCTCAGCGTTAAACGTCACGATCCCCAACGATCGCTGCGGTCTCGCCCGCAGCACGGCCAGCGCCTCGGCAACAACGGCACGAGCCTCGGGCGTGTTCGTCCGTGCCCCACCCCTCGCGTAGACGCCATCCGGCACGAAGCGGAACGAGACGGCGTCGTCCCGGGTGATCGGAGAGGGGAAGGTGACGAGCCCGCCGCCGTAATAGACCTGGTTGGAGAATGCGATCAGGCTTTCGTGGCGGCTGCGGTAATGCCAGCTGAGTGCGACGGCTGGGATGCCGGCGCCAAGGCACTCGTCAAGGATGGAGTCGAGGTCGTGGGTTTCCACTTCCACCGCTTCGGACTCGCCGCTGCCCGCCCGCCGTTCGAAGAAGCTGGTGGGAGGCAGCTGCTTGGGGTCGCCGACGACGATGACCTGGCGACCCCGCCCGACCGCACCGATCGCATCCCAGGTCGTGATCTGCGAGGCCTCGTCGAAAATGACGAGGTCGAATGGCTCGGCCTCCGGCGGGAGGTATTGCGCCACGGAAAGCGGGCTCATCATCAGGCACGGCGTCAGTCGCCGAAGCGCCTTCGGCATCCGCGCCGCCAGTTGCCGGACCGGCAGGTGGCGCTGGCGCTTGGCCAACTCGCGCGTCAGCACGCCATACTCGGGATCGGCTTGGCGAAGGACCATGCCCGGGATCGAGGCGGTGATCCGAGCACGCGCCATCCGGCTTGCACCGTCCTGCATGCGTGCATCCAGCGCGCGGAAGCGTTCGATACGGGTCTCGTGCCGTGCCGCGACGAAACTGCGCA
>JAVVHH010000257.1:0-3831 GCA_032249615.1 Acetobacteraceae bacterium
TTCCGTCCGCGCTTATGCGAGCCTCTGGCCTACTGCACCGGCTGTGATCACGCGCTTCGTCGGCCTCGACCGCTCGATGTGGTTACGCGTGTCTAGAATCGGTAACTGGCGGGAATAGCCCCTGTTCGGTGACGACCAGATCCATGGGTATGTCGTGGGGCTGGGGGTAGATCGTGGCGATCTGCGAAAGCCCGAACCCGATACCGACTGTTCGTGGTCTGGTCCGCAACGCGCCCAGGGTCCGGTCGTAGTATCCGCCGCCGTAGCCAAGACGAAATGCCTGTCTGTCGAAGCCGATCATCGGCACGAGCAAAACGTCAGGTGCGACCGGCTCGCCCATAGAAGGGACAGGGATGTTCCAAACCCCGTTTGTCATTGCCATGCCGGGCCGCCACTCACGAAAGATCAGAGGTTTCGCTTTCTCGACGACCACCGGCAGGGCCAGCCCCGTCCCTTTGGCATGCAGGGACCGCACCAAGGGGCGAGGGTCGTATTCGCCCTTGAACGGCCAGAAGAAGCCGATCAGCGCAGCGGGGAAAGATGATAGAACCTGAAGCAGGGCCACCGTGATCGCCTCGCTGTGCGCGGCCCGCTCTGAAGCCGACATGGCCAATCGCCGCTCGATCAACACCGCTCGTTTCGCCTTGCGCCACAGGCGGACCTCCTCCCAATCTTGTATGGCCGTTGCTGGGGGTGACCCGGCAGTCGGGCTCGGCCGATCAGGGTGCTCTAGGAACGCCGGGTCGAGTTCGTGCAGCATGCAAGGCGGCGAGGTGTATTCCACAGCTTCGGCCTGCGCCGGCTCACCCAGCCGGCTCTCCGCTCCATTGGTCATCTCCCACCACCCCAAGCCGCGCGGCCCGTCAGCCCAAGGCCGAGTAGCGCGGCCAGCTCGCATGCCACATCCGCGCGGTGCAGGCCGGAGGGTGGCGGCGTCGCTCCGCCATCCACGACCTGTCGCGTCCGCATGTCCAGCCGGGGCCGCAGCCAGAGCGCCTGTGCCAGCACGATCAGGCCCGGCGCGAGGGTGCGCGGGCGGCAACGGTCTGCCCGATGATCTTCCAAACTCGCGCCGATGTCGTCGCGACCGACGGGTGAAGACATGGCGGATTGTCCTTTGGCGCTTGAGGGAGGAGCCAGAGCAGCAACGTCTACAGCCGTTCCCTCATACCATAGAACTCGACCAGGAAGCGGACCGGGCTCAGCGGGGCAACCTCGTGCGGCAGACCGGGCTCGACCCGACCGGGCGCGCCCGCGGGATCAAGGACGCGCTCCGACGCCGGGTCGAGAACCCGATAGAGCGGCCGGCCTTCCAGCACGCGAACCAGCGCCAGGTGCCGGGCGCGGTGCGATGCGAACACGGGAGCCCGGGCGGGACCGTCGCCTCGGTGAACACGGGGGTGCTGCGGGTGACCTCGTAGGCCGGCGGCGGCAAGGCAAGTGTGAAAAGCTTGCTGTCGGCATCACACAGTTAGCCCCGGCACAGAGCGCCAGCAGCACGACTCCGTTGTTGCGCTCCATGTCCCTTGCTCCGAACAGCAGCGTGACCGGCTTGCCCTGCTCCACAATGGCGAGCGATTCATCCGGCGCCACATTGCTGGCCAGTTCCGCCCTACAGCAGTCCTGAAACTCAGGCGATCTTGCGGGAGCGTGGCCGAGCCAGCGGCGCAGTTGGGCGCTGGCTCCAAATCTTCGGCCAAAGATCGATCTCCGCCCCGTCCCGATGCAATCCCCGCGGCCATAAGCGGTCCACCAGCACACGGGCACCTTCTACCGACGATCGCCGCCTACTCTGGATTTCAGGCGCGTGCAACGATAAGCGCTTAATGAGTGGACAACCGCGCCGGAAACTAACTAGTGCGAATTGGGGGGGAAATCGAATGAATGTGCCCGTGCAAAGCCCACATCTCGGGATACCCGGCCAGCACCGCGCTGCCCGGAGCGACGCCGACATCGCAGGCGAGGCCACGCTGGTGCCCATTCTGGAGCTTGCTCACGACCGGCTCGGCATCGCGGCGGAGCACCTGCAACCATACGGGCACACCAAGGCGAAGCTAAACCTCGACCACATCGCCTCGTTGGCCGGCCAGCCCGATGGCAAGCTGATCCTTGTAACCGCCATCACGCCCACCCCGGCGGGCGAAGGTAAGACCACGACCACTGTGGGGCTATCGGATGGCCTGAACCACATTGGCAAACGCGCCATCGCCTGCCTGCGTGAACCCTCGCTCGGCCCCTGCTTCGGCATGAAGGGCGGGGCCGCCGGTGGGGGCTACGCCCAAGTCGTCCCGATGGCGGACATCAATCTTCACTTCACCGGAGACTTCCACGCCATCACCGCGGCCAACAATCTGCTTGCGGCTCTGGTGGACAACCACCTGTATTGGGGCAACGAGCTTGGCCTCGATCCGCGGCGTATCACCTGGCGCCGGGCGCTCGACATGAACGATCGGGCGTTGCGCTCCATCGTCAACGGCCTGGGCGGCATCGGGAATGGCTCCCCGCGCGAGGATGGGTTCGACATCACCGTGGCCTCCGAGGTCATGGCCATCGTCTGCCTGTCGCGCGACCTCGACGACCTGAAAGCGCGCTTGGGGCGTGTCGTGGTCGGCAAAACGCGCGACCGCAAGCCGGTTTGCGCTGCCGACCTCAAGGCGGCGGGCGCAATGGCGGCTCTGTTGCGCGACGCGCTGGCACCGAACTTGGTGCAAACACTGGAGCACAACCCGGCCTTCATCCATGGCGGCCCGTTCGCCAACATCGCCCACGGCTGCAACAGCGTCATCGCCACTCGCGCCGCGCTGAAGCTGGCAGATTACGTGGTGACGGAGGCCGGGTTCGGCGCCGACCTGGGGGCGGAGAAGTTTTTCGACATCAAGTGCCGAGTGGCCGGTCTCGAGCCGGCTGCGGCGGTAGTGGTGGCAACGATCCGGGCGTTGAAGATGCACGGCGGCGTCGCCAAGAATGCGCTGAAGGAGGAGAATGTCGCGGCGCTGGAGAGTGGCTTCGCGAACCTGGCCCAGCATGTTCGCAACGTCCACAAATTCGGCGTCCCCGTCCTGGTCGCGGTCAACCGCTTCAGCGCCGACACCACCGCAGAAATGGAACGGTTGCGCGAACTATGCGCGGGCATCGGCGTGCGCTGCGTACTCGCCGACCACTGGGCGACAGGCGGCGAGGGTGCGGCCGAGCTGGCGCAGGCAGTCGTGGATATGATCGAGGCAGAGCCGGCCCAGTTCCGCACGCTATATCCGGACGATATGCCCCCCTGGGACAAGCTTCGCACGATCGCGACGGAGATTTACGGCGCGGCCGACGTGACAGCGGATCCCGCCATACGGCGGTCCTTCGACGCCCTGGTTGAGGAAGGCTACGGCCATCTCCCCGTTTGCGTCGCTAAGACGCAGTACAGCTTCAGCACCGACCCCAAGGCAGTTGGTGCGCCCAGCGGGCACGTGCTGCAGGTGCGCGATGTCAGGCTCTCGGCCGGGGCCGGGTTCGTGGTTGCCATCTGCGGCGAGATCATGACCATGCCGGGCCTGCCCAGAGTCCCGGCCTCGGAAGGCATTGGTCTCGCGCCTTCAGGCGCCATCACTGGCTTGTTCTAACGGCCGCTTGGCTGCCCCGAGGCCGTCGTGCATGTAACCGGCCACCCTTGAAGGGAGTGAAGGTCACGGCGCCAAATGGCTGATGGGCAAAGCGACCGTTGTGTTCAGCAGCGTCATGGTTGCCATCTGCCGTCCCTTGTTTGCTCGGGCTATTGTGGTGAGACCAGATTAGCATTACAGTTGCATTTTCCTTTTCAGGTGAGATCGCCTTGCGATGGCTTGG
>JAVVHH010000258.1:0-3817 GCA_032249615.1 Acetobacteraceae bacterium
GCACGATCGCCTTGGCCGGCGCTTCGATCACCCGTGCGCCCCAGAACGGCGGCTCCGCGACCGGCACGTCCTGCGTCAGCCGCCGCCGCCTGGCTTGTACCGCGGCGACATCCACCGGCCGGAACGCCCGCGCATCCGCCTGGCCCAGCGTCCGGCTCGTATTGCGCGCCTTGCCCGACCGCTTGGCCTGGATCGCGGCGAGATAGTCGTCGAACCCATTGCCCGTGACCTTGTCCATCAGGCTCAGCCCGTCGAACGCATCCCGCGCATACGCGACCCGGCCGCACGCATACGCCCGCACGCAATCGTCCTCGACATAATTCCGCGTCAGTGCCGCTCCGCCCAGCATGACCGGGATCTCCAGCCCCTGCCGGGCCATCTCCTCGAGGTTCTCCCGCATCACCACGGTGCTCTTGACCAGCAGCCCCGACATGCCGATCGCATGCGCCCGGTGCTCCTTGGCCGCCGCGACCATGTCGGCCAGCGTCACCTTGATGCCGAGGTTCACGACCCGGTAGCCGTTATTCGTCAGGATGATGTCGACCAGGTTTTTGCCGATGTCGTGTACGTCGCCCTTGACCGTCGCGAGCACGATCGTGCCCTTCTCCTGCCCTTCGACCCGCTCCATGTGCGGCTCCAGATGCGCCACCGCGGCTTTCATCGTCTCGGCCGATTGCAGCACGAACGGCAGCTGCATCTTGCCCGCCCCGAACAACTCGCCCACCACTTTCATGCCGTCCAGCAGCACCGTGTTGATGATGTCGAGCGGCGGCATCTTCTGCAGCGCCTCGTCCAACTCGTCGGCCAGCCCCTTCCGGTCGCCGTCGACGATCCGGTCTTTCAGCCGCCCCTCGACCGTCTCCGCACGCACCTTCTTGACGGCATCCGCCGCCTTCCGGTCCGCAAACATCTCCAGCAGCCTCTGCAGCGGATCGTAGCCCTCGGCCCGGCGATCGAAGATCAGGTCTTCCATGACCTTCACCTCGTCGGCCGCGATCAGGTGTAGTGGCCGGATCTTGCTCACATGCACGATCGCCGCACTCATCCCCGCCCGCACCGCGTGATCGAGGAACACCGAGTTCAGCACCGCGCGCGCCGCCGGGTTGAGCCCAAAGCTGATGTTCGACAGCCCCAGCACGATCTGCACGTCCGGGAACGCCTCGCGGATCAGCTTGATCCCCTCGAGCGTCCACTGGCCCAGCTTGCGGTCGTCCTCGTTGCCGGTCGCAATCGTAAACGTAAGCGGATCGATCAGCAGGTCCGACTGCGGCAGCCCGAACTCCTCCGCGATCGCCACCAGCCGGCGCGCCACCTCGAGCTTCGCCTCCGCCGTCTTGGCCATCCCCGTCTCGTCGATCGTGAGCGCGATCACCGCCGCCCCGAACTTCTTTGCGAGTGCCAGCCGGTCTCTCGCGGCCTGTTCGCCATCCTCGAAATTGATCGAGTTGATGATCGGCTTGCCGCCATGCAGCTTCAGCGCCGCCTCGATGATCGGCGTCTCCGTGCTGTCGATCACCAACGGCGAGTTCACGCTCGAGGTGAAGCGCGTGACCACCTCGGTCATCTCCATCAGCTCGTCGCGCCCGACGAACGCGGTGCAGACGTCGAGGCTGTTCGACCCCTCGCCGATCTGCTCGCGCCCCATGCCGACGCAGCCGTCCCAGTCGCCGCGCTCCTGCAACTCGCGCCACTTCTTCGAGCCGTTCGCATTGCAGCGCTCGCCGATCGAGAAGTAGCTGTTCTCCTGCCGCAGCGCCGTCTGCCCGTACAGGCTCGCCACCGACGGCACCCAAACCGGCTTCCGGGCCACCGGGGGCGGCCTAAACCCACCCCGCCGCCGCAACATCGCGTCCAGCGCCTGGATGTGAGGCACGGACGTCCCGCAGCAGCCGCCGATCAGGTTCAGCCCATCTTCGCTGATGAACCGCTCCACCCAACTCGCCATCTGCGCGGCGTCGAGCGGATACCGCGTTTGACCATCGACCAACTCGGGCAGACCAGCGTTCGGCTGTACTGATAGGAACCCACGCCAGTTCGCCGCCAGCCAGCGCACGTGCTCGGCCATCTCCTGCGGCCCCGTTGCGCAGTTGAGCCCCATCAGCGGCACGTCGAGCGCGTCGATCACGGTCGCCGCCGCCGCGATGTCCGGACCGACCAGCAGCGTCCCGGTTGTCTCGACCGTCACCTGCACGAAGATGGGCGTGTCGGTTCCCGCCTCTTTCCGCGCGATCTTCGCCCCGTTCACCGCGGCCTTGATCTGCAGCGTGTCCTGGCAGGTCTCGATCAGGATCGCGTCGACACCGCCGGCGATCAGCCCGCGCGCCTGCTCGGCCAGCGCCGCCTCCAGCGGGTCGTAGGCGATGTTGCCGAGCGACGGCAGCTTCGTCCCGGGCCCGACCGACCCCACCACCCAGCGATGCCGCCCGTCCGCGAAGCTGTCGGCCGCCTCGCGCGCCAACTCGGCCGCCACCTTGTTGATCTCGTGCGTCCGCGCCTCGAGCCCGAACTCCCCCAGGGTGATGGGCGAGCCGCCGAACGTGTTGGTCTCAACCATGTCCGCGCCGGCCTCGAAATAGCCGCGGTGGATCTCCCGCACGAGGTCCGGCCGCGACAGGTTCAGCACCTCCGTGCAGTTCTCCTGCCCCCAGTAGTCGCGCTCAACCTCGAGATCGAGCGCCTGCACCCGCGACCCCATCGCGCCATCGCAGAGCAAGACCTGGTCGCGCAGCGCGTCGAGCAGATGCGGTCGGGTCATTGAGCCAATTCCAATCTTTCAGTCTCGACCGCTTCCTCCACCGGGAGAACCGCGGCCCAGAGCCTCGTTTCAAACGGGCCGCTGACCGACCGCGCCCGGTCGGGCCGCAGCCCGGCCTGCTCCATCAGCGCCGCCATCTCATCATCCCCAAAACCCGGCCAGCGATGCGCCAACCGGTCCGTCACCGCCGACCAATCATGCCGCAGCAGATCGACGACGATCAGCATGCCGCCGGGCGCCAACGCCCGCGTCGCCTCCAGCAGCGCCGCGGCCGGGTCCTCGGCGTAGTGCAGCACCATGTGCAGCAGCACGAGATCGAACCGCCGCGCCACCGGAAGGCTGTACATGTCCGCCTGACGCACGGAGAGATGCCCGAGCCCGGGCTTGGCCAGGCGCGCCCGCGCCAGCGCCAGCATTGCCCGGCTCGCATCGACCCCCAATCCGGCTTGCACCTGCGGCGCCAGCAGCTCGAGCATCCGCCCCGTCCCGGTGCCGACGTCCAGCACGCGCCCGACCCCGCCGGGCGGCAGCAACGAGACCAGCGCCTCTTCGATCGCAGCAGCCGGCAGCGCCAACGCCCGCATCTCGTCCCAATCGGCCCCCTGCTTGCGGAAACTCTCCGACGCGACCCGGGCCCGCTCGGCCAGAACCCGCGCCGCCGCCCTCCGGTCGGCCGCGATCACCGGATCGTCCTCCGGAATGTGCGCCAGCAACTCGCGCGGCAGCCCCGCCTCGGCCGCGAGCCCGAACCAGACGTTGGCACCCTCGCGCACCCGCTCGAGCACCCCCGCGTCGCACAACAGCCGCAAATGCCGCGACAGCCGCGGCTGCGACTGCCCCAGGATGTCGGTCAGCTCGACGACGCAAAACGCCCCCCGCGCCGCCAACGCCACCAACCGCAACCGCGTCGGTTCCCCACACGCCCTCAGCGCCATGATCAGAGCGTCCATGGGCTTCCAATGACATAAATATATCCTTATGTCTACATCATGACCTGGTCAGTAGACGCGCGGATACCTGTTTGGATGGGTTTGGTGGGGGAGGTCGGGGAGGGGGATGCGG
>JAVVHH010000259.1:0-3807 GCA_032249615.1 Acetobacteraceae bacterium
TGGCGAGGCTATCCCGGAGGTGTTCGAAGTCGTCGGCGTCGACCGGGAATAGACCGCACCACACGACGGGCACGCTCGGCTTGAAGCCGGGCAGCGCCTCGGTGGCCGGCAAGCGGTCATCGGTGATGGTGTCACCCACGTTGCAGTCGGCGACGGTTTTGATCGCGGCCGTGATGTAGCCCATCTCGCCGGGGCCGAGGTCGGCGACCGGGATCATCTTGGGGGAGAACACGCCGACCTGTTCGACCTGGTGGGCGGCGCCGGTCGACATCATGCGCACGCGCTGGCCGCGCTTGAGACGGCCATCCTTCACCCGCACGAGGATGACGACCCCGAGATATTGGTCATACCAGCTGTCGACCAGCAACGCCGTGAGCGGCGCGTCCACTCGTCCAGTTGGCGCTGGCAGCCGGGTCACGAGAGCTTCGAGGACGTCGGGAATGCCGATCCCGGTCTTGGCGCTGATCATCACCGCGTCGTCGGCCGGCAGACCGATCACGTCCTCGATCTGCTGCTTGACACGGTCCGGCTCGGCCGCCGGCAGATCGATCTTGTTCAAGACCGGCACGATCTCGTGCTTGGCGTCGAGCGCCTGATACACGTTGGCCAGGGTCTGCGCCTCCACGCCCTGGCTTGCATCGACGACGAGCAGGCTGCCTTCGCAAGCCGCCAGGCTCCGGCTCACCTCGTAGGCGAAGTCGACGTGACCCGGCGTGTCCATCAGGTTCAGCGTATATGTCAGGCCATCCTTGGCCTTGTAGGTCAGGCGGACCGTCTGCGCCTTGATGGTGATGCCTCGTTCCTTCTCGAGGTCCATGTTGTCGAGCACTTGGCTCGTCATCTCGCGCTCGGTCAGTCCGCCGCAGGACTGGATCAGCCGGTCCGCCAAGGTGGATTTCCCGTGATCGATGTGCGCGATGATCGAGAAGTTCCGGATGCGGTCGAGCGGCGTGTCGGTCATTGCTGTGATGTAGGCGCTTCTGCGCGGAAAGTCAGCGCGCCGCTAACCGGGAGAACGCCCGCTTTTGAGCAGGCGATCGAACATGTCGCGCATGGTGTCGACCCCGGCGGGGCCAAGCGACAGCCATGACCGCAGCAGGGCGTCCGGCGAGAAGCGTTCGATGGCCTCTCCCATCTGCGCTTCGATCTTCTCCATCATCGCCTCCTGCATGGGCTTGACGTCCGGCAACCCGAAAAATTGTCGCGCTTCGTCCGGTGTGCAATCGACTTCGAATCGGACCTTCATCGGCTCCCCTCGTCTGCTCGGCCATTCTGTCATAAGGCGCAGAGAACGCCGATGGGGATCGGGGGCGGCTCAGTCGATGGCGTGGCCACCCGCGGCCCAAGAGGAAACCGCAACGTTGTGGCGCGACGCTTCCCGCGCGAGATCGGGCTCTTGTTCGATCAAGGTCGGGCCGCTGAGCGCATCGGGCTCGGTGTCGGTATCGCGGCGGAAGAAATCCCGCAAACGCTTTAAGGCCTGAGTGTGCTGCATGATGCTGTCCTGTCGAGCGGCAACGAGCCGGTTTACGAACAGAACGCTTCCATCCCTGCTGCACTGCATCATAAGTCGTCAACGACCGGATGCAAGTACCGGCTCTCAGGGCTGCGGCGAGATGCGGCCCGTGCTAGCGAGCGCCCATGCGCCGAGCGCCGCCAGCGAGAGCGCCGCCATGATCGCGCCGACGCTGAGCGCACCGAATTGGCCAAGCACGCGCGCGAGAAGCGCGCTGGCGGCCGAGGCCGTAGCGAGCTGGGTCAACCCGATCAGCGCTGCCGCGAGGCCCGCTTGCTCCCGCTGGCCGCTCAGCGCGAGGTGGACGAAGTTCGGTGACAGCACGCCGCGCGCAAAACACCCGACGATCAAAAGGGGTAACAGGAGCAGTGGCGAGGACGCCGGGAGCAAGGCAGCGGCCCCGAGCAGCCCGACATTGGCGATGGTTTGCGCGACTAGCGCCGGACCGACCAGCGCCGACGCGGAGAACTGTCCGGCAAGCCTGGCGTTGACGGACGCACCAGCCGTCAGGGCCGCTGCAGTACACGCGAATACTGCGGCATACATTGCGGTCGTCGACCCGAACTGGTTGATGATGACCACGGGGGCACCCGCGATATAGGTGAAGATCGCGCCGTAACTGAGCGCGTTGACGACAGCGACTTGCCGGAAGCCGGTTTCACCCAGCATGGCCAGACCGGCTTTCACTCCCGTGCCGCGCTGCGGCGATTCGGCCGGCACGTCCCGGCTCTCGGAGACGAACAGGGCGACGATGAACGCCAGGATCAAACCGCCGAGCGCCATGAGCAGATGCAGCTCGCGCCAACCCGCGACGAGGATCACTAGCGCACCGACCGCTGGGGCGATCATGGGCATGAGCGTGAGAACCACGCTGACATAGGCCTGCTTGCGCCGGGCGGCCTCGCCTTTGAACAGGTCCTGCACCATCGCATAGCTCTGCACGGAGCAGGCGCCCGCAGCGGCGCCCTGCAGCAACCGAGCTGTTGCGAGCTGGCCACCCGTGGTGGCTAAACTGCAACATAGGCCGGCGAAAGTGTAGACGGCGAGGGCGGTGAGCAGGATGGGCCGCCGGCCAAGCTGGTCCGACAGCCGGCCACCCGCGAACTGGCCGACACCAAAACCCAATATAAACAGCGACAACGACAGGCCCGCGACGAACACGGTCGTGTTCAATGCAACCGGCAAAAGCGCCAGCGACGGCGCGCTCAGGTCGATCGATAGCGCTGGGAGGCCGGCGACGAAACCAAGAAGGAGAGTGAATCGGGAGCTCAGGGGTGAGATGGGTCGCAACGCTTCGTCTTTTTCCATCCTGTGGCGACCGCGGGGGGCAGAGCGCGTGCGGCACAGTAAGCAGACATTTGCATGACGCATACAATTTATGGAAAGGTGGTGTATCAGCGCCAACTAGACAGCCTGAGGTTGTGGGACAAACAAAATGGATGGTGAGGTCGTCCAAATCGAGCAACGCTCGATAGCCGATCAGATGCCGGCCACTCGAATCCGGCTTACGCTCGTCGGCGATTTCCGAGCGGACAGTGTGGACGGCCGGTCCTTGTTGCCAGTCAGCCGGAAGGCGCGCGCGCTACTCTGCATTATTGGGATGGCGCGACCCCATGGCGCGTTGCGCGCCGTGGCCGGGGCTTTGCTCTGGCCCAATAAGCAACGTGAGGCAGTCGCGAACTCGTTGCGACAGGCACTCGGCGAACTGCAGCCGCTCCTGGCGGCATGCGGGCGGCCCTATCTCATCTCGACCCGGCGCGGCCGGCTCGTGCTCGACCCGGCCTCCCTCTGGGTCGACGTTCTCGACATGAGCCCGGAGCAGGCGGCGAAGATCGACCCGGCGAACCCAACCAACATTCTCTGCCGCGATCTGCGAGGGATCTCGCCGACGTTCGATGCCTATCTCGATCGGTTGTGGCCGGAGATCGGCTATCGCCGCGCTCTCGCGCCGGCGTCCGCGACGGCGCTTGGCGCAAACCGCGAAGTTGGGCAGTCTGACGCGTCGATGAGCCGCTCCCCGCATCGCTTGCCGTTCGATCCAAATCGTCTGTTCGGCCATCCATCCCTGGGGAGCTTCAGCCCCGAGACGCTGGACCGCTTCCCGCAGACCTTTTCGCAAGCGGCCGGCATCCCCGATCATCAGCTCGGATGGCGCATGGCGGTGCTGCCGTTCCGCAGCGTGGGCGCGCCGCTCGGCCGCGGCATCGCGCTCGGCATGGCCGAGGAAATCTCGGCAGCTCTCGGGCGCTTCCGCGCTCCCCGGCTTGTCGCAACGGCTACTTTTTGGGACG
>JAVVHH010000260.1:0-3718 GCA_032249615.1 Acetobacteraceae bacterium
CGCCGGGACGGGGAGATGGCCCCGGAGCAACGGGCGAGCCTGAACGCCCTAGTACGAACCGTCAGCCTGAGCGTGAATGGCTCCCAGCCCGACGCGCATGACTCCGGCCCGTTGCTAGGCCGTGCCGACGATGGAGCCGACAAGCTTGTGGGCCGCGCCGTGGGCGCCTGCTTCGCGCGGGCGCCGAGCACGCGGTTGCTCGACGCCGCGGCTGGCATCCTGCGCTCGGATGCCGGCTGGCGCGCATTCTCTGCCGCCGCTGCGGATGAGGTGAGGTCGGACCCGGCAAGGTTGGCCGCGTTGGAGGCGTGCCTCGAGGGGTTGGTACACGCGTTCACCTGGGCGCCCCGGAGGATCGTCTACGCCCACCGGGACAACATGTGCGCGCTCGTGGAGCGATTTCGTCAGCAGCCCCGGCTGGACGATGTTTGGCCCAGCCCACACTTCAGGATCATTCTCGTCAAGCATGAGCCGGCGTTCGATGTCTTGAGGTTGAGCGACCCGGCCGGCTTCCTGAGAATGCTCGATCGTTTCCCGCATCCCGAGCCCAGCCGGCACATCCTCGCATATTCGTCGGACCGCTCGAATCTGGCCGATCTGTTGGGCCTGCTGGAGCTTGCCAGACCATGCTTCGACGGTGGCACTTGGCTACCTTGGATCAAGGCACCCGTCCTGGTCCTCGCGGCGGTCGAGCAGAACCTGGCGGCACTCGCCGACGCGGGATGCGATGATGGCTTCCTTCCGTCGAAGGCCTTCGCGTCTGCCGCTGAGAAGGTTGTGAGCGCGGTCCTAGAGAGGGCCGATGGAAATGATCTCGGCCACGCCTGGCTCCAGCGATTGATGCATCGGGGCGCCTTTCGTGTTGGACATGGGGTGGCGAGCGACCGCCCGAGCATCTGGCTGCAGGACTTGATACTCGAACTCGCCTCCGCGTTGTCGATGCGGCGGGACGCCCTCCCGTGGATCCGGACCGAACACGAAACCTGGCGACGCGACCGCGCGGTGGCGGCCATCTCGGCGGCGGGATTGGGCGAGGTAGGTAGCCAATCTATGGCGGCGACTCTCGTGCGGGAGGTTCTCGGTCTCGGTCTCCATACCACGGGCCAGGAGGATGGCTTTGCCGCCTCGTCGAATGCGGAGCGACGGCTTATGGCGGCAGTGATCGGACGCCATCCGGATCCCGCCGCATGGTTCGAGGAGTTGTGGCGATCCATGGCGCCGATCCGGGACCAAGCCCGGCACACGACGATGTCGGCGGGCGGGCACGCCGGTGACGCGACCGTCATCGCCGTGACGTGGTTCATGTTCGGCTTGGACGCCGTTGACCCTCGGTCGTCCGCATACCGCTCGCTCTGGAGGGCATTGCTTCGAGCGGTGCGGGGTTGCGCCCTCGCACAGACATCACTGCTCGCTCAACCTGCGTGGCGGGCACGCTACCAACTCCTGGCCGCGCATCTCGCACATCGTCTTGGGGATGCTGCGGACGAAGCGGCGGCCGACGACCTTCGGGAACTGCTTGCACCGTTGTTATGCCTTGACATGACCCTGCCTGAAGTCGTGCACGTGCTGTTCGACGCGGGGGTCGCGCCGAGCGCTATCGCGACCGCTGCCGGCCAGACTGGACGTCTCGTGGGATTGTTGCGGCGCCTCGGTGTGGAACAGGCCTGGCGGGAGGGCCGGCAGCAGGAACAACTCGGCCGTCAGTCGCAGTTCTCGCAGATGATCGCGCGGATGGCCGACGCTATCGAGGTGCAGCCCTCGCCACAGCATGACTCGGACGGAGGATGACACGACGCCGATGAATTCCGACCCGGCGTTGCCCCCCCATAGAGGCGCGAGCAGCCCGGCGTCGACCGGACCGGCCGGGAGTCTGTTCGAGGCCCAGGTTGCCGCGAGCTACATGCTCGCCATGCTTGCTGGCGCTCCACCCCGCGGCCTGCCGAACACGCTGGTAGAGAGCGTGCAGGTCCAAGCGGCACCCGAGGGCTTTCCGCTTGACGACGTCGTCGTGCACGCCCGCGACGCGGCCGGTAGCGAGGCGATACTGGAGATTCAGGTGAAGCGGACGGTGAGCTTCACACACTCCGATTCTGTCTTCGCAGACGTCGTGGGCCAGGCCGCCTCCGCCCGCGGAGACGGCGGTGAACAGGGCCGTCACGAGCTGGCGGTGGCGCTGGCACGGTCGGCCCGAACTGCCTTGGGTCTATGCCATGACGTGCTGATGTGGGCGAGGAACACGACGGCCACCCAACTCTTCGCCCGGCTCGCGCTGCGGGGCATTGCCAATGAGCCCATGCGGGCATTCGCGGAGACG
This sequence comes from Acetobacteraceae bacterium, assembly GCA_032249615.1. GTDB lineage: Bacteria > Pseudomonadota > Alphaproteobacteria > Acetobacterales > Acetobacteraceae > JAVVHH01. The sequence goes on from JAVVHH010000260.1 coordinate 2,315, forward strand.
TTCAGGTCCAATCTCGCCAAGGCGGGAGCACCTAGCGACGACGCCACGACCTGGGAGCTATTGCGGAGGTTCCAGATCCTCCCGTTCGACTTTGACGTGGCTGGCTCCGAATGGGAGCAACTCATGTTGGAACGGGCTCGACGTTCATTGCATGACGACGACGTGCATCTTGCCGGGTCGCTGTGGTCGAGACTGGTCGGCCACGCGCTCGCGCTGGCCACCACCGGCGGTTCGGTCACCACTGGAGAACTAAGGCAAGAGCTGCATGAGTTCCGGTTCGCGGGCGAACGTCGCTACGCCACCGCCCGCCGAGCCGTCGCCGAAGCAGCGCGGCACGCGTACAATGACATCGACGATGACGTCGGCGGGGTAATCCTATCCAGGTCCGCCCACCTGGCCGCCCTGAGGGCGTCGATGGACAGCGGGCGCTACGTCGAAGTTCGAGGCGATGCCGGCGTCGGGAAGTCGGCGCTTCTGCGGCACCTGGCTGCCCAGTTGTCGGCAGAGGCCCAAGTAGTATTCCTCTCGCCGGGAAGGACTACCCCGGGCGGTTGGCCCGCCATGCGCGCCCAGATCGGGTTCGCCGATGGCGCGACAGACCTGCTGTCCGACCTCGCGGCCGGCGGCGGTGCCGTGCTCTTCCTCGACAACCTCGACAGGTTCAGCCCGGGCGAACAGACCACCGTTCGGGACCTTGTCCGCGAGGCGTCAACCGTGCCGGGCCTCTCCGTCGTCGCAAGCGCGAGGCAGGAGTTCGGCCTGGAAGCGCCTTCGTTCATCCCGGACGACGCGGTGGCACGGCTCGGGCGTGCCCCGCCGCGCCTTGTCGACGACCTCGATGACCAGGATCTGGCCGAGTTGCGGGACGGCAGTCCAGAGCTGCAAGGTCTCCTCGACGACCGGCACCCGGCTTCGGCTGTTACACGCAACCTTTTCCGACTGGGCAGGCTGGCGAAAAGACGCTCGCCAATGAGCGATCCGGCGTTGCCGCGGACCGAGGCGGAGATGGCCCGGCAGTGGTGGGAGACGGGCGGCGACGGTTGCGATGACGGCCCTCTCAGGAGGAATAGTCGCCGCCTGCTCCGCCGCCTGGCGATTGAGTTAATCGAAGGGGTCGATCCGCATGACGGTTCGACCGAACCGCCGCATGTCATCGATGCTCTGGTGGTAAGCCAGACTCTACGCGAGCCCAGTCACGACATCATTGAGTTTCGGCATGACGTGCTGCGGCAGTGGGCGATCGCCAATGTGCTGCTGCAGGAACCGCAACTGGTCGGTCGTCTAACGTTGGACCGAGCCCCATCTGCAATCGAGGCTCGGGGCCTCGAACTGGCCGCCATCGGCAGCCTGGCCCCCGGCGACGGGTCGACGATCTTCGCCGCACTGCTGAGGGCGGTAAGCCGC
>JAVVHH010000261.1:0-3684 GCA_032249615.1 Acetobacteraceae bacterium
ACGACGTGCCAATGGGTGTCGTGCTGGGCGATGCCGGATACGGCGACGAGACCGACTTCCGCGTCGGTGTGGCGGACCTTGGTTTGCGCTACGTGCTGGGCGTGCGCTCGGCGAGCAGCGTCTGGCCGCCCGGCACGGCCCCGCTGCCGCCCGCGCCCTGGTCCGGTCGGGGACGCCGGCCGACACGGGTGCGGCGCAGCCCGCAGCACCAGCCGGTCTCGGTCAAGGCGCTGGCCATGAGCCTGCTGGCGCGCGCCTGGCGCAATGTTGCGTGGCGCGAGGGCAGCAAGACCGAACTCTCCTCCCGCTTCACCGCCCTGCGGGTCCGCCCCGCGCATCGGGACACCTTGCGCGCGCAACCCTGGCCGGAGGAGTGGCTGCTGATCGAGTGGCCCGAGGGCACGGCAGAGCCGGCGAAACACTGGTTCTCCAACCTGCCCGCGCATACCCCGCTCAAGCGCCTCGTCCACATCGCCAAGGCGCGCTGGCTGATCGAACGCGACTACCAGGAACTCAAGCAGGAGATCGGCCTCGGGCACTACGAAGGGCGCGGCTGGCGCGGCTTTCATCACCACGCCAGCCTCTGCATCGCAGCCTATGGCTTCCTCGTCGCCGAGCGCTGTCTTTTCCCCCCTCCGAGCCGTTTCACCCGCAAGCGGATCGAAGCACCTGCGCTACCCCAAGGCTTCCAGCCGCGCGGCGCCCCCTCCGCCGGCCATTCCATCGGCGGCGCCGATGGAACCTTCGCCGGCGCCGCCCATCCGGCCTGAACGCCACGTCGTGAACTCCATCGCGACGCTCCGACGCCATCTTACCGTCGGTCTCGTCAACCGGCTGCCGCGATGCCCTTGCTGTCTACAGGTTCAGACCGAATTCAGAATAGAGAAATGACACAGTAAAACTAGGTCGCGCGCCGCGTAGGCGGCGAAGGCGGCCGGCGGCACGCCGAGTTGCTCCGCGACGAAGGCGAGCATCGCCACGGGCGGATGCTCACCTGGCCCGAGGCCCGTACCGGGGTGGCGCAGCAGGCAGAGCTGGACGGCGAAGCCGAGGCGGTTGGCGCTGCGGCGCCGGGTCCGGACGAACGCCAGGTCAGCCGCGTCCAGCACGTAGTGCCGGGCCATCTCGGGCGGTCGGCTGGAATGCCGAACAGGCGAGAGCGCTTCGGCGGACAGCAGGGTACGACGCGGCATGGCGGCCTCGGCTCGGTGGCGGGGCGCGGTTCATAACCGGTTGCCTTTCGAAGCCGATCTGAAAGAGGATATCGAAAGCCGAAACCCGAGGATCTGCCGTGGCCCGGCGACCTGTGCGCAAACCCTCGTTTGCGAAAGCCGCCCCCGAGGCGGCGAAGGGGATGCTGCTGGGCTACGCGCGCGTGTTGAAGGGCGACGAGCAGACCAACGCCCTGCAGTCCGCGCCCTTCGCGCGGCGGGTTGCCGGCGGATCTTCGAAGAGGCCGCCTCCGGCGGGCGCTGGGACCGGCCGGAGCTGCACCGCCTGCTCGACCAGCTGCGCGAGGGCGAAGTCGCGGCTGTCGCGGTCGCTGAAGGACGTGCTGCACCTCATGGAGCGGATCGCCGCCCCCGGCGCGGCTTCCGCTCGCTGACCGAGAGCATCGACACCACCACGCCCGCGGGGCGGATGATGATGCAGATGGTCGGCGCCTTCGCCGAGTTCGAGCGCGCCATGATCCGCGAGCGCACCTCGGCCGGCCTCGCCGCCGCGCGCGCCGAGGGCCGCGTCGGCGGCCGAAGCTGGACGCGGCCAGGCGGCGCGAGATCGCCGAGAGCGTCATCTCGGGGCGGAAGACCGGCGCCGAGATGGGCCGCCTGTTCGGCATCAGTGGGCCCACGGTATCACGCATCGTCGCCCAGCACCGGACGGCCGGCCCTCGGGCCAGAGCTGCCGCGGCGGGATGAAGCGCAGGAGTGGGGAATGCCAGTTTCGAAGAAGCCTCGGGCCAAGAAGACCGAAAGGACCCCGTCGCGGTCCGAGGCGGCTGCCACGCCAGCCCTGCCGGACAGGCGGGCGATGGAGGGTTTCCTGGCAGCCATCAGCGGGTGCGGCGGCGATGACCCGACGGAGAAGGCGCAGGAGGTGATGTACGAAGCCTGGGAGCAGACCACCTCCCGCTCCCGGATCGCGCTCGCCCGCAAGGCGCTCGGCATCTCGCCGCTCTGCGCCGATGCCTATGTCCTCCTCGCCGAGGAGGCCGCGCAGTCGGTGGAGGAGGCGCGGGATTTCTACGCCAAGGGAGTCGAGGCCGGCGAACTCGCGCTCGGGCCGGAGGGCTTCGCCGAGTATGCGGGGCACTTCTGGGGCTTTCTCGAGACGCGGCCCTACATGCGCGCCCGGGTTGGCCTCGCGCTTACCCTGCTAAAGCTCGGCGACGAGGACGGCGCCATGGGCCACTTCCGCGACATGCTCCGGCTGAACCCGAACGACAACCAGGGAATTCGATACCTCCTCGCCGGCTGCCTGCTGCGGCGCGGCAAAACCACCGCGCTGAAGGAACTGCTGGCCTCCTACGAGGACGAGGGAACCGCCTTCTGGCTCTACACCCAGGCGTTGCTGGCGTTCCGCGACGGCGGGGAAGGCGACGAGCGGGCCGCGAAGTTGGCTCGGGAAGCCTGGGCAGCGAATGAGCATGTGCCCGGGATCCTCGCCGGAACCAAGCCGCCTACACCCTCCGAAGGGGACTACATCACCATGGGCGGCCCGGACGAGGCGACCGAATACGTCAAGGAATGCGGGCCGGCCTGGCACCGAACGCCAGGGGCCGTCGCTTGGCTGACCAAGGCCGTCGCCGCCTTGCCGCCAAAGCGACGGGCACGCCCAACCGCTCATTGACCCGACCTTAGCGTGCAGTTTCGCAGTGACCCCCGAAGCGCATGACTTCATCCGGCGTGAACAGTGGCGTGAACAGTGGAGGCCCAGCAAGTGCTTGCCGGTGCCGCTGGACACACTGCCCGGCTTGCCGAAGCTGGGCTCCCAACACGGACGAAGTCTGCTGGCCGAGGCGGCCGAGAAAGCCCGAGATGATCCTGTGCAGCTGCGGATAGTTTACCTACTCCTTGCTGTTGGAGACGATGCGGGGCAGACTCGAGGCGTCGATGGTCCCGCGCGAGCGGGTGAAAAGGGAACGCCGTGCGCCCTGGCTGGACTCCGGTCCGGGGGCAAGTCGGCGGCTGCCCCCGCAACTGTTAGCGGTGAGTCGCTGGCCCGTCCGCATGCGGCTCGGGGCGGAGCCCGCCGACGCGGCCCCGAAGGGGAGACGCCAGAACCTCCTTGTCAGCGCCGAACTGGCCGCCGCGACCGCACGGGTCCATCTGAACACGATGTGCGGCCGATACGCCTCCTACCTCCCGCCCGAAGCGCTCGCGGCGTTGTTCCGACGGTCAACCCGCTGCCGAACATTGCGCCGACCTGGAACATGGCGCCGACGCGGGACGCCTTGGCGGTGCGCCGGCATCCCGAAAGCGGCGAGCGCCGTCTCGATCTGCTGAATTGGGGATTCCTGTCGCACCGGACGAAGGACCCGAAGCAGGCGCGCAGACCGATCAACGCCAAGGCGGAGACAGTCGCCAGCTCGGGTATGTTCCGGGAGGCCTTCGCGCGCCGGCTGGGATTAGAGCGGGATCGGTTGAGGTTGACTCACCTGTGATTTCGCCGGTTACGGCGCGA
>JAVVHH010000262.1:0-3609 GCA_032249615.1 Acetobacteraceae bacterium
GTCTTCTCTCCCTACAGATTTAAACGGCGAGGTAGCGGGCCACGATCTCCTGATCGACGTCGGCCCTGTTATCCTCGTGCACCACCGCCCCACCCTCGAGCACGATGACCCGGTCGGCGATGTCGAGCGCAAAGCTCAGCACCTGCTCGGAGGCGATGATGCTCAGCCCGCGCTCGTCGCGGATGCGGCGCAACGTGCGGCCGAGCTCGAGAATGATCGAAGGCTGGATGCCCTCGGTCGGCTCGTCGAGCAGCAGCACTTTCGGGTTGGTGGCCAGCGCGCGGGCGATGGCGAGCTGCTGCTGCTGCCCGCCCGACAGATTGCCGCCGCGACGCGCGCGCATTTCCTTCAGAACCGGGAACAGCTCGTAGATGTCGGGCGGAACCGCCTTGCCGCCGTGCACGAACAGCCCGGTCTCGATGTTGTCCTGCACCGTCATGGTCGAGAACACCATCCGGCCCTGCGGCACGTAGGCGAGCCCCGCCTTGACCCGCAGATGGCTCGGCAGCTTGGCCAGGTCCGTGCCGTCCAGCTCGATCGTGCCTGATTTGACCGGAATGGCGCCGATCAGCGACCGCATCAGCGTCGACTTGCCCATGCCGTTGCGGCCGACCACCACAATGATTTCCGCCTTGCCCAGGCTGAAGTCGAGCCCATGCAGCACCTCGCTCTGGCCGTACCCCGCCCGCAGCCCGCGCACGTTCAGCATTGATCAGTGCCCAAGATACACCTCGACGACTTTCGGATCGGATTTGACGTGCTCGATGGAGCCCTCGGAGATGACCCGGCCCTGGTGCAGCACCGTCACCTTGTGCGCGATGTCCTCTACGAACCCCATGTCGTGCTCGATCACCAGCACCGAGCGGTGTTGGATGATGCGGTGCAGCAGCTCCGCCGTCTTCTTGCGCTCGCTGACGCTCATGCCGGCAACGGGCTCGTCGAGCATGAGCAGCGCCGGGTCCTGGATGAGCAGCATGCCGATCTCGAGCCACTGCTTCTGGCCGTGGCTCAGATACTCCGCGTACTCGTCGAGATGGGCGTCGAGGAAGATGTCGCGCGCGATCTGCTCCACCCGCTCGCGCACGACGCTGTCGCGCTTGAAACTCAGCGCGCCGAACACCGAGCGCCCTCGCGGAAACGAGATCTCCAGGTTCTCGAAGACGGTCAGGTCCTCGTAGATCGACGGCGTCTGGAATTTGCGGCCGACGCCGGCGCGGACGATCTCGTGCTCCTTCATCTTGGTCAGCTCCCGTCCCTCGAACGAGACGGAGCCGCTGGTCGCCTTGGTCCGGCCGCAGATCAAATCCAGCACCGTGGTCTTCCCGGCGCCGTTCGGCCCGATAATCACGCGGATCTCGTTCCGGTCGAGATAGAAGGAGAGATCGTCGACGGCGCGGAAACCGTCGAACGACACCGTCAGCCCTTCGACGGAGAGGAGGAAATCGTTCATTGCCCGGCCCCCTGCTCGATGATCCGTGCCGGTTCGGCACTGGCCGGCGCCGGCGCGCGGCCCATCGGCTTGGGCATGAGCCGGTCCACCAGCGGCTCGACATATTGCCGGTAGACGCCTGCCAAGCCGTTCGGGAAGGCCACGACCACGAGGATGAACAGCGAGCCCATCGCCAGCAGCCAGGCTTGCGGCGCGGCTTCCGAGAACGAGGTGCGCGCCCAGCACACGATCAGCGCGCCGTAGATCGCGCCCAGCAGCGACGTGCGTCCGCCGACCGCGCAATAGATCACCATCTCGATCGAGGGCACGATGCCGACGAAGGACGGCGACATGAAGCCGACCTGCAACGTGAACATCGCGCCGCCGATGCCCGCCACCGCGGCCGCGAAGCAGAACACGAACACCTTGAAGTGCGCGACGTCGTAGCCGGAGAACCGCACCCGGTCCTCCTTGTCGCGCATCGCCACCAGGATGCGCCCGAGCTTGCTCCGCCGCACGAATTGCGCGAGCAGCACGCACCCCAGCAGCAGCCCGGCGTTGACGAAATACAGCACGATCTTCGCGTGGTCCGGCCGGATGTCCCAACCCAGCAGCGTGCGCAGGTCGGTGATGCCGTTGACGCCACCCGTGTAGCCCTGCTGGCCGATGATCAGGATCGTCAGGATCGCCGCTACCGCTTGGGTAATGATCGCGAAGTAGGTGCCGCCGACGCGGCGGGTGAACATCGCCAGGCCGACGACCAACGCCAGCAGCATCGGCACCAGCGGCACGGCGAGGATCGTGAAGACCAGGCTGTGGAACGGTTGCCAGAACCAGGGCAGCGACGTGATCTGGTTCCAGTCCATGAAGTCGGGGATGCCCGGCGTCGACTGGATCTTCGTCGCCTCCGGCGTGGACGCCTCCAGCTTCAGGAACATCGCCATGCAGTATCCGCCGAGCCCGAAGAACACGCCCTGGCCGAGGCTGAGGATGCCCGCATCACCCCAGCACAGCACCAGGCCGAGCACCACGAACCCGTAGGTCAGATATTTGCCGACCAGGTTGAGCCGGAAGGCATCGAGCGCGAGCGGAAACACCGCCAGCAGCAGGATCGCCAGCACGGTGAGCCAGAGAATGTCTTTGCGGTTGAGAAATGTCATCGGGCGCTCCTCACCGACGAACCTTGAGGGCAAACAGCCCTTGAGGCCGGATCATCAGGATCATGATCACCGCCAGCAGCACGAGCACCTGGGCCATCGAGCCGCTGAGGAAGAATTCGAGCGTCGAGCGTGCCTGCGAGATGGTGAAAGCCGAGGCGATCGTGCCGGCCAGGCTCGCCGCGCCCCCGAACACCACGATCAGGAAGGTGTCGACGATGTAGAGCTGGCCGGCGGTCGGACTGGTCGACCCGATCATGGTGAACGCGCTGCCGGCGACCCCGGCGATGCCGCACCCGATGCCGAAGGTGATCCGGTCGACCTTTTCCGTGTCGATCCCCACCGCGCTGGCCATCATCCGGTTGGACACGACGGCGCGCACCTGCTTGCCCCAGCCCATGCGGTAGATCAGCAGGAACACGCCGACCGTGATCACCGTGGTCAGCACCATGACGATGATGCCGTTGATCGGGATCTGGATCGTGTCGGTGAGGTCGGTCGCGCCCATCATCCAGCCGGGCTGGTCCACGCCGACCTCGCGCGCGCCGAACACGGAACGATACACCTGCTGCAGCACCAGGCTCAGCCCCCAAGTCGCCAACAGCGTGTCGAGCGGGCGCTTGTACAGCCGGCGGATCAGCGCCCATTCGACCAGCATGCCGAGCGAGCCGGACGCGACGAAGGCGAGCACGACGGCCACGAAGAAGTATCCGCCGAACAGGCTCGGCAGATAGTTCGTGAAAATCTGGGAGGTAAAATAAGTAACGTAGGCGCCGAGGATCATGAACTCCCCGTGCGCCATGTTGATGACGCCCATCTGGCCGAAGATGATGGCCAAGCCGAGCGCCATCAGCACGAAAACGGAGAACAGGATCAGCCCGGCGAAGCCCTGCATCGCCATGATCGAACCGAGCTCGCCCATCGAGTAGCCTGCGAACATCGCCTGTTCTCCGTTATTGTAACTCTACTGGTAGCCGACCGGGAATGGGTTCGGCTTGATCAGCTCCGGCGTTTCGTAAACCA
>JAVVHH010000263.1:0-3542 GCA_032249615.1 Acetobacteraceae bacterium
TCGCCGACTTCCACGGTGATGCCAGCGACCCCAAGCTGGTGCTCTATGTCGGCGGCAACTACTTCTTCGCCATGGCGCCGCTGGTGCAGGCGTTCGAGGCGGCCCACCCAGCCTACAAGGGCCGTATTTACTGGGAGACCATCCCGCCGGGCCTGCTCGTCAAGCAGATGGAGGCGGGTGGCACCATCACGGTCGGAAACATGACCTGGACGGAGAAGCCCGACGCCTATTTCGCCGGGCTGAAGAAGGTCGGCGGGCTGGTCAAGCGGGGGCTGCTGGAAGGCGAGCCGGTTCCCTATGTCACCAACACGCTTGCCATCATGGTGCCGCGCGGCAACCCGGCGCATGTCACGGATCTCGCGAGCCTCGGCCAGCCCGGCATCCGCCTCGCCATGCCCAACCCGGCGTTCGAGGGCATCGCCCGCCAGATCAAGCAGGCGCTGACCAAAGCTGGCGGAGACGCACTTGCCGAGAGCGTCTACGGCAGCAAGGTGCGTGACGGCAGCACCATCCTCACGCATATCCACCATCGGCAGACGCCGCTTTTCCTGATGCAAGGCATCGCCGATGCCGGTGTCACGTGGCAGTCGGAGGCCGAGTTCCAGCAGCAGGCCGGCCATCCGATCGCGATGGTTCCCATCCCTGTCGCGGACAATGTCGAGGCTGTTTATGCGGGCGCGGAAGTGAAGGACGCGCCGCACCCGCAGGCCGCGCGCGCCTGGCTCGCCTTCATCCGCTCGCCTGAAGCGCTACGGATTTTCGAGCGCTACGGCTTCAAACCCTACGCTGCCGGGTAGGCAGCCTCATGCCACGGAGTCTTGCCATGACTGCAATGACCTTGCCGGCGGACAGCCGTGCCGCCATCCCACCGCCTGCCACCCGGACCCCAGACGCCTGGCATCTTGCCGGCCTCGCACTCCTGTCGGTCCGCTTCATTCAGGGCTTCATCTACTGGGGAGGGGGGTCGCGCCGGTTCATCTACGCACCATCCAAGCTCGACCCCCACTCCGCGAGCTGGATGGCGAACAAATTCCAGTCCGCCATGCCGGGTGCGCTCCTCGGCACCGACCACGTCATCAGCTTCCTGCTTCATCATTTCGACCTGCTCTACGCATCGCTGATCCTGTTCAGCGCAGCCGAGCTGATCGCCGGCGTGTTCCTCATGGCCGGGCTCTTTACGCGCGCCGCAGCCCTCGTTTCGATCGGGTTTTCGATTGCCCTCATGCTGATGTTCGGGTGGCAGGGCGCGACCTGCATCGACGAATGGACGATGGCGGCAAGCAATCTCGCTATGGGAGCCACGCTCATGCTGGCTGGCGGCGGAGCGTTCTCGCTTGACGCCACCTGGCTCCAGCGCAGGCCGGCCCTGGCCTCGCGCGCATGGTTCCGTTGGGCGACAGGCGCGCGGCCGTTGCCGCTGTCTGACCGGCCGTTCCGCAACGTGGCGCTCGCGGTCTTCGCCGCGACCGCGGTGTTCAACCTGGCAACGTACAACTACTACCGCGGGTCCGTTGTCACCGCCTTCCATGGCGGCCCGGTCAGCCCGGCGAAGCACCATATCGCGGTCGCCGATGTCAGGCTGCTACCGGGAGGCGCCGTCCGCTTCCATGCCTATCTCGACGGCGGCACGCCGGCTGAGCCATCCAACATCATGGAGGTGGCGCTGCTCGGCAAGAATGGCGCCGTGATCGAGGAATGGAACGGCGCGGCACTCAGCCACCTGCCAAAAGCCGCACTGGCAAACGACTACGCCTACAACCGCTTTGCTCCGGGCGCATTCGGCCTGTCGGCGAAGATGGGAGCGGCGGCTACCGTGACGCTGCCGGCTCCCGATGGCGCCACGGCGGCGAGTGCAACGGCCGCGACGTTGCGGCTCCGCACGGTCAACGGCGGGGCCTTCGAGGCGCCCGCGATGATGGGGCAAGCCTCATAGCCACGCAGCCGCTTGCAGTGCGATCATTGCCCATGACCCTGGAACAGCTTCGAGTCTTTGTCGCGGTCGCCGATCGCCAGCACATGACGCGGGCCGCCGAGGCCCTGCACCTGGCGCAGTCAGCCGTAAGCGCCGCAGTGGCGGCGCTGGAGACCCGGCACGGGGCGAAGCTGTTCCACCGGGTCGGACGCGGAATCGAGTTGACCGAGGCTGGCACCTTGTTCCTTGCCGAGGCGCGGGCCGTGCTCGCGCGCGCCGAAGCGGCGGAGCTGGTGCTGTCGGAACTGGGCGGCCTTCAGCGCGGCACGCTGTCGTTGTACGCAAGCCAGACGATCGCGAGCTACTGGCTGCCTCGGCATCTCGTCGCGTTTCGTCGCGCGCATCCGGGCATCGACATCCGCCTTGGTGTCGGCAACACGGCGCAGGTGGCAGAAGCGGTGCACAAAGGTCTTGCTGAGATCGGCTTCATCGAGGGCGCCGTGGATGATCCGGCGTTCGTCATGACGGAGGTGGCGAAGGACCAGCTCATCGTCGTGGTCGGCGCGGAACACGAGCAGCGTAGCGACGAGATCGTCGATCTGAGCGCACTCGCGGAGTTCGATTGGGTCCTGCGCGAGCCAGGTTCAGGCACCCGATCCGCATTCGAAGCGGCGATCGCCGCGGCCGGCATTTCGGTCCAGCGGCTCAAGGTTGCCATGGAAATGCCGACCAACGAGGCCGTGAGGGCAGCCGTGGAGGCCGGCATGGGGGCGACAGCAATATCCGCTTCGGTGGCCGCGTCCGGTTTGGAAGCCGGCTTGCTGCAACAGATCAAGACAACGCTGCCTGAGCGGGGCTTCTACACGATCCGGCACGCCGAGCGGCATCGCTCGGCGGCCGGAACAAAGCTGCTTCACCTGATGGGCCTCGAATAGCTCTGCGCTGGCAATCCCCGGGGAGCGCCGAGCTTGGATCGCCTATTCCGCGGCCGTTCTCATGGGCTTCTCGTCGTCCGCGTTCACGGGCGAAGGCGGTAGCCCACGCTTTGGTTGCGGGTCAGCCACGTAATCGATCGTCTGTCCGTTGTAGATAGTTCCCTGATTCCATGGACCGCGATGGTCGTCACCCTGGGAAAGGTTGAACACGACGTTGACCGTCTCGTCGGGCTCGACGTTGCCGAACATCGGATTGTCGAGCTTGCCCATCTGGTTGAGGGCGGCCATGAACATGTTGGCGTGGGTGATTTCTCGCGTCAGCAGATGCACCAGGACCTTCTTGGTGCCCTCGTCATCGCACCGCTTGATCAAGGCTTCATAGGTCTGGCGCGCACCGGCTTCGGCGGAGATGTCGGCCCGGAGATCGCGCACTACGTTGCCGCCTTCTTGCACGTAGGACGCGGTCCAGGCACTGCCCTGGCTATCGACCAGGTGCGGGCCGATGCCCTTGATCTGGAACAGCGGGGCGTCGAACACCGGGGTCTGATCCAGCTTGGCGGTGTGCTGCACGATGAGCTTGCCCACCATCTCGAGATGGCTGAACTCCTCCATGGCGATGTCCTGCAGCATGTCACGGATGCCGGCGTCGGTGACGTGGAAGGACTGCACCCAGTATTGAAGCGCGGCCGTCAGCT
>JAVVHH010000264.1:0-3538 GCA_032249615.1 Acetobacteraceae bacterium
CATCTGCGCCTGCGCGCGCTCGTCTACGTCAGGCAGTCGACGCCCCGTCAGGTGCTGACCAACCAGGAGAGCACCCGCCGGCAGTATCAACTGGCCGAGCGGGCGCGACAGATGGGCTGGGCGGCGCCTCAGGTCGAAGTCATCGATGAGGATTTGGGCCTCTCCGGCGCCAGCAGCCACGCGCGGAGCGGCTTCCAGCACCTGGTCGCCGCGATCGGACTGGGTGAAGTCGGCATCGTGCTGGTCACTGAGGTCTCGCGCCTCTCGCGCCGCAACAGCGACTGGCACCGCGTGATCGAGCTCTGTGGGGTATTCCGCACGTTGATCGCCGACGAAGATGGGGTGTATTGCGCGCAGGATCCGAATGACAGGCTGTTGCTGGGCGTCAAAGGCACGCTTTTTGCCGCCGAATTGCATATCCTGCACGCCAGGATGCGCGGCAATCTGCTCAACAAGGCACGGCGTGGCGAGTTGGCTTTACGCCTGCCGGTCGGCTATCGGCGCCTGGGCGACGGCAGCGTCGTGCTTGACCCCGACGATGAGGTGCGCGCAACACTCACCCGTATCTTCGAGCGCTTCACCGTGCTGCGCAACGGCCGTGCGGTGCAGCGCGACCTGGCCGAGCATTGCCTCAGAATGCCGCGCCTGATCCAGTGTGGAGCGGAGGCCGGCCGCATCACCTGGGTCCGGCCGACCTGCCAGATGATCCAGCAGGTGCTGACCAGTCCCGTCTACGCCGGCGTGTTCGTCGTAAGCGGTGCTCCGCGGCCCTGGTATTACTGGCTTGACGGGGAACTGGCGGCCGATTTGACCCATTGCCAGGGCATCAGTTCGTCGATGCGTGCATTGGGCCAGCCGTGAACGAGGCGGGTCAGCAGGTCGGTGAAGTAGGCGTGCGGCTCGACGCCGTTCAATTTGCAGGTTTCGACCAGCGACGCGACGGCCGCCCAATTTGCTCCACCCTCATCGCTGCCAGCGAATAGCGAGTTCTTTCTGGATAGAGCGACCGGCCTCATCGCGCGCTCGACTGAATTGGTGTCGAGTTCGATACGTCCGTCGTTGAGGAACCGTTCGAGCCCGTTCCAGTGGTTCAGCGCGTAGCGGATTGCCACGGCCGTTGGACCGCGGGCCGGCAGCTTCGCCACCTGCGCCTCGAACCAGACGCGCAGATCAGCGACCAGCGGCTGGCTTTTGGCCCGGCGAACGTCAAGCCTATGCCCGGCGTCCTTGCCGCGGATGTCGGTCTCGATCCGATACAGGGCGGCGATGCGCGCCAGCGCCTCGGTGGCGATCGGCGCATTGCCGGCCTTGGCCAGGTCATAGAAGCCGCGGCGCACATGGCTCCAGCAGTAGACCAACGTCACCCCTCCGTGGCTTTTCCAGCGATGCTTCGCATCGCCGGAACCTTCAGCCACTCCGCCCGTCTCGCCGCGCGAGGGCGCGGCCAGCGCCTTGTAGGTCGCGTAGCCGTCACATTGCACGATGCCGCGATAGGTGCCGAGCAGCCGGTCATTATGCTCCTGCCCGCGCCCCGGCGCGTAGCTGTAGACCACCGCCGGCGGAACGGTTCCGCCCCAAGCCCGGTCATCGCGGGCGATGGTCCAGAAATAGCCGGTCTTGGTTCGGCCGCGCCCAGGATCGAGCACCGGCACCCGCGTCTCGTCGGCGAACAGCCGTGCCGAGCCCAACAGCATCTCACGCAGCCGCGCCACCACCGGCGCAACCTCGGCCGCGGCATAGCCGACCCAGAACGCCAAGGTGGAGCGGTCGAGTTCGACGCCTTGCCGGGCCATCATCTGCGCCTGGCGATAGAGCGGCAGGTGGTCGGCGTAGCGCGCCACCAGCACGTGCGCGACCATCGCCTCGGTCGGCAGACCGCCCTCGATCAGCCGCGCCGGCGCCGCCGCCTGCACAACCACGCCCTCGCAGGCCCGACAGGCCAGCTTCGGCCGCCGGGTCACCACCACCCGGAACTGGGCGGGGATGACGTCCAACCGCTCGGAGCTGTCCTGGCCGATCACCGCCATGGCACCTTGGCAGCATGGACAGGCCGTATCCTCCGGCTCTAGCGTCACCTCGATGCGCGGCAAATGCGCCGGCAGCGCGCCGCGGTTCGTCCGCCGCTTGGCCGCCCGCGCCTGCTTGAGCGCGGGATCGCGCCGCTCCGCCTCGGCCTCGTCCTGGGCGATAGCCTGCTCGATGTCCTCCAGGCCGAGCTGCAGCTGCTCGTCCGGCAAACGCTCGGACTTGGCGCCGAACTGCATGCGCTTGAGCTTGAGCAGCAGATGCCGCAGCCGGTCGTTCTGCAACGCCAGCGCGTCACGCTCGGCCGCAATCTCGTCGCGCTCGGCAATGGTGCCGTCCCGCTCGGCCCAGGCCGCCAGCAGCAGCGCCCGCAGCGCATCGGCCGTCTCAGGCAGCTCAGGAATCGGGTCGGGCGTGGCACGCATCGCCTCCCGATTCTACCCCGCAACCGTCGGCGTGGGAATCCTCCGCAAGCTCTGCACCCGCGTCCAATCCAGACCGTCGAACAAGGCAGCGAACTCCACTGCCGACAGCCGTATCGCCCCATCCACCACCGCAGGCCAGCGAAAGCCGCCATGCTGCAGTTGCTTCCAGATCAGCACCAGGCCGCTCGTGTCCCAAACCAAAATCTTGATCCGGTCCGCCCGCTTGCTGCGATACACCACCACCACGCCTGAGAATGGGTCCTCGCCCAGCATCTCAGATGCCAGCGCCGCCAGACCGTGGGCGCCCTTGCGGAAATCAACCGGACGCGTCGCCAGCAGCACGCGCGCCCCGGACGGGATCGTGATCATGCCGAAGCCGCCGATATCCGCACCGCTCGCAATACCGCGGCGAGCAGACTGTCGTCCATGCCACGCGACACGCGTACCACGGCGCCGGCAATTTCCACCTCAATCGTCGACGCTGGCGCCACCGCCGGCTGAGCAGGCAATACCGCGGCGCGCGGCGCGGGCTCAGCCACGATCGGTACGAAGGCTGGCTCAGGCGGATTGGATTGAGACAGTTCCGACGGAAGCGTCAGTAGACCCGCCTGCGCCTCACGCCGCCAGACGTAGACCTGCCGCCGGCCAACGTGCCAGCGACGCGCGGCCTCCGATACGCCCACGCCGGGAGCAAGGCTTTCAGTAACAACCCGCGCCTTCTCCGCCGCCGACCAGCGGCGCCGGGAACCCGGGCCAGTCAAAACCTCAACCGAGTGATTCCCGGTCCTCGAGCTATCCCTATCGTCAGTCATCGCATCCACCCAAAGCTCTTTGCCTCAGGCAGACCAAACACATTTAGACATCAGCAAGGAAGAAGGGCTGCGCAGCAACGCTTACAAGGTGGTTGCGGGGGAGCGCAACCATCATGACTTGCTGTTCCGAGCTGCCGCATAATTTTCTGCAGGCCGCGCAGCCAACGGTGCAACGTCGACGCCTTCAACCGAAAGATCGAACTCCCGATCCAATACAACCCGCATCTAACGGAAAAACGAAAATTTTGATACAAATCACAGTCGGTTGGTAAGGTG
>JAVVHH010000265.1:0-3538 GCA_032249615.1 Acetobacteraceae bacterium
TTCCCATGCATCGGGTCGCACAGCCAAAGCACCTTGCGGCCCGAGCGCTGCACCGCGCGCAACAGCGGCGGCAACTTCGTCACCACGGCCTCGGCGCCCATCCGGCTGATCAGCGTGAGCCGCCCCGCCTCGTCGCCCGAGTTCAACCTTTCGATCAGGCGCAGCAGATCGTCGGCGTCCGTCGTTGGCCCGACCTTCAGCCCGATCGGGTTCTTGACCCCGCGCAGGAACTCCACATGCGCCCCGTCGAGCTGCCGCGTCCGGTCGCCGATCCACAGGAAATGCGCGGAGCAGGCGTAAGTCCCGCCGGTCGTGCTGTCGACACGCGTGAGCGCCTGCTCGTAGGGCAGTAGCAGCGCCTCGTGGCTGGTGTAGAACTCGGTCTCGCGCACCTGCGGCGTGTTGGCCATGCCGCACGCCCGCATGAACGAAAGCGTCTCGTCGATCCGGGTCGCCAAGTCCTGATACCGCGCTGCCAGCGGCGATCTGGCAGCGAAATCGAGGTTCCAGCGGTGCACCTCGTGCAGGTCCGCGTAGCCGCCATTGGCGAACGCGCGCAGCAGGTTCAGCGTGCCGGCCGATTGGAAATACCCCATCTCCATACGCGCTGGATCCGGCAGCCGTGCGGCTTCGGAGAACTCCGGCCCATTGACGATATCCCCGCGATAGCTCGGCAGGCTCACCCCGTCGATCGTCTCCATATCGGACGAGCGCGGTTTGGCGAACTGCCCAGCCATGCGCCCAAGCTTCACCACCGGCACCCCGCCGCCAAACGTCAGCACCACCGCCATCTGCAGCAGCACGCGAAAGGTGTCGCGGATGATGTTGGCCGTGAAGTCGCCGAAGCTTTCCGCGCAATCGCCCCCTTGCAGCACGAATGCTTGCCCCTCGGCGGCGAGCGCCAAGCCCGCTTGCAGGCGCCTCGCCTCGCCGGCGAACACCAGCGGCGGGTAGCCGGCGAGCCGGCGCTCAACGGCGTCCAGCGCCGCCGGGTCGGGATAGGCCGGCAGTTGCTTGGCCGGCAGGGCGCGCCAGCTCTCCGGCGTCCAGTTCTGCATCACTCTCCTCCGGGGCGCGGCAGCAAAACGGCCGGGGCCCCCATAACCAGTGTCGCACGATAGACCTGGAACGCTTCGGCCTCCAGCCCGTCCCGGGCGCGGATCACACGCCCGATCGGCACCGTATCGCGCCAGAATGCCGGGTCAGGCCTCTGGTGGCGCCGCTCGCTGATCAGCAGCAACCCTGTGGCCGCTTGCGCTTGCGGCAGCCGGAACAGCCGCCACCGATCCTCGACGCCAATCACCGCCGCGCCGCGCGGCGCTGCCCACGCCAGCTCGGCCGCCGGTCCGTAATCGTCGGACGCGACGAACGCGAGCCCCTGCCCCCGCCGCATCCTATCCGCCGCCGCCGCCAACTCGGTCCACCCTGCCAACCGCGCCAGTGTGGGGTCCAGCCGGCGGGGCAGCGGAAACGGCGCGGCCGCTGCCTGCAAATAGACCAGCGCAGTGAGCGCGAAGCCGAAGCCGGCCGCCACACGCCACCAGGTCTTGCCCGCAACCGCCGCGCCGATCGCCAGCGGCGGATAGAGAATCGCCAGCCAATTCGGCTGCACCCGCGCACTGACGGTGTGTTCCAAGAACAGCAGCAACCCCGGCACCACGAGCGCGATCAGCAGCAGCCCGGCCGGGTCGCGCCGCCGCGCCGCGCCCCACGCCTGCCACAGCCCGGCCCCAAGCAAGACGGCAATGAGCGGCGTCGCCAACCCGATCTGGCCCCCGAGCAACTCCAGCAAGTGCTGCACCGCCTGCTGCGGCACCCAATTCTCCGCACGCCCCCCCTGCTTGGCGAAGCTCGCCCAACTGTGCCCGGCATTCCACGCCACCACCGGCGCGAACAGCGCGGCGGCCACCGCGGCGCCGAGCCACGGATAAGCCGAACGCAACCACTCCCAACGCGGCAGCCCCGCGATCCAGATCACCGGCGCGATCGCCAGCAACACCGCCGTGTATTTGCTCTCGAGCCCCAGGCCGATGCCAGCCCCGGCCACGATCCACCATCGGGCATCGCAGCCGACCCGCGCCAGCGCCCACAGCGTCAGCACCGCAAAGAAAAGCAGCGGCGTGTCCGGCGTCATCGTGACCGACCCGGCGCCCACCATCAAAGTCGCGTTCAGCAGCACCGCCGCTGTCACACCCGGCCGTTGCTCGGGATACAGCCGGTTCGCGGCGTCCCACAGCATCAGCGACCCGATCGCCGCCGAAATGGGACCGAGCAGCCGAACCCCGAGCGCGTCGTCCCCCGTCACCAAGGTGCCGAGCCTGATCCACAGCGCGACCATCGGCGGATGGTCGAGATAGCCCGGCGCCAGCGCCCGCGACCAAATCCAGTAATAGCCCTCGTCCGGCGCCAGGGGCGTGACAGCCGCGACGACCAGCCGAAGGCCGGTCAGCAGCAGCAGGAGAAACGCGGGCACCTACCGCGCGAGCAGCAGTTCGGCGATCTGCACCGCATTCAGCGCGGCGCCCTTGAGCAGTTGGTCGCCGACGACGAACAGCGAGAGGGTTCGGCCGGTCGGGTCTCCGAGGTCTCGCCGGATCCGGCCGACCAGAACGTCGTCTTGCCCGGTCGCATCCGAAGGCATCGGATAGTAGTTCCGCGCCGGGTCGTCGACGATGCGAAGGCCGGGTGCCGCTTCCAGAAGCTTGCGCGCCCTCTCGACCGGCATGGGTTCATCGAACTCGGCCGAGATCGCCATCGCATGGGTGCGCAGCACCGGCACGCGGATGCAGGTGATGCCGATGTTCAGCGCGGGGGCCGACAGGATCTTTCGCGTCTCGGCGACGACCTTCAGCTCCTCGCCGTTATGGCCGCTCTCAGGGTCCATCTCGGCATTGTGGCTGAACAGATTGAAAGCGTAAGGATGCGGCAGCACGCGCGGCTGATAGCTTTCGCCCTTCAGAGAGGCGGCCGTCGACTCCCGCAGCTCCTCCATCGCCGCAGCTCCGGCCCCGGACGCCGCCTGGTAAGTCGCCACCGTGAGCCGCCGAATTGGCTGCGCCCGATGCAGGGGCGCCAGCGCGACCGTCGCGATCGCTGCGACACAGTTCGGGTTGGCGACGATGCCGCGGTGCCGGGCCAAAGCGGCACCGTTCACTTCGGGCACCACGAGAGGCACCGTCTCGTCCATCCGGAACGCCGACGAGTTGTCGACCACGATCGCCCCCGCCTTCACCGCGAGCGGGGCATAGCGCTTCGACACGCCGCTCCCGGCGGAGAACAACGCGATGTCGATCCCGTCGAAACTGTTGTCGTCGAGCGCCTCGACGGTAAGCGTCTGGCCGTTGAACGTCATGGTCCGGCCCGCCGAGCGCGCCGACGCCACCAGCCGCAACGACCGCGGCTTCAGACCCCGTGTCTCGAGACAGCGCAACAACTCGACGCCCACGGCTCCGGTCGCACCGACGATCGCGATAGCGGCGCCTGCAGCAGGCAGATGCCGATCCGAACCAGCTTGAACTTCATCTATCGTGTTGAGCAT
>JAVVHH010000266.1:0-3532 GCA_032249615.1 Acetobacteraceae bacterium
GCTTCGTGTTCATGATGCTGGTGGTGTTGACGCTGCTGGCGGTCTACCGGCCGGAGGTTCCCCGCCGCGGCATCCTCGGTTTTCCGACGACGCGGGGCGATCGGTTCTTTGTTTCAATGATCGGCGCCGGTATCATCTTCATTGCTTGGATGCGGTTCGGCGGCGGGGAGCTCTGGTACCCGCTGGCGATCGCCTTCTTGTTCGGAGTTTGGATGTTCCGCGCAGCCTAAATCAGTCACCGCCACCGGAGAACCGGGGCAAAAAGGAGGAAGGTCATGGAAACCAATCGACGCGACTTGTTGAAGGGGGCGGCCGCGGCGGCCGTTGCCGCGCCAGCGCTGCTGACGCCGGTGCCGAGCCTGGCGCAGCAGACCGATGCGGCCAAGAAATGGATCGACAGCGAGTTCCAGCCATCGACGCTCAGCAAGGAGCAGCAGATGGCGGAGATGGAGTGGTTCATCAAGGCGGCGCAGCCCTACAAGGGCATGCAGCTCAGCACCGTCTCCGAAATCCTCAGCATCCACGACTATGAGTCCAAGACGCTGACCAAGGCGTTCAACGAAATAACGGGCATCAGCGTCAAGCACGAGTTGATGGACGAAGGCCTCCTGGTCGACAAGATTGAAGTCGAGATCCAATCCGGCAAGCCGATCTACGACTTTTGGATGAACGACAGCGACTTCATCGGCACGCACCCGCGCTACAACGACATCGTCGGCGGTTCGCTTACCGATTTCATGGCCAATGAAGGCAAAGAGGTCACCAATCCGACCCTCGACCTCAACGACTTCATCGGCCTCAGCTTCGGCACCTTCACCGACGGCAAGCTGTATCAGCTGCCCGACCAGCAATTCGCGAACCTGTATTGGTTCCGGTACGACTGGTTCCAACGGCCGGAGATCAAGGAAGGGTTCAAAAAGAAATACGGCTACGACCTCGGCGTGCCGATTAACTGGTCGGCCTATGAAGACATTGCCGAGTTCTTCACCAACGAGGTCAAGACGATCGACGGCGTTCGCGTCTATGGCCACATGGATTACGGCAAGAAGGACCCGTCGCTCGGCTGGCGCTTTACCGACGCCTGGTTGTCGATGGCGGGCTCCGGCGACCGCGGGTTGCCGAACGGGCGGCCGGTGGACGAGTGGGGTATCCGCGCCGAAAATGGCATACCGAAAGGCGCCTCCGTCAGCCGCGGCGGAGACGCGAACGGACCGGCTGCGGTCTATGCGCTGACCAAATTCGTCGAGTGGCTCAAGAAATACGCGCCGCCGGAAGCGGCCGGCATGGACTTCCTCGAGGCCGGCGCGGTTCCGGGCCAGGGCCACGTCGCCCAGCAGATCTTCTGGTACAGCGCGTTCACCCACGCGCTGTCGCAGCCAGACCTGCCGGTCATGAACAAGGACGGCACGCCCAAGTGGCGCATGGCGCCGAGCCCGCACGGCGCCTATTGGAAGGAGGGCATGAAGCTCGGCTACCAGGACGTCGGCTGCTGGACGATGCTGAAATACGCGCCGTTGGAGCGGGTGAAGGCGGGCTGGCTTTACGCGCAGTTCTGCGTCTCCAAGACCGTATCGCTGAAGAAATCAGTCACCAGCCTGCACCTCATCCGCGAGAGCGACATCATGAGCCAGGCGATGACCGAACTCGCGCCCAAGGTCGGCGGTCTCGTCGAGTTCTACCGCAGCCCGGCGCGCAAGCTGTGGACACCCACTGGCGTCAACGTTCCGGACTACGGCAAGCTGGCGCAAGTCTGGTGGCAGAACATCTCCAAGGCGATCTCCGGCGAGTCGAGCGCGCAGGACGCGATGGACGGGCTGGCGCGCGACCAGGACGCGATCATGACCCGGCTCCAGCGGTCGGGCGTACAAGGTAAGCTCGGCCCGCAAATGAACGAGCCGAAAGACCCGGAATACTGGTACGCCCAAGCGGAAAAGGACGGCAACCTCGCGCCCCAGCGCAAGCTCGCCAACGAGAAGCCGAAGGGCGAAACGGTCGACTACGACGAGCTCATCAAAAGCTGGTCGGCCCAGCCGCCCAAGAAGACCTGATGGCAGCGGGCGGCAGCCGGAGACCCCGGCCGCCGCCCGACACTAAGCCCGCCTCATGGCCACCCATCTCCTCGTCGTCGACCAGGGTACCACCTCGACCCGCAGCATCGTGTTCGACGCGGCCGGGCACCCGGTCGCGACCGCACAGCGCGAGTTCCCGCAGCACTATCCGCGTCCGGGCTGGGTCGAGCACGACGGGGAGGATCTGTGGCGGACGACTTGCGAGACCGCCCGGGAAGCGCTGCTCGCCTCGGGGGTGCAGCCCGGCGACCTCGCCGGGCTCGGCATCACCAACCAGCGCGAAACGGTCGTCGTTTGGGACCGCAGCACCGGCAAGCCCATCCACAACGCGATCGTCTGGCAGGATCGTCGCACCGCCGCGCTGTGCGAGCAGCTGGAGGGCGAGGGCCATGGCGCGTTGGTCAGCGCACGCACCGGGCTGCGGCTCGACCCGTATTTCTCGGCCACCAAGCTCGCCTGGCTGCTCGACAACGTCGACGGCGCGCGGAGCGACGCCGAGGCGGGACGGCTCGCGTTCGGCACAGTGGACAGCTTCCTGCTCTGGCGCCTGACGGAAGGGCGCGTCCACGCCACCGACGCGACCAACGCGTCGCGCACGCTGCTGTTCGACATTCATCGCGGCGCTTGGGACGACGATTTGTTGGCGCTGTTCCGCATCCCCCGATCGATGCTGCCGGAGGTCAAGGATTGCGCCGCCGAGTTCGGTACCACGACGCAATTCGGCGGCAGCCCGGCCATTCGCGGCATCGCCGGCGACCAGCAGGCGGCACTGATCGGCCAGGCGTGCTTCAAGCCGGGCATGGTGAAATCGACCTACGGCACTGGCTGCTTCGCCCTGCTCAACACCGGCACCCAAGCCATCGCCAGCCGGCACCGGCTGCTGACCACGATCGCGTATCAATTCGGCGGGAAACGCCACTACGCGCTCGAAGGCTCGATCTTCGTCGCCGGGGCCGCGGTACAGTGGTTGCGGGACGGGCTTGGCCTGATCGCCTCGGCCGCCGAGGTGGGCGAGTTGGCCGCCGCGGCCGACCCGGCGCAAGCCGTCTACCTCGTGCCGGCCTTCGTTGGCCTCGGCGCCCCCCATTGGAACAGCGACGCGCGGGCGGTGCTGACCGGCATGACGCGGGGCACCGGGAGGCGCGAACTGGCGCGGGCCGCACTCGAGGCGGTGGCCTACCAGACCCGGGACCTGCTGGAGGCCATGCACGCCGATATCGGAGCGGCCTGGAACGGCGGGCCGCCGCCGGTGATCCGTGTCGACGGCGGCATGACGGCGAGTGACTGGACCCTGCAATTCCTGTCCGACATGCTGGCCGCACCCGTGGATCGCCCGCAGGTCCTGGAGACGACGGCGCTGGGCGCGGCCTACCTGGCCGGGCTCTCGGCCGGGCTGTTCCCCGATCTGGACGCATTGGCCGCGTTATGGACCCGGCAGCGGCGCTTCGAGCCGCAAATGCCGG
>JAVVHH010000267.1:0-3511 GCA_032249615.1 Acetobacteraceae bacterium
CGAGTTCATGACAGAGTTCCACAACGTCAATGGAGCACCGTCAAGGGAACTGTATTTCACGGGTCGATGGTCAAAGAGTACCACCCGAAAGCGCCGGCTAAAGGTGGGGGCGACCAAGCGCCATACATTCTGGTCACAGCCGAATCTATGGGCGAAGACCATAGCGCGCTCTCCGATGCCGGTCACCTTCGCATTATGGCGGTCCACGACCGTCATTAGTCGAACTTCCGTATGTGAGCCATCAAATACAGGGGTTCGACCAAGGCGCAACACACACGGTAAGAATAGCGCAGGAGCTGAGCGTATTGGCCATCACGCACGATCTCTCATCCCGGCTGGGTGTTGGCTTGCGTCAGCGGGCACGACGGCTCCAAGGCATGGCCAGACGGCGGCTGCGGATGGACCTTTGGTTTCCACATCTACCCCTGTCCGTCGCCATTGCGGTTCTGGGCGCCTTCCAAGCGGCACCGGGGGTAAGGCGCACGCTGGCTCTGAACTTGGCGGGGGCGGATCTTCTCCGACTGCCGCAGGAGCTTCTGCTCGAACTCGTGCGTGCAGGGCCGCGCGTTATACTCGGCCTGTTCCTGGCCGTGATGGCGCTGGGCCTGCTGCTCCGCTCGCGCCTGGCCTGGGTGATCGCGGTGCTGCTGATCTCCGTGAGCCTGGTGCTGACCCTTCGCGAGATGATTGCGGGGCAGAACGCGCCCGTGGCGCTCGCAGCCGGAACCGCCCTGCTGCTCGCCTGTATCCTGCTTGCATACCGACATTTCGACCGCAGCAGCATCGCGACGGCAACGCTTCTAGCCATCACGAGCGTGGCCTCGTTGCTCGCCTATGCGACGGCCGGGGCCTATTGCCTGAGCTCCGCGCCAGAACTTTGTCTGGTCAGCAAGGAAAGGTCGCGATCGGCGTCAGCGTGCTCAACCGGATGTCCGGAGCGGCAAGCCTGTCTCCGTTCGCGCCTGATCAGCCAGACCCCAAGGCGAATTACGAACCGCCAGCATGCTGCACGAACGCCCTGAATCACAGCCGAGGCCGGTAGTTGCGCCGGCATCACCGTCCAGTGCAACAGAGTCGGGCGGCGTTTAAAAGCCGTTCGCTCAGTCGTTTTTTCTGGCGCCGTAGAATAGCGGGAAGCCGTCGGGAATGCCCGTGATCGTGTTTTTGAAGGCGGTCGGAACTGAATACATCCCGAGTGGGGCAAAAGACGGGTTCTGGAAGAAGTCGGCCTGCAGCTCCTCAATCGTGCGCTTCTGCGCGGCCACATCGGCGGCGCTGAACCATTGTTGCAACATGGCCTGCTGCTTGGGGTGATCCGGCCAGCCGAACCAAGCCTTTTCGCCGTTCGCGCGGATAGCGATGTCAGCCGCCGGCAAGATGTTGCCCGTGCCGCCCAGGAAAGTGAAGAAGATGTTCCACCCCCCTTTGTCAGGGGGCGTCCGCACTGCGCGCCGTTGTACGACCGTGCCCCAGTCAAGAGCTTGACAATCGACGTTGAAGCCCATCTTTTTGAGGAGGTCGGCCCCCACCTCGGCAATCGCATTTATCGCGGGGAAGTTGCTCGCCGCCAGCACGATCACGGGCTCGCCCTTGTAGCCGGCAGCGATCAGGGCGGACTTCAATGTGGTGGGGTCAACGGTGCCCTTCATCATATCGATGCCGGCCGTGGTGGCGAAGGGGCTGCCTGGGGCGAACAGGCCGATGCCGGTTTTGATTAGTTCGGGTACGGAGCCTGCGACGGCTTCCATAAAGCTCTGTTGATTGACCGCCGACACCACCAGACGGCAGATCGCTGGGTTGTCAAATGGCGGGTAGAGGGCGTTGAACCGCATGCAACCGATTTCGCCCGCCGGGTCCTTGACTACGACGGTGAGCGACTTGTCCTTCTTGAGAGACGGGACCAAGTCGAGATCGGGGTTTTCCCACCAGTCGAACTCGCCAGCCGACATTGCCGCCGATGCAGTAGCGGGATCGGGTTGCACAGACCACTCGACCCGGTCGAAATAGACTGGCTTGCCACCTGCCGTGAAGCTCGTCCCTTCCTGTCGTGGGACGTACTCGGCGAACTTGGTGCAGACAATTCGGGATCCCGAAATCCGCTCTGCCGGCAGGAAGCGGAATGGCCCGCTACCCACAACGTCCGGCATCTGCGCGCTCGGATCGGTCATGGCCAAGCGTTCTGGCACGATGCAGCACATGCTCGTCGGCGTCGCCAGAGCCTCTGGCAACAAGGGAAACGATGATTTCAGCTTGAACCGGATCGTCTTGTCCGACGGCGCTGACAGCTCCGCCGTATTGGCCATGAGTACCCCGCCAAAGCCGTCGCGCTTGCCCCAGCGCTGGATGCTTGCCACCGCGTCACGTCCCAGGACCGGCGTGCCATCATGGAATGTCAGCCCGTCGCGCAGCGTCAGGTCCCATTGCAGCATGTCCGAGGAGACAGTGTGGCCTGCCACCATCTGTGGCTGCGCCGCGTACTGGGTGTCTAAGCCATAGAGGGTGTCATAAACCATAAAGCCAAAGTTCCGCGTCACGTCTGCCGTGGTCCAAACCGGATCGGTAACGGCAAGGTCAGATTGCGGGATAAACTTCAGCGTGGTTTTGGATTGCGCCCGAACGATCGCCGGCACTGCCAGGGCAGATCCACCAGCGATTGCTGTGTGCAGGAGTTGGCGACGATGCACCCGAAATCCCTCACTTGTGTCCGAGAACGTTAGTGTGGACGCGAGAGGCACGCAATCGCAGTCGGGTGGAAGGTAGAGGCCGCAAGATGTGGCGTGACTGTGAACAGGCCCGAGCGATGCCAAGGAGCAGCTTCCGCCTGCATCAGGCACCTTGGCAGATAGGGGGCTATGCTGCTCGCCAGTGGTCCGGCTTCTTCTTGTCGTTCAGGTGCCACTGGCGCCGATCCGCTTCCCAACGACGAGGCTCCGCGCGAGAAGCTCTGCGGCTCGTCTCGACAGCCGGCTGCGGCAGCTTGGTTTCGGCTTCGGCGCGGCCATAATCAGAGACAGTCTGAAAGCAATGGGCGCACTCATCGTTAGCTCCATCGAGGTTGAATCCCGTTGTAGAATTTGTCGGCTGCGGCGTGCGGGCACAACTAACCAGTCAAGTCGGTCGCCAGGAGATAATTGGTTGCGGCAATGAACAGCCGGGTCATCCCGGGGCCGCCAAACGCACAGTTGGCGCACACGGCGGGCGTGGGGATATAGCCGAGCGGGGTGCGGTCGGGCGCGATCACATGGATACCGTCCTCAGCCGTGGTCCATACCCAACTACGCGCATCAACGGCAAAACCGTCCGGATAACCGTGGTCGGTGTGACAGAAGAAGCGCCGGCCAGACAAGGTTCCATCCGCAGCAACGTCGAACGCCTGGATCTCGTGCGTGCGGCCGGTTTGCGGGCCGGGTATCTCGTTCAGCGAAAGTGCCGTGTCCGAGACGTACAGCGTCCGGCCATCGGCGGAAAAGCAGAGGCCGTTCGGTTGCTCGAAGTCGGCCATTCGGCGCAG
>JAVVHH010000268.1:0-3509 GCA_032249615.1 Acetobacteraceae bacterium
CACCGTTGAAGGCGCGAGCAAGGATGCTCTGTTCGAGGCGGTCGAGGAGGTCGAGGACGCGGGCCGCCTCTCGCTGGATTAGGTTGGACATGCC
The DNA here is from genome assembly GCA_032249615.1 of Acetobacteraceae bacterium. GTDB lineage: Bacteria > Pseudomonadota > Alphaproteobacteria > Acetobacterales > Acetobacteraceae > JAVVHH01. Next base: position 95 of record JAVVHH010000268.1, read on the forward strand.
GTGTTGTCCTTCGACCCGCTCCGCTATGGACTTCTGTTCGGCGAGCGACGGCGCGTTGATGAGGTATTGCTTCAGGTCAGTGATGCCAATCCGCGGTCTTGTAGCGCCGTGTACGGCATCCCGCATGTCGTCATAGGTCACTGGGGAGGCGAGGCGAAGTGCGACATAACGCGGGTCGGCGCGCTTGGGATCGACGCGAACGCAGAAGCAGTCGGCCTTGTTGATTGCATTCGTTGGCTGACCTGAAGGGAACAGGCATACCCGAACCTCCTTGTCTATGAAGGACGAGAACAGAACATCATCGGGGTGGAGATGATGTCGGCGGAGGCCGTCGGCCTTTTCGTCCGTGATGAACGTCCTCTTGTCACCAATGAAGCGGAGGTGGCCAATGTTCTCTAGGCGAACGACTCTGGTTCCACTGTCGGTGTAGTCATCCGACTTGAGATTGGAACCGAACGGACCATCGAAGACTGCCGAGGCCAACTCTGCAACGGATGTGGGCTTGCCGATGTCGAATTCGTTGGCGAGGGTACGGTCACGGTAGCGGCGGGACAGCGGCGCGATGCGTTCAAGGTCGGCGCGGGCGCGGCGGGTGCGGGCGAACAGCGCCTCTATCCGCGCCACGATCCGGCGTTGCTCGGCCAACGACGGCATGGGCAAGACGATCCGCCTGAAGTTCACCAAGCTAATCTTCTGCTGGGCTACGCCCTTCGTGATGTTCTCCAACTGTCCACGCACGGAGGGAGATCCAAGGCAGAGATTGAGGAATTCGGTGACGACTATGTTCGGGTTCGGAGTCAACTTGATGCAATCGGAAGTGATGATCGCAGGCGGTTCGTCGTTCGGAAAAAGCATCGTATCGCCGGGAGGTTCGCCCATCTTCGTAATCAGGACATCACCGGCCCGCGCAACATGTTGATGAAGCTGCTCAGCCTTAGCCTGTGTGACATAGCGGGCGGTCGGATCATTAAATGAGCCGCGCTTGATGTCCCGCACGAATACAAGCCGAACACCCTCATCGCGATAGTCCTGACGCAGCAAGTTGCTGCCGAATGGACCGATCGCGACGGCATACGGGCCGGTTGCGGCAACTTGGTCGACTGTCCGCCACACCCATCCGTTCGGTAACCGGCCGATCACTCCGCAGCCATCGACATCGGCTGCTCGCTTCCGAACTCACTCGCCAGCGCGTCCACCTCGGCCAACGCACGAGCCAGATGCGTGCGCATCGCCTCCAGTATGTCCTCCGGCTCCTCCAGCGCGTCCTCGCCCGCCTCGTCGCTGCCGCGCAGCCAGGCGATGTCTAGATTGTCGCCGCGGGCTTCGATCTCGGCGCGGGTGAAGCGGCGGAAGCGGCCCTCGGTGCCCTGATCCTCGCGCGCGGCGGCGCCGTTCGGATCGTCGCCGTAGGCAGCCTCGAACGCGGCGAAGTCCTCCACCTTCAACGGGCGGGTCTTGCCGTAGGCGGGTTGGCTCGCGCGCATGTCATAGACCCACACCGCCGGGGTGTTCGACTTGCTGACCCGCGCCGGGCCGCGGCGCAGGAACAGCACGTTCGTCTTCACGCCCTGCGCGTAGAAGATGCCGGTGGGCAGGCGCAGGATGGTGTGCAGGTCGGCCACGTCCATCATCCAGCGGCGCAGCTCCCGCCCGGCGCCGTCGGCGAACAGCACATTGTCCGGCACCACGATCCCGGCACGGCCGCCGGGGCGCAGTGCGCGCACCACGTGCTCCACGAAGGCGAGCTGCTTGTTGCTGGTGTCGGCGGTTATGGTGAAGTCCGGCCGCGCAGGGCGGCCACCGCCCTTCTTGGTGCCAAAGGGCGGGTTGGTCAGGATCAGGTCGGCGGCACCCAGCGCCTCGCCGTCCGGCCCCATGGCGTCGCCGCCGCGCACGAGGTCGCCGCCTATGCCGTGCAGCATCAGGTTCATCAGCAGCAGCCGGTGCGTGTCCGAGACCAGCTCCAGGCCGCGAAACGCCTCCTCGCGTTGGAAGCGCTGAGCGTCGGTCTTGAGCGCGAACAGATCGTCGGTGCGGTCCTTGATGGCGCGGTCGGCCGCGACCAGGAAGCCGCCGGTGCCGGCCGCCGGGTCCTGCACCACCTCGCCCGGCTGCGGCTGCAGCAGGCGGACCATGCAATCGATAAGCGGTCGTGGGGTGAAATACTGCCCGGCACCCGACTTTTTCTCGCCGGCGTTCTTCTCCAACAGCCCCTCGTAGAGATCGCCCAGGCCCTCCGCCTTGGCCGAATACCAGTCCAGCCGGTCGATCTGCGAGACCAGCTCGTGCAGATTGGTCGGCTTGCGCAGGCTGGTCTGGGCGTCGGTGAAGATGGTGCGGACGGTGCCGGCGCCCTCGGTGCCGAGGTGCAGGAGCAGGGCGCGATAATGCGTCAGCAACGCCTCGCCCTGGCGGCTGGTCAGGCTCGCCCAGCGCGCGTCGGCCGGCAGCGTCGCCTCGCGCTGCGTCTCGGCCAGCATCTTGAGAAAGAGTAGGTAGGTCAGCTCGGTGACGTAAGCCTGGTAGGTGATGCCGTCATCGCGCAGGATGTCGCACAGGCGCCACAGCTTCTGGACGATGTCCCTGGTGACGCCGACGGTCGCACGTGATTCGCTCATGCGCTATCCTTCCACGCCGCCTCGTTAATGTCGCCCAGCAATCCGGCGAGGCGGCCGCCGAACACGCGGTCCAGCCGGGTGAAGCCGCCCGCAGCTTCGCGGAACTGCCCCTGGTCGAGTGCCGCCGGGTCGGCGACGCCGATCTCGGCCACCTGGGTGCCGATTCGCCGCAGCCATTGCTGTTGCTGGGGCGTCAGGCCCGCGCGCTTGATGACGGCCTCGACGGCGCGCTGTACGCGGACGGCCCAGGGCTCCAGCGCGTCCCCGAGCGCGGCCTGGCGCACGAAGCCGATCAGCTTGGCCGCGACGTCCGCCTGCTTGGCTTGCCGCCAGGCGGAGCGCAGCGCCGTCTCGGAGAACCCGGCCTCTTGTAGCGCCAAGGCCAGCGCCCGCAGGTCCGCCTGCGTCAGGTCGCGGGGGCGGCGCAACACGAGAGAGAGGGCGGCCAACCCGTTCTCGTTGGCGCGAAGGAACGCGCCGAACGCCTCGAGGTAGTCCTCGGGCCGGCCGGCGGCGCCGTAGCCGATGGTGGTGGCGAGGTGCGCGTCCGGATGGAATGACACGGCCAGCGGCACCGGGCGGCCGGCATCCGGCTGCCAGTCCAGGACCCTGCCGAGGCCCGGGCGCGCGGCGACCCAGGCGGCCAGGTCCGCGGGTTCGGCGGTGCGCACCCGGGCGAGGGTCTCGGCCGGCGTCTCCCCCGCGGCGGCAGCGAATTGCTCGGCGGCCTGCGGCGAGAGCCGGGCGACGCGACGGCGCAGGCGGACTCCGTCGAGACCTATTTCGGGCTCCGGACG
>JAVVHH010000269.1:0-3482 GCA_032249615.1 Acetobacteraceae bacterium
AAGCCGAAAGCCGCATCACCGCCGCGCGCGGCGCGTTGCTCGAACGCGACCTACCCAGGCCGCCATTCACGTTCGACACCCTCCGCGCGATCCATCGTGAACTATTCCAGGACGTGTACGCCTGGGCGGGGGAGGCCAGGACCACACCGCTCGCCAAGCGCGAGTACGATCACCCGGCCAGCCCGGTGCAGGCCTTCGTGAGCCCGGAGGCGATCGCGTCCGGCGCCGAAGCGGTATTCGAGCGGCTCGCGGCGCAGGACTTCCTCGCCGGCACGTCGCGGTCCGCGTTCGCGGCCGGGGCGACGGAGGTGCTGGTAGCCCTGAATCGCGTGCACTTTGCCCGTGAAGGGAACGGTCGGAGCCAGCGCTTGTTGCTGACCGCCATTGCCCGGAGCGCGGGCCACGCGCTCGCCTTCGACGTGGTCACGCGCGAGCGCATGGTCGCGGTCAGCGTGGCCGCGCACAAGGGCGACAGCTCCGGCGTGCGCCGGATGTTCGACGAGATCCTCGACCCCCGCCAAGTCGAGGCCATGCGCAAGGCGCTCGGCTTCCTGGAGCGCAGCGGCGCGGTGCCGTGGAACGACCTCTACATCGCCACCACCAGGGCCGGCCAGGAGTACGACGGCACGCTGGTCGGCCGCGCGGGACCGGACTTCATGCTGCGCGCCGTGGCGCCGCAGGGCGGCGAGCCGCGCATCCTGATCGGCGATGCGGCGGACCTGCCGACAACGGCCGCGAGCGGGGACCGCGTGAGGCTGCATGCCACGCAGTTCACGTCGCCTACCGACCAGCTCCAGCGACCGCGATCGGCGCCCGTCCTCAAATCGGTCCTCGACGCCATGCGCCCGCCCGCGCCGGCGGCGCCGATGCCGTGGGAGCCGCCCCCAGCGCCTTTCGCCGAGCGCATCCGCAGCTTCGAGGAGCGGTTGAAGGTAAAGAAGGCACCGTCCCCGAAGCCGGAGGAGAAGCCCGGTCCGGAACCGGACGAGACGCCGAGGCCTAGGTCGGGGCCGAAGCCATGAGCAGGGATCAGGACGGAACAAGGTAGAGGGAAAGGAGAGGTGAGGAGGTAGGAGGCGCTGCCGCCGTCACGCCGGCCGCCGCAAGGGTGCGGCCGCGAGCGGCCCGGGCTGCGCCCGCCCTTGCCCCGTCCGCCGCGCGGCGGCGCTCGGGTCGGGTCTTCGAGGGGAAGACCTGACCGGAAGGACGGACGAGATGAGGATCAGGGATGCATTGAAACTGGCGACGGGGGCGGCCCTGCTCGCCTCGCTGCTCTACGTGCTCATGGCCGCCCCCGGCGTGCTATCGGACCGGGACAGCGTGGTGCCGCTGGGTACGACACGCGAGGCGCTCCGATGAGCGCCGCGGAAAGCTCGGGGCGCGACGAGGACGCTCACAAGCACCTGCTGACGACCGAGCAACGCGCCAGGCTCCTCGCGAACGGCGCCCGCCACGCGGCCGGCAAGGAACAGGACTTCGTGCCCGTGGTGAAGCTGTTCACGCCCGACGCCGGCGCGACTTGGCTCCTGACGGAGCTCGACCCCACCGATCCGGACGTCGCCTTCGGGCTTTGCGACCTCGGTCTGGGTTGCCCCGAACTGGGCTCCGTCTCGCTCGCCGAGATCGCCGCGGTGCGAGGCCGGCTCGGGCTGCCGGTCGAGCGCGACCTGCACTTCACCCCGCACAAGACTCTGAGCGCCTACGCCCGCGATGCCTGCCGCGCCGGCGCCATCGTCACCGACCGACCACTCGTCCCGCCAGGAGATCCAGCATGACCGACTCCTCCGCACATCCTGGCGCTGCCCCTGGCTTCGAAGCCTACGCCGCCTTGGAGCGCCAACGCTCCCAGCTGGCCGAGGCGATCCGCCCGGCCAACAAGGCAGCCCTGTTCAGCGCCCTGGCCGGTCTCGGCATCGCCCGCGTCGTCGTCACCTTCGACGGAAGCGGCGATTCCGGCCAGATCGAGGCGATGGAAGCCTTCACCGCCGGCAACGCCACCGCCGCGCTCGGCGACGACCTCCGTGTCCCGGTCCACCGCGCGCCCTGGGACGGTTCGGCGGCGGAGACCCATGAGCTGACGCTCGCGGACGCGATCGAAGCGCTCGCCTACGATCTTCTCGCAGAAACCCACGGCGGCTGGGAAGACAACGAGGGCGCCTACGGCGAGTTCAGCTTCGACGTCGCCAGCCAGACCATCACGCTCGAATACAACGAGCGCGTGTTGCAGACCGAATACCACGAGCACGAGTTCTGAGGAGATCGCGATGGCGCACCCCTACCACCACGCCCTCTCGTCCGCGCGCAAGTGGGGCGGCGGGCCCGAGGATTACTTGCCGCTGCACCGGTAATTATCCCTTTGGCTGAATAGGCACCACATTTGGTAGCCTACCGGGCGCTCGGCCGGATTTCCGGCCCAACATATAGTAGGCGTTCACTCAAAGGGATAATTGCCGCTGCACCAGTGGTTCGACGAGTCGAAGATGCTCACCGCGGACTTCAGGCACCGCGCGCTTCGCCACCACGCCGAGGGCATCTTCATGCTGGAGCGCCTCTTCGGCACGACCCTGACGCTTGCCACGGGCCGGGTGCTCCCGGTCCGCTGGGTGGGCGAGCAGCACGTGCGCGAGGACCTCGGCGCCATCCCGGGCTTCGCCGACTGGGTGCGCTGCATCGTGCCCGAGCCCTGGATGGGGCGCGCTGGCCGCATCGAAGGTCTTGAAATGCTACTCGCGGCGGCGGCGGCGCCGGGAACCACCGGCCCGCACGCGCAGGAGGCCGGCAATGGCCTGTGACCCGGCGGTCACGCGCGCCTGGGTGCTGGTGGCGGCCGCCTTCTACCCCGACGACGAGCAGGGCCACCCCGACCTCTACTGGAATGCCGACGACGAGGACTGGGTAGAGAGCCCGGACGAGGCGACCGAGTTCACCGGCGCCGAGCGGGACTGCTTGGATCTCACTCGGTTTGTCGGCGACGTCGAATGGTGGGAACGCCTCGGCAGCTGACGCCACTACGCCTCCTGCACCGTCGCGCCTCGCCCACCCCGGACCCGCCCCTGGCGGGTCTTCGCACATCCGGAGCACGCCGATGGGCAACTACTACACGCACTTTTCCTGCTTGCTGCCCCTGGGATCGGCGGCGAACGCCGAAGCCGCCCTCGCAATCTACGAGCGCCTCGCCGGCGAGCTGGACGCCCAGGACGAGGTGATCGGCTTCACGGCCGAGGTGACGCTCGACGCCGACGAGGCCGGGGCGACCTCGCTCTGGTTGCACGACGACGCCGGCGAAGGCAATCCCGAGCACGTCATCGCCTTCGCGCTTCGCTGCGCGGAAGCCTTCGCCCTCACCGGCCGCTGGGGCTTCCGCGGGGCGCTCACCTGCTCGAAGGCCAGGCTGGACGGCTTCGGTGGCGGCGCGCACGTGATCGACCTCGGCCGGCGCGAGACCGTGGCCTGGGTGGACTGCGACCACTGGGTCGCGGAAC
>JAVVHH010000270.1:0-3475 GCA_032249615.1 Acetobacteraceae bacterium
GAGACCTGAAGGAGCTGCCCTCTCCCGCGCTAGGGAGAGGGCACGGGCGTCCTAGAACGGCAGCAGGATGTCCAAGAGTTGCTGGCCGTAGCGGGGGCGCTGGACGTCTGTGATCTGGCCGCGGCCGCCGTATGAGATGCGGGCTTCGGCCATTCGATCGTGATGGACGGTATTGTCGCTTGCGATGTCTTGCGGGCGGATCACGCCGCTGACCTGCAGGTCGCGAAGCTCGGAGTTGACCCGCACCTCCTGCCGGGCGGCGACCGTCAAGTTGCCGTTCGGCAGGACCTGGGTGATGACGCCGGCGAGACGCAGGGTGATGATCTCGTTGCGTTTGATCGCGCCATTCCCGGTCGAGGCATTGTTGCTCGTGGTAGAGACCAGGGAACTCGGGTTCACGCTTTTGCCGAGCACACGGGGAATGGATCGTTCCAACCCCAGCAGATTGGGGACGCCGAGTGACTCGGTGCCGTTCCGGGTCGCGGTGGATTGGTTGCTGAGGTCGGCGTTGTCCGTGATGTTGACGAGCACCGTCACGATGTCGCCGACGTTGGCGGCGCGCTGATCCTTGAAGAAGGCGCGGCTGCCCTGGCGCCACAGGCTGTTGGCCTCGGCTGGCTCGGTTTGGGGACGTGGCATTGGCATCGTGATCGGGCGATAGGCCGGGTCGGCCGTGGGATCGCTGCTCGGGGTCATGGCAGGGGGGCGTCCGACCTCGGAGAGGCGTTGGAGCGAGCCGCACCCTGGCAGCAGGAGGATCAGCGCGACGGCGGGCGCCAGAGCACGAGAGGCGATCATCGGGCGGCGACGAAGCGGGTGCTGGGGCGAGCCGTACCGGGAATGACGCGGGCTCGGCCGGCGGCGGTGATCTCCGCCTCGACGGTAGTGTGCGCGAGCTCATTGAGAACGCGGATACGATCACCCATCCCACCCGCTTCGGTGGCGATTGCGCGGGCGGATACGGAGAGGCCGGGGCTCTCGAGACTGAGCGTCACGCTTTCTCCTTTGCTGATGATCGTGGCGCGGCCCAGTTCGGCCGTTGCAATGACTTGACCGGGTTGGATCGAGCGTTTCGCGGCCAAGCCGATAGCTTGGGCAGGCGCGTGGACGATGTCGCCGCGGGTAAGGTTCGCGCGAACTTTCAACCAAGTGAGGTCTTGCGAACCGATGATGTCGCCCGGGAGGAGATGGCGGCGCAGCACCGGCACCTCGGCCATTTCCATCACGTGCCCGACTAGGCGAAGCTGAGTGTCCGGCGAAGCGGCAGAGGCGACGGTGAGAAGCGCGGTGAAGCGCCCGCTCGCCTGGTCAACGTCGAGCTGGGCGACGGTGATGCGGAGCTTGGCGTCAGCGGCGACCGGGTCGGCGGCGATGGTGCCGATCTCGAGTTCTGCATCGGCGGCGATGCCGGCCGTGGGAAGGGCGGCGACGATCGCGGGCTTGACGTCGTCGCGCGTGATGGCACGGCCGGGCCGTTCGAGGATCACGCGGTCGCCGCTCGAATTCGGCCGCCAGTCGACGCCGTAGTCGCGCGCGATCGCGGCGAGCTGGGCGGCGGGGACGGTCATGCGCGCTCCGGGGGGCGGGGCGGGCGCCAGCGCCTTGTCGACAGTGACGCCGTCCCACAGGTCGGACAGGTTGATCGAACTGCCGGTCAGCGTGCTTAGGGGTTTCAGCGTCGCAGCGCTGGTGGGGAACTGGACGGCGGATACGAAGATCGCGGCGAGGAGAGCAGTGGTTTTCACGCGTTACCTCAAATTCGTCAGGGTGGACGACATCTGATCGCTGGTCGTGATCACCCGGCTGTTCATCTCGTAGGCGCGCTGCGCCGTGATGAGATTGGTGATTTCTGTGACAACGTTGACGTTGCTGGTCTCGACGAAGCCAGCCATGACGCTGCCGAAGCCGGGCGAGTTCGGGTTTCCGGTGACCGCGTTGCCGGAAGCGGAGGTGGCGAGATAGAGGTTGTCCCCCGTTGAGGCGAGGCCTGCTTCGTTGGCGAAGGTCGCGAGATTGAGGGTGCCTACCGTTTGGGACGCTGTCTGCCCGGCCAGGGTCACTTGCACGTCGCCACCGGCGTTGATGGACACGTCCTGCGCGTTCTGGGGGATCGTGATGCCGGGGGCGACGGGGTAGCCATCGGCCGTGACGATTTGACCGTCGGGCGAGAGGCTGAACGTGCCGTCACGCGTGTAGGCGGTATCACCGCTGGGCAGGCTGATTTGGAAGTAGCCCTTGCCCTTGATCGCAACGTCGAGGCTGTTGCTGGTCTGCTGGATGTTTCCCTGCTCGTGAATCCGGTAGATCGCTGCCGTCTTGACGCCGAGGCCAAGTTGCGCGCCGGAAGGGACGATGGTGCCGTTATCGGAGCTGTTCGAACCGACGCGCCGCAGGTTTTGGTAAAGCAGGTCCTGAAATTCCGCGCGGCTGCGCTTGAACCCCGTCGTGGTCATATTGGCGATATTGTTGGAGATGACTTCGACGTTGGTCTGCTGCGCCTGCATTCCGGTGCCGGCAATGTCGAGCGAACGCATTAGCTCTTCCTCGCGGTGATTTTGTCGATGGCGGATTGCATGCGGTCGGCCTCCGCTTGCACGAATTGAGTGGTGAACTGGAAGGAGCGAAGATCGCCCATCATCTTGGTTGTTTCGATGATGGACTGAACGTTGCTGTCTTCGACGGCGCCTTGGACGACTTTGGGGTCTTTGACCGCGGCCGTGGGCACATCGGCTCGAAGCTCGCGGCTCCCCTCGGCAGTCATCCGGTTCGGGTCGGACGGGTTCACGACCCCGATGCGACCGATCACGCCGGATTCGGTGCTGATGGTGCCATCGGCGGTGACGGTGATATCGGTATCGGATGGAGCGATGCGGAGCGGCGCACCCGTCGAGCCGAGCAGGGCGTCACCGTCCATCGTGCCGACCGTGCCGTTCGGCAGCTGGGTGAAGTGTCCGGCGCGCGTCAGGCGGGGGCCCCGGGGGGTGCTGACGGTGAAATAGCCTTCGCCGCTGATCGCGAGGTCCAGCGGGTTGCCGGTATTCTGGAGCGGACCCGGCTGCAGTTCGCGATAGGTCGCGCGGTCCTGCGTGTAGGCGAGCTTGCGTTCGCCGTCCGGTGCGGCAGTGCCGCTCTGGTTCGACAACCAGTCGGTGAACAGGACGCGGCTTGCTTTGAAGCCGGGGGTGTTGGCGTTGGCCAGATTGGATGCCGTCACGTCCAGCGCGCGCTGTTGCGCGGTGAGACGGGAGAGGGCGACGTAGGTGGGTAGTTCCATTGTGCGTCCAGCGATTTGCTGATGAGCTATGGCAAGAGGCGTGCCAACGGCGGACGGCCCGTGCGCCTCGATCGGAGACGCGGCGCGGTGGGTCAAATTTGCCGGGCCCGGCGATGAATGCCGGGTCAGATCGGTCGGGGTGAACTGAAGTGCTTGTCTTATGACGTTCCTTGCCCTTTCCGGCAAAGATGGGGTGCTGCC
>JAVVHH010000271.1:0-3423 GCA_032249615.1 Acetobacteraceae bacterium
GTTCGCAAATCGTTGGAACGGCCTCGGTCCCGGAGCCAATTTCGCTGGCCATTGTCGGTGTCGGCCTGGCCGCGGTGGGCTTCATTCGGCTGAAGCGTCGCGGCGTCGAACTAGTCTAGGCGTCCTGTTTCGCAGTTTCGGAGAGCGGCGGGTATTCCCCGCCGCTTTTCCGTTTACAACCGGACAAAAACTGAACCGAAGCTCTCAGAAACCCAATATAAGGTCGCCCGCGAAGATCACGCGGCCTTTGTGCTTGCCGTCGCCGAACGGGGTCGTGTCGTTCAGCGAGCGGTCGTAGCGGACCTCCGGGCGGAACAGCGCGGTCGTCAGCGTCTGCGGCAAGCCCGGGATCTTGTAGGTCACGCCGGCGGTGAGCTCTCCATACGTCGTCGGCCGCGCCGCCGTGATCAGGTTGGCGAGCGTGCCGCGTTCCGCCGCAACGAAGTCGAGCGAGCCGGCCGGCGTCGAAACGAAGAAGTTGTTGTTGTCCCGGAACACCTCGGCCCGGCCGTTCAGCGTCAGGCTGTCGTTCAGCGCGTAGCTGGCGTACCCCGAGATGCCATACCCTTCGGCATGGAAACCGGCATCGCGGATGTAGTTCAGCTCGGCCGTCAGCGTCAGCTTCTCGGTCGCTTTGTAAACAAAAGCGACATCGTTCAAATAGCGCATCGCCGAGTTGGCGAACGGCACCGCAGGCTTGGGATTTTCCGGCCCCATATGGCTCAGCGCCAGCACCGTCAGCTTGTCGAAGTTCAGCCCGAAGCCAACGATGCCGCTCGGCCGCTGGTTGTTGTCGCCCGCGCCATAGGCGATGCCGGTATCCACCCCGCTATCGATGCCGAGGTAGAGGTCGACCATGTCGTTGACATGCGCCTCCGCCAAAACCCCGGTGTGCTTGAACGGCAGCCCGTAGTTGAAGATGTAGGAGTGGGTGTAGAACGGGTTCCCCTTTGGATCGATCACCTCGACGCCCAGCGGGGTCGGGAAGATGCCGGCCTTGATGTCGAGCCCGCCGGCGAACAGATAGGGCAGGTGGACCGTCACGTCGGCTTCGACGATGTCGAACTGGTTGCGGTCGTGGATCGCGTGATCGAACACGCCCAGCGTGTGGGTGATCCGCGAGTCCGAGCCATACATCGCCTGCAGCTTGAAGCCGTAATCGACGCTCGTCGCCTTCGGGTCGATGTCGCGGCTGATCGTCGCGAGCAACTGGTTCAGGACGGGCCGGTTCGCCGAGTCGGTGAACAGCATGCCGAAGTTGCGGTTGTTGTCGGGCGACAGCGTGTTGCCGACGATGCCCGCGTCACCCTGGAAGCCGAGCTTGATGGTGCTCGCCCAGCCACTCGAGGCCGCCGGCAAGGTGGCCGCCCCGGCGGGGGCCACCGGGTTGCTGATCGCGCCCGGGACCACGTTCTGCGTCGACCCGGCCTGCGCCAGGGCGCTTGCGCTGGCGCCGATTACGCACAGGCCGACGAGGGCAGGGAGGGAAGCGCGGCGGCCATGGCCGCGTGAAGATTTGTTCTGCATCCCAGAATAGTTGCTGCACTGCAGTGATGACACAAGCGTGAACAAGGGTCCGGCAAGGCGATAATGCGCGAGTTTTTTGCATTGTTGCCGTCTTGCACAGCCACGCTCGGCCAAACCGCCCACTTCTGAGCCGGATGCACAAAAAAGCGCCCTGACCTTTCAGTCAGGGCGCCGGTTGGAGCTGTGAAATTAGGCCGAGTAATACATCTCGAACTCGACCGGGTGCGGCGTGTGCTCGAACTTGTAGACCTCGGTCCACTTCAGCTCGATGTAGCTCTTGATCTGCTCGGTGTTGAAGACGTCGCCGGCCAGCAGGAACTCATGGTCGGCCTCGAGCGCCTGCAGCGCCTCGCGCAGGCTGCCGCACACGGTGGGGATGTCCTTCAGCTCCTCGGGCGGCAGGTCGTACAGGTCCTTGTCCATCGGGTCGCCCGGATGGATCTTGTTGCGGATCCCGTCGAGCCCGGCCATCAGCAGCGCCGAGTAGGCGAGATACGGATTGGCGGTCGCGTCCGGGAACCGGATCTCGACGCGCTTGGCCTTCGGGCTCGTCGTGTACGGGATCCGGCAGGACGCGGAGCGGTTGCGCGCCGAGTAGGCCAGCAGCACCGGCGCCTCGAAGCCCGGGATCAGCCGCTTGTAGCTGTTCGTGGTCGGGTTCGTGAACGCGTTGCACGCCTTGGCATGCTTGATGATGCCGCCGATGAAGTAGAGGCACATCTCCGACAGGTCGGCATAGCCGGACCCGGCGAACATCGGCTTGCCGTCCTTCCAGATGCTCTGGTGCGTATGCATGCCCGAGCCGTTGTCGCCATAGATCGGCTTGGGCATGAACGTCGCGGTCTTGCCGTAGCTGTGCGCCACGTTGTGCACGCAATACTTATAGATCTGCATCTGGTCGGCCATGTTGACCAGCGTGCTGAACCGCGTGCCGAGCTCGTGCTGGCTTTGCGCCACCTCGTGGTGGTGCTTCTCAATCACCAGCCCCATCTCGCCCATCGACGACAGCATCTCGGCCCGCAGGTCGCTCTCGCTATCGACCGGCGGCACCGGGAAATAGCCGCCCTTGACCGACGGGCGGTGCCCCATGTTGCCCTCGGGGTATTCGCGCAGGCTGGCGCCGGGCCCCTCGATGCTGGTGATCTCGTATTTGCCGTAGTTCGGGCCGGTGCCGAACTTGATGTCGTCGAACACGAAGAATTCGGCTTCCGCGCCGACCATCACGGTGTCGCCGATGCCGCTCGAGCGCACGAAGGCCTCGGCCTTCTTGGCGGTGCTGCGCGGGTCGCGCGTGTAGGGCTGGCCGGTGCTGGGCTCGTAGATGTCGCAGAACAGGATCAGGCTCGGCTTGGCCGCGAACGGGTCCATCACCGCGGTCGCCGGGTCCGGCATCAGGATCATGTCGCTCTCGTTGATCGCCTTCCAGCCAGCGATCGACGAACCGTCGAACATGATGCCGTCCTTGAACGCGTCCTCGTTGATCGTCGAGATGTGCTGCGCCGTGTGCTGCCACTTGCCGCGCGGATCCGTGAAGCGCAGGTCCACATACTCGACCGACTGCTCCTTGATCATCTCGAGGACCTTGGCGACGCCGTCCTCATTACTGTCGTTTGCCATCCTGACTGCTTTTCCTTCGTGTCCCCGGCCTCTGCGGCCGGCTGGTTGATGTCTGCTCTATCTCTTTGTCCGACGAGCATTACTCCCGACCGGGTGATTCCACCCGGTCGGGAAATGCTCTAGATCGCGTCGCTACCGCGTTCGCCGGTGCGGATGCGGACGACCTCTTCGACCGGCACGATGAAGATCTTGCCGTCGCCGATCCGCCCCGTCCGGGCCGCATTGGTGATGGCTTCCACCGCCCGTTCGACGAGGTCGTCCTCGCACACGACCTCGATC
>JAVVHH010000272.1:0-3396 GCA_032249615.1 Acetobacteraceae bacterium
CCAAGGAACCCGAGTGAATCAGCAGGCCAGACGGAATGCAACTGTAATGCTAGAACGGGGGCGAGCAGCTCGATGGCGGCGGCGCCGGAGCTGGCCGAGCGGGTGCGGGCGACGGATTGTTCCAGATGTTCCGGCGCTGAAGCCGGTTGGGATCCTCGTCGCGCGTTCTGCAGGCGACCACGTTATGGGCCAACTCGTCAGGAGCCAGTCGGCGTCGTTGGAAAAACGGCCACGATGGGGCGAACGTTCAGGTTCAATGTTTTTGCGGCGTGTTCGACTGCGTAGACCAGGTCAGACGTAGTACGGACGCCATAATTGTCGAAGTATCCGCCATCGACAACTTGGCGGGAGCCGGTTTTCGTCTGGAAGCGGCCGGCTGGAGAGATGAGCGGGAAGCGGGCGGAATTGGTGACGGCGGTCGCCGCGGGAATATCGTAGGCGATGAGTTCGCCCTTGAGAGGGTCTTCGTTGTTGAAGAAGGCCTCGGGATCCCCGGCGAGATCGACGGTGCTGGTCAGCAGACGCCTTGGGCCATGCGACAGCACAAACCGGCAGATCCGGTCGAGGGCTGGGAGGACGGAAGCGTCCGCTTCGATTGTGCCGTGGCTGCCCCTGCGGCTCGAGGGTCTGCAGGGGGCGGTCAGCCATGTTCCGGGCCAGGCGCCCGTCGGCCCAAATGCGGCGGAGGTGACGCAGCATCTGCCTTCCCTCGTCGTCGAGGAATTGAGGGCTTCCCGGCCGGTTTGCCTGGGGTTTCCGGTCTATGCGACAGGTCGCGGCTCGGACAATTGGAACGATGCCGGCGAAGCCGACGGGACCGTCAGGTTCCCCGCTGGAACCGATTCGGCTGACTACGTCGTTGGCCATGCCGTCTGCTTGACCGGCTATCTACCCGATAACGATGCACCTGGTGGGGGTTGGTTTATTGTTCCGCAATCGTCATGGCCCCGCCTTCGGCAGCCGTTTCGCGATCGCTGGCGTGACCGGGCACGGACGCGGGCGGGTGAGCTGCGACGATGCGCTTTATCATTGCTGGGATTACTTAAGGTGCGGGACGATCTGGCTGCGGCCTGGGCGGCGAAAGAACCAGGGGAGCGGCTGTACATCATCGGACACAGTCTCGGCGGGGTCATTCTCTACGACATGCTGTCCGAGCCGGCGGCGGCCGGGCTGCCGGACGGGTTCAAGACGGATGCGCTGGTTACGGTGGGATCGCAGCCGGGGCTGTTTCAGGAGTTGGGGCTGTTCGACCACCGGCCGGCGCCGGCTCCGCGGGTGGCAGAAGCGGGGCCAGAAGCGGCGAGAGTTTGGATCAACGTATTCGATCCCATCGACCCGTTCGGCTTCAGGACAACACCGATGTTCTCGGCGCCGAGCGATTGCAGCTTCGATTCAATGACCGGGCTTCTGTCGGCGCACACGACCTATTTCAAGCGGCCTCAATTCTATGCCCGGCTACGCTGGCGGTTGCGGCAGGCCGGGGTGCTCGCATGACCATCGTATGGCGACGGGAGCAGGCTGGCCCGCTCACGCATGCGTTCGCCTGGTTCGCCGACGACGCGGCCGGAACGGGCCGGATTGATCCGGCGTCGCGACGGTCGTCTTCCGGGGTCATCTCGACGGGGACAGGATCACGCTCGACAGTGTTTCGGTTTCGAGTGTTTCGGAAGCCTTGGCCGCAATTGCCGCGCCGCTTCTGGCGGCCGTCCCCGGGCAACTCAGGATCGGTTCGGAGACGGCGCTAGCGGCCGGCGGGCTCGCGCGAGAGGGCTCGTGGGGCGGAGCCGTGCGCGGCCTGCGTGACCTGGCGGCCATTGGGGTGACGGCCGGGCTCAGGGCGGGGACCGAGCTGGTCGCTGCGGTCCGCAAGCCGGCCGACATCGATCCGCAATCTGGTCCGCCGGCCCTCGGGCGGAGGATCACGATCCCGCCGACTCGCATAAGGGCCGGTTTGGCGGGGCAGCAACGCGTGACGGGTTCGAACTCGTGGCCGGGTTCGCGGCGGGCTCGGAGGCTCGCGCTGTGGAGATCGCGCTGGCCGTCGTGGGGGGAGAAGATTTCGAGAGTTATGAAGAGGGCGGCGCGCGGAGGTGAAGGCAATGGCCTGGGGCGGCTTCACGGTGGGGGCGTGGTTGCCGTGGCGGGGTATCGAGCTCGAGTTGGACCTCGCGTTGCTCGAGGGCGCACCGCAGGTCGTGCGGGAGCTGTAGAGTTGGCTTTTAGGACGGCGACGATCTTGGAATGATGCAGGTCAGTATAAGCCAGGTTAGCGGAGGGCCTCGATGGCCGCGCGTACCAGTAGGCCGTCCGGTTGGCGCAGTTCCTCGACGATGGTGAAATGGTTGGCGCCGGCGGCGGGGATCAGGGAGCCCGGCAAGTGCGCGGCGGCGCGGGTTCTGTGCAGCGCGCGGCTGTCGTGGATGAGCGGCGGTAGTTCGGCCGTGCCGTAGGTGATCGCGAGCGTCTTGCGCACCGGCGGCAGGCGCAGCGGTGACAGCGCGACGATCTCCTCGTCGGTGAGGCGGCAGGCCTGGTTCAGATAGGTGTCACGGATCGGACCCAGCTCGTAGATGCCCGAGATCGCCAACCCGGCGGCGACGCGGTCGTGCCCCAGACCCATCGCGGTCAGGTGTCCGCCGGCCGACCAGCCGGAGAGCAGCACCGGCCCTGCAACGCCATGCTCGGCGCCGTGGGCTGCGAGCCAGTCCAACGCGGCATGGATTTCGCTGACGATGGCGCTCATCGTCGCCTGGGGCGCCAATGTGTAACCCGGCAACGCGACCGACCAGCCATGGGCGCGCAGCCCCTCGCCGAGGCAGCAGAAATCCTCTCGCCGGTTACGCTGCCAATAGCCGCCGTGGATGAACACGAAGCAGGGGGCAGCCGGGTCGGCGGCCGGGAAGATGTCCCAGCGTTGCCGCTCCTCCGGGCCGTATGGGACGTCGAGCGAGCCGGGCCAGGCGGCGCGACAGGCGGCCGAGGCGGCGATGCGCCCCGCGTTCAGCGCCGCACTGTCGGCGACGGCGTCGCTGTTGTTGTAGGCCGCGTCGCGTTCTGCCCGGCTCAGGGCGCCCCAGTCCATCATGCCGCATCCTGTCTTGCGTGATCGGAGTGCAGCATAGCACCCAACCGCCGCCGCACCTCGTTGAACTCGGGCGACGATACGTCGCGCGGCCGGGGTAGGTCGATGCGCTCGTCGGCCACGATCTGGCCGGGGCCGGGGGACATGACGATGACCCGATCCGCGAGCAGGATCGCCTCCTCGATCGCGTGGGTCACGAACAGGACGGTCAGGCGGCGCTCGGCCCAAATACCGAGCAATTCGTCCTGCAGGCGCTCACGCGTCATGGCATCCAGCGCGCCGAACGGCTCGTCCATCAGCATCAGCTCGGCGTC
>JAVVHH010000273.1:0-3389 GCA_032249615.1 Acetobacteraceae bacterium
GCTGAAACACGAAGAGAAGCCGCCGCGTGACCCTTCTTTTTTGCATGTTATTTCTGTGCTTCTGGAATGAGTGAAGGAGAGCCACGGTGACATCTGAAAATCTTCCCGTCGCCATCATCGGCGGCGGCCCCATCGGGCTTGCCGCTGCGGCGCACGCCATCGCGCGCGACGTTCCGGTGAAGCTCTACGAAGCCGGCGCGACAGTCGGCACCAATCTTCGGGATTGGGGCCATGTCCGCGTCTTCACGCCCTGGGAACTCAACGTCGATGCGGTGGCCCGCTCCCTGCTGGAACGTCACGGCTGGAGGATGCCGCCCCTCGGCGAGCTGCCGACCGGTGAGGAACTCTACGCCCGCTATCTCAAACCTCTGGCGGAGATACCGGAACTGGCAGCGGTGGTTGAAGTCGGCGCGCGGGTCGCGGCGATCTCCCGTGCCGGTGCCGACAAGGTGGTGAGCAAGGGGCGTGAGACGAAGCCTTTCCGGTTGCGGACCGCACGGTCGGATGGCGGCGCGCGGGAGGATCTGGCCCGGGCCGTGATCGACGCCTCGGGGACTTGGACGACGCCCAATCCGCTCGGCGCGGCGGGGCTGCCGGCAGAGGGTGAGGTCGCGCATGCCGGCCGGATCGCCTACGGCATGCCGGATGTCCTCGGCCGCGACCGGGCCAGCTACGCGGGCCGCCGCACCTTGGTAATCGGCGCCGGCTATTCGGCGGCGAATGTCCTGATCGATCTCGTTCGGCTCGCGCAGGATGATCCGCGGACATCGGTCACGTGGGTCGTGCGCGGCACCAACCTGGTGCGGGTCTATGGCGGCGGCCGGGCGGACCAGCTCCTCGCGCGCGGCGCACTCGGATGGCATCTCAAAGAGCTGGTCGATCAGGGGCGAGTGAGTTTGACGTTGGGCTTCGCGGCAACCGCGGTTCATGAAGCAGGCGATGCTCTCCTGCTCGAAGGGAATACAAATGAAGGGCCGCGCCGGATCGGCCCAGCGGACCGTATCGTTGTGGCGACCGGACAGCGCCCCGATCTTGGAATGACGCGAGAGCTGAGGCTCGACCTCGATCCCTGGCTGGAAAGCGTGCGGGCGTTGGGGCCCCTGATCGATCCCAATGTGCATTTCTGCGGCTCCGTCCCGCCGCACGGGCATCGCGAGCTCGCGCATCCGGAACCCGGCTTCTACACAATCGGCGTGAAGAGCTACGGCCGCGCGCCGACCTTCCTGCTGCTCACGGGCTACGAGCAGGCCCGCTCCGTGGTGGCGGCGCTCGCCGGCGACATGGCAGCGGCGAATGCCGTGCGGCTTGTTCTGCCGGAAACCGGCGTTTGCTCGACGCAATTCGAGCCGGATGTCGCCACCGGCGTCGAGTGCTGCAGTGAACCGGCACCGGCCGCGTCACAATCCTGTTGTAGGGTTGGTGCCAGGGCAAAGGATAAAGCCGACGAGGTTGTGACCGCAGACTAGCCGCATGAGCAGACTCGTGCCGGTCATGCCGCTGGTCGGCACTTCCCGGCCGGCACCTGCCTTCGGGGTGGTCATCACTGCGTTGGGTGTCGCACAGATTTTCGCCTGGGGCTCGTCCTACTATCTCCTCGCGGTCCTCGCGAAACCGATCGCGGCCGATACGGGATGGCAGCTGACATGGGTGGTCGGTGGTCTCTCCCTCGGCTTGCTCGCCGCGGGTCTGGTCTCGCCCTGGGTGGGGCGCGGCATCGAACGCCGGGGCGGCCGACCGGTGCTGGCCGTCGGCGCGGTCCTGCTCTCGGCCGGACTGGCGCTCCTGGCGATGGCACAGACTCTGCCTGTGTATTTTGCCGCCTGGCTCGTCCTCGGGCTAGGCATGGGAGCCGGGCTTTACGATCCGGCCTTCGCCACGCTCGGCCGGCTGTATGGCGAATCGGCACGCTCGGCGATCACCACCCTGACGCTGTTCGGCGGCTTCGCCAGCACCGTGTGCTGGCCGCTCTCAGCGTTCATGGTGACGCATTTCGGCTGGCGGGGCACCTGTCTGGTCTATGCCGCTTTCCACCTCGCTGTGCTGCTGCCGCTGTATCTCTGGGCGCTGCCACGCGAGGCCGAACGGCAAAGCAAGCCGGATCGGGCTGTGGTCACGGGAGCCGCGGGAAATGCCTCGGGGCAGCGTGCGTCTCACACCTGGTTCTTACTCGGTCTGCTGGCGACGGCGATCACGCTCAGCTCCGTGATCTCGACCCTCGTCTCCGTCCACCTGCTCACCATCCTGCGATCGCGCGGCCTTGGTCTGGCAACGGCGGTCGCACTCGGCGCTCTCGTCGGGCCGTCTCAGGTGGGCGCGCGTCTGATCGAGTTGCTGATCGCGCGATATCATCACCCCATCTGGACGAAGCTCGCGGCCACCCTGCTGGTTGGTATTGGCATGACCGGCTTGTGGGCGGCGCTTCCGGTGATCGCCGTGCCGCTCGTCTTCTATGGCGCCGGCATCGGTCTGGAATCGATCGCGCGCGGCACGCTGCCGCTCGCCCTGTTCGCTGGGCCGGGATATGCGGCGGTAATGGGGCGACTGGCGATGCCAAGCCTCATGGCACAGGCGGCCGCGCCATCGATCGGAGCGGCATTGCTCGGGGCGTACGGCGCCAGCGGGACGCTTGCCACATTGATGGCCGTGGCCGGCGTCAATTTCGTGCTGGTCGTGCTGATGTTCATGAGCCTGCAGCGGTCGCGCGAATGCGCGTAGGGCACGTAGCTCGGGATGGTTCCCCCGCCACTTGACCTGCATGATATTTTTATTATCTTGGAGGTATGGAGAAGCGGAACGCCATTGCTGCCCTGGGGGCGCTCGCCCAGGATTCCCGGCTCGACATCTTCCGCCTGCTGATCGAGGCTGGGGCTGAGGGACTGCCGGCCGGGCGGATCGGGGAGCGGCTTGGCTTGCCTTCGGCGACCCTGTCGTTCCACCTGAACCAGCTCCGGCATGCGGGCCTCGCGACGTTCCGCCGCGAAGGCCGCTCGCTGATCTACGCGGCTGAGTACGGCACAATGAACGACTTGTTGGGCTATCTCACCGAGAACTGCTGCCGGGGGAACCCGAGCGCGTGCGGTGTCGCCATTTGCGATCCGTCCGCCGCGATCTCCGAACCGAAAAAAGCCGCCCGTCACAGAGGCCGCGCCGCATGACTATCACGATCTATCACAACCCTGACTGCCGCACGTCACGCAACGTGCTCGGCCTGATCCGCAATAGCGGCGAAGAGCCACACATCATCGAATACCTGAAGACGCCGCCCAGCCGTGACGAGCTGGCCAACCTAATCGCGCGCATGGGCATTCCGGTCCGTGATGTGCTGCGCCGCAAGGGCACGCCGTATGACGCGCTCGGGCTGGACGACCCGGCGCTAACGGACGACCAAC
>JAVVHH010000274.1:0-3382 GCA_032249615.1 Acetobacteraceae bacterium
GGCCAGACGGAATGCAACTGTAATGCTAGACTAGAATCGATGCAGCGAAACTCGATTTTGGAGGAGCGCGATGCGACGGATCTGGAGCCTGACAAGCTGCCTTGCGGGTCTATCGGTCGGCCAGGCGTACGCACAGAGCACACCGCCGGCTCCCGTTCCGGGGCTCGACAAGTTGCAACACATCATTGTCCTGTATTTGGAAAACCGTAGTTTCGACAATCTCTACGGATTGTTCCCCGGCGCAGAAGGTCTTGAATCTGCCAAAGGGGTTTCGCTACAGGTCGATCGCAACGGAAAGGTCTTCGCGACGCTCCCGCCGGTCGTGAACACGTCGATCAAGCCATCCGCCGTCGACCCAAGGTTCCCGGCCGACCTGCCGAATGCGCCGTTCGGCGTGGAGCAGTACGTGGCACTCGACAAACCCACGGGCGATCTGGTTCATCGATGGTACCAGGAGCAGGAGCAGATCGACGGCGGCAAGATGGACAAATTCGCCGCCGTGTCGGACGCCAAGGGCCTCGTCATGGGGTACTACGACGGCAGTGCGTTGCCGATGTGGAAGATCGCGAAAGAGAACGTCCTGGCCGACCACTTCTTCCACGCCGCATTCGGCGGCTCGTTCCTGAACCACATCTGGCTCGTCTGCGCGTGCTCTCCCCGTTACGACGAAGCTCCGGCAACGTTGATCGCCACCGAGGACGCCCGCGGGCACATGGTGAAGGACGGTGCCGTGACGCCGGATGGCTACGCGGTGAACACGATCCAGTCCGTCTACATGCCCCACAGCCCGGCCATCACCGACGAGACCAAGCTGCTTCCGCCGCAGACGCAGCTCACCATCGGTGATCGGCTGTCGGCGAAAGGCGTGAGTTGGGACCCCGGTTACGCCGACGTCCTCACCGGCGACCAGAACGTGGCCCCGCCAGCCGTCGACAAATGGGGGCCCGGCACACGCATTCCGACGATCATTGTGTCTCCGTTCGCAAAGCGTGGCTTTGTGGATCATACCCGCTACGACACGACGTCGATCCTCAAGCTGATCGAAACGCGATTCCAACTACCTCCGTTGAGCTCGCGTGACGCCGGCGCGAATGACCTGACGAACGCGCTGGAGCTGCACTGAGCGGCGCCGGCGGACAATCAACGGTGAGTAACAGCCGAGGCCCCAATCTTCTCTTGCGCGCGTTCCGGTCGTTGATGCCGCATGATGAGGAATTCATCACGCGCTTCTGCGAACACTCACGGCTGATCGTGGCGGCAGCCGAGGCGTTCCGCGCGTTGATGTCGGGCGATGGCCAGGCGGCAGCGCACGCGGCGGAGATCAACCGGCTGGAGGATGCGGCAGACCAGGTGACGCGCGCGACCGTGCTGGCAATCCACAAAACCTTCGTGACCCCGTTCGATCGATCGCAAATCCTCGACCTGATCACCGCGCTGGACGACACGATCGATCTGATGAAAGACACGGGCCGACGGATGATCCGCTACGGCGTGGCTTTCACGCCCGAGATGCAGGGCATGTCCGATTGCGCGGTCCGCGCGGCCACAATCATCCGGGACGGCATGCCGTTGCTCGCCGCCATCGATCAGAACGCGGCGAAACTCAGCGCCATGTCCATCGACGTGCGTCGGATCGAGGGCGAGGCGGACGAACTGCTCGACCGCGGGCTGCGCACGCTCTTCGCTGGCGATACATCGGCCGGGCACAAGCTTACGGTCGAGAAGGTTTATGACCTAGTCGAGGCGGTCGTCGACAGGTGCGAGGACATCGTTGACGTGATCGACGGCATCGTCGTCGAGCAGGTTTAGGGCGCCCAGTGACCCCGGTCTTGGTCGCGTTGGTCGCGACGGCGCTGCTGTTCGACTTCCTCAACGGGCTGCACGACAGCGCCAACTCGATCGCGACCGTGGTCGCGACCCGGGTGCTCCGTCCGGTCACCGCCGTCGTGTGGGCGTCGTTCTTCAACTTCATCGCCTTCACCGTGTTCGGACTGCATGTGGCGGCGACGATGGGAAGCGGCGTGATCGATCCCTTCATCGTCGATCCGTTCGTGATTTTCGGCGCGCTGGCGGGGGCGATCGTCTGGAACGTCGTCACCTGGCGGCTCGGCATCCCGTCGAGCAGCAGCCATGCCTTGGTCGGCGGCCTCATCGGCGCTGCGGCCGCCAAGGCTGGGACGATCGCGGTGATCTGGGGCGGTGTCGGCGTGATCGGATCGGCGATCGTGCTGTCGCCGCTGTTCGGCCTGGTGTTTGCGATGCTGCTCGTGGTCGCGACTTCATGGCTGGCCGTTCGTGCGACGCCGTTCGCGGTCGACCGCCGGTTCCGCAGGCTGCAATTCGCATCGTCAGCGCTGCTGAGCCTCGCGCACGGCGGCAATGATGCGCAGAAGACGATGGGCATCATCACCGTGCTGCTCTACTCCCAGGGATTGCTCGGCGGAGTATTTCACGTGCCGTTCTGGGTGGTGCTGAGCTGCCAGAGCGCGATGGCGCTGGGGACGTTGTGTGGTGGCTGGCGGATCGTGCGGACCATGGGCTCGCGCATCACCCATCTGACGCCGATGCAAGGATTTTGCGCCGAAGGGGGCGGCGCGCTCGCACTGTTCGGAGCCACCTGGCTCGGAGTTCCCGTATCCACCACCCACACCATCACAGGCTCGATCGTCGGGGTGGGCTCGGCAAGGCGGCTGTCGGCGGTGCGATGGGGCGTCGCGCGCGGTATCGTGGTCGCGTGGGGCGTGACGCTTCCGGCATCGGCTGCGGTGGCGGCGTGTTGTTATTGGCTGGCGCGGTTCTGGGCCGGCTGACCGCGGGATCTACGAGGAAGCACTCAGTGGCTAATTCGACCAAAAAGAAGGGCCCATCGGGCGTCGTTGCCGCCGCCCCCAACTCCCCGCTCCCGATCGAGATACGGGGTCGTCGCAAGGGCGTGGACGTCGCTGCGCCGGCGCGAAAGCCCGCAAAGAGGACGTCGAAGAAGAATTCGCGCAAACGGGCGGGCAAGCGAGCCGAACCGGCGCCGCCGACTGCGGCCGCCACACACGACGTCTCCGACCGGCTGACGCGGCTGTTGGCCGGGGTGCTGGCCGTGCGCGCGGGCAATCAGACGAGCCCGCGCACCCAAAAGCTACTCAAGAGCGGGGTGGCGAAGATGGCGCAGAAATTGGTCGAGGAAGCCGCCGAGACCGCGATCGACGCGGTGCGCGGCGAGCGGGCCGGACTGATCAATGAGAGCGCCGACCTGTTGTTCAACCTCGTCGTGCTCTGGTCCGCGCTCGACGTCACGCCGGCGGAGATCTGGGCCGAGATGGACCGGCGGGAACTCGCGTTGGGGCTGGCGGAAAAGCTGCCGAAGCCGCTCGATATGGCAGATCTCTAG
>JAVVHH010000275.1:0-3330 GCA_032249615.1 Acetobacteraceae bacterium
AGCGCGGCAGCGATTGGAGGGGGCGACCATTGGTCATGACCGCGCCGATGTAGCCGCCGCCCACAAAGCCGAGGCCGGAATGGTCGAAATTGTCGCCGTTGAAGTCGTTGATCGTCATGCCGATCGCACCGGAGGCCGCGAAGGGGTTGAAGTTCTTGTTGGGGAAGTAGCCGTGGACCGTGGAGGTTACTTGATAGGAGTAGTTGCGCCCGATCACGCCGTCTCCGGTCTTCGGGTCGTAGGGTTTGCCGATGCCCGATACGAGGAGGAGATGGACATTGAACAATTGGAACGCGCAGAGCAGCACGAGCTCGGCCGGCTGCTCCCACTCCTCCCCGCTCGTGTCGACGTAGGTGACGCCGGTGGCGCGCTTGCCGCTGGCGTCGGTATTGATGCGGGTGACCATGCAGAGCGTGCGGGCCTCGAAGTTCTCGCGCCGGATCAACGCCGGCAAGACCGTGCTCTGCGGGCTGGCCTTGGAGTAATTGCCGCAACCGAACCACTCGCAGAACCCGCAGTAGGTGCACGGGCCGACCTTGACGCCGAGCGGGTTGGTGTAGCTCTGGGAGAGATTGCCCGACGGCTGCGGAAAGGGATGGTAGCCCATTTCCGCGGCGGCCTTGGCGAACAGCACCGGGCCGTAGGGCTGGGGTTGCGGCGGGGTCGGGTATTCGGTCGAGCGGGGGCCTTCGAATGGGTTGCCGCCAGCTTGTTTCGTGCCCTGCAGGTTGCCGGCTTTGCCGGAGGTGCCGCAGAGATGCTCGAACTGCGTGAAATGCGGCTCGAACTGGTCGTAGGTGATGCCCCAATCCTGAACGGTCATGTCGTCCGGGATCGGCGAACGGCGGACGCATGTAGAGTCCTTCGGAACGGCCGTATGGCCCGGCGAGTTGGCGGTCGAGGTAGACGGCGCAGCCGGCATCCTTGGCGCCGGGCCACTGATCGTCGGGCGGGATGATGCGGTCCATCAACGATTCGGCCG
The DNA here is from genome assembly GCA_032249615.1 of Acetobacteraceae bacterium. Taxonomy (GTDB): domain Bacteria; phylum Pseudomonadota; class Alphaproteobacteria; order Acetobacterales; family Acetobacteraceae; genus JAVVHH01. The sequence continues at coordinate 983 of JAVVHH010000275.1, forward strand.
CCGCGCCTTCCTCCGGCGTGAAGAACTGCCATGCGCCGGGCTTGATGGGCTGAGGCGGGTCGCCCGCGTTTGCCGACCAGGGAAGCGAGCCTTGGACGGTCGCTGCGTTTGCCGAGAACGCAAACGCCGCCATCGCGGCGCCGGCGAGTAACGAGGGGCGGTGAAGACCCATGACGATCTCCGACATGACGGCGCAACGCCGGGCCGCCACGGGGCCGCAGGTCAACATTTTGCCAGCAGGACCCCGCTCACGTCCGCTCGATTGGCGGCGCGCGACGCAAACCGCTCTGATACGTTTGCCGCCGGCATTCGAGGAGAACGTCATGCGCCGCTGGATACTCGTGACAGCAATGCTGCTCGGGGTTCGATCAGTGCCCGCTCTTGCCGACCCACAGGCGATGAGCGGCAACGTGCCGGTCCCGGCCCAAGACGCCCTCGTGGTCCGGACGGGAACGCTCGAGTTTCAAGGGACCGGCGTCTACACGAACGACAACCATAATTCCAAGGGATCGAGCCTTCTCGCGCTGACGCCCACGCTGAAGCTCGGACCGTTCCGGCACGTCCAGATCGACATCTCGGCGCCTTATTCGGTCGGCAACCAAAGCAGCGCCAGTCAAGGCGGCCAGGCGATCGACGCCTATTACCAGTTCACCGATCCATCGCCCGTGTTTCCCGCGCTGGCGGTGCAGGCCGGCTACTCCGTTCCCTACGGGCCGGGGCGGCGCACCAACCAGTATTTCGTCCGCGGCCTGGCAACGCAGTGGCTCGGGTCCAGCGAGCGGTCGCCGCGGCTGCACCTGAATTTGAACTGGACGCGGCAGACGACACCCTCTGAAACGAGCCGCAAAGAGATCCTGGAGATCGTGGTCGCCTATTCGATGCTCGTCAGCGACAGCACGGCGTTCGTCGCCGACGTCGTCCACGGCGCAAAGAGCGCCAAGGGCCAGAACCAGACCGTGATCGATGCCGGGCTGCGCTGGGAGGTGGACGACCATCTGGCGCTGTCGGCCGGCGCGGGCGTGGGAGTGGGGCAGCAATCGCCTGCGTTTCGTATCCTATTTGCCCTTCAGCGAAGTCTTCAGCTGTTCTGATCCGGCACGGAACCTTCAACTCGTACGGTCGTAGTCATGCACTTCTGCTTCTGACGAGAGCTTGACTGAGTATCGGACGCATCATGACGAGCAACAATCCTCCCCTCCGGATGACGCCGCGCGGGTATCCCATCGTTCGGGCGCTGGCTGCCTTTCCCGTCGCCTGTTTTACCTGCGCGCTCCTGACGGACATCGCCTATCTCGAGACGACGCGCGTGATGTGGGTCGACTTCTCGGATTGGCTGTTGGCCGTCGGGATGGCCGGTGGGGTGCTGGCTGGCGTGGCTGGGCTGTTCGGCCTGGCGTTCAACCGCGACCGCGGCGCGGCACGGCCGGTTTGGCCGATCGTCCTCGGCGGCGTGCTCGTATTGGCGTCAGCGCTGCTCGACAATCTCGTGCACAGCCGTGACGGGTGGACGTCGGTGATGCCGTTCGGGCTCCTGCTGTCGGTCGTGACTGTCCTGCTGATGCTCGGCACGGCTGTGGCGGCTGTCGTGACGCGGCGTCGGGCAAGCCTCGATTGGGCCTACGATGGAGTGCGGCCATGAACATTCGTCTTTTCAAGTCAGCCCGGCGCGCCGCGCTGCTGTGCGGGTCCGTGATTGCGCTGAGTGCGGCGGCTCCTGACGATTTCGACGTCAAGAGCCAGATCGGCCCCAATCCTGCCCTGCCGCCGCCGCAGCAATATCTCGTCCCGCCGATGCATCTGGCCAAGGTGATCGGCTGGAAGAGCGGGCAGACGCCGACGGTACCGGCCGGGCTGAAGGTGGCGGCAATCGCCACCGGGCTCGAGCACCCACGCTCGCTCTACACGCTGCCGAATGGCGATGTCCTCGTCGTCGAGTCCCGCAGCCCGGATCTCGACCCGGACACCCGGCCGAAGAACATCGTGATGAACTGGGTGGAGTCGAAGGTCACGTCCGCCGGCGTGAGCAAAGGGAGCAACCGCATCACCCTGCTGCGGTCGACGCATGGCGATGGCGTCTACGACGTGCGGACCGTGTTCATCGACAAGCTCTTTTCGCCGTTTGGCGTGGCGCTGGTCGGCAATGATCTTTACGTCGCCGATACCGATGCCGTGCTGCATTTCCCTTACAGGGCCGGTGCGACGCACATCACCGAGCCCGGCACTGTGCTCACGCCGTTGCCGGGCGGTCCGATCGATCACCACTGGACCAAGAGCCTGGTGGCCAGCGAGGACGGCACCAAGCTCTATGTCGGCGTGGGATCGAACAGCAACATCACCGAGAACGGGAT
>JAVVHH010000276.1:0-3303 GCA_032249615.1 Acetobacteraceae bacterium
CGACACCCGGACGTAGCCGAGCAGCATGGCGTTGCCGGCCGGCTCCGGATCTTTCACAAACAGTCGTTTACGCACGGGTTTGGTGGTCACGATCAAACCTGGATGTCGTTTTTCACAGTCGACTTCAGCAGGCTGTCATAGTTGATTTCAGCGATGTGTCTCGTCGAGCTGCATTGGTCCACTCCCGACCACCACTAAGGTGAGCGTCTGCTTCGGTCATGCAGTCGCAGCCTCCGCAATCCCTGGGATTGGGATTGCCCCAGTTTCCGTGGACACCCTGGTAGCGGTGTTGGTCGCAGCCTGAACAGCGCGCTTAGGGTGAGCTCAGGCTGGGCCGGGCTGATATCCAACAATTCATGTTCGTTCTGGAACGGCCTGGTCAGGGGATGGCGCCCCAGCCTCCTTTTGCCGCGCCCGGCGCCCCGGCAACATCCGCCACAGCACGTCGTCCCGTAGGAAGAAATGGTGGTATAGGGGTGTGAGGAGCAACGGAACGGAAAACCTATGTAAGGACCACTCCGCTGATAGGCGGCGGGTCGCCGTCCGTTCTCCTGATAATAGGTCAGGAGGTCGTCTCGACACTCCACGTCGCAGATTGGATCAGTGACGAGCGTTCGAGCGCGGCAACCACTGCGTCCAACTCGACTTCGTCGGCCGTCGTAGGGACCAGGATGGCGGCAAGTTCCACCTGCTCATCATTATCCGAAAGCGTTTCGACTTCCCTGACCGGATAGCTCGCCCGATCCAACTCGGCGTCGAGGAGATCACGCACGTCGGATACGTCTTTGAGGCGGCAAACGACGTGCACGGCATATTTTGCTTCTGTGACATCAGGGTCGATGGGGCGGCGGTTGACCCAGTTCACCAGCGGACGCAGCAACGTATTGCCGCAGAGGACAAAACCGGCGAGCGTGGCCGCCTCGGCTGGCAGCCCGCTGCCGGACAGGGTGCCGACTGCCGCCGAGCACCATAGCGTCGCCGCTGTGTTCAGGCCGCGGATATTGGTGCCGTCCTTCAGGATTACGCCCGCGCCCAGAAAGCCGATGCCGGATACGACGTAGGAGATGATCCGGGTTGCTCCTTCCGTCCCAAGCAGGCGCAGTCCCAGGTCCGCGAATGCAGCGGCACCCACGGCCACGAGTACGTTCGTGCGCAGACCGGCTGACCTCTGCCGCCACTGTCGTTCAAGGCCGATGAGGGTGCCCAGCACGAAGGACACGGCGTAGGCGGTGACGGTGTGAGCGTAGGCGCTCGAGGCCAAGACCGACCACCAAGCCGAGAGCGATACCATCGTCAGGTTAGATAGCTGTGTACGATGCCGATCAGTTCCTCAACGGCAAGCGATGCGTCAGTCCTGCTCGCCGCGTCCACCACCTTGTCGCGAAGATGATCTTCGATCACCTCGGCGATGAAGCCGTCCATGGCGCCTCGGCACGCTGTTGCCTGCTGCAGCAGCTTGGTGCTGGGAGCGTCCTGTTCGACGATCGCACGCTGCAAGGCATCAACTTGCCCGCGGATGCGACTAAGTCGCTTTACGAGCTTAGCTTTTTCGCTATCGACGGCCAGTTTTCGACTTGCTTTCATACCCCGGGGGGTATATCGCGCCGCTGTGTCCGAGGCGAGGCTTTTCGCTGATTGCTTCGGCACGACCTTAGCGACCAAGATTAGACGTAACCGCAACCAGACTTAGGGATCCCATGAACCCGCGATCTACCAGTCAGTCCCAGGAAGGCGACAGTAGGCGCTCCGCGCTTGTTGTGACGACTTCTCAGGGCTGGTTCCGCGCTCGGGTGTGCATGCTCCCGTCGAGGCCGACGCGCTGATGCGCTGACGCCTGGGCGGCCACGCCCTCCCGAGCTTGAGCTAACCACTTGAGCAAAAGGAGGCAGCAGATGGCCGCCCTTCTCGACATCGTTCATCTCCGGCGGCACGCGCTGCCGGCGCATTTCATGTTTGGCCTCGATCGTATGGCCGGCCCGCCCGCAGCGCCGCGCCGCGGACGGGACGTCTGCCCCCGGCCGCGCCTTGTCGCAGTCTGGACTCTCGATCTGGACGGGCGCCCCGTTTGCAGTTGGTCCTTCGACACGGACGATCCGGCCTCCGCTTTCGGCTGAGGATCTCTGTGTCCCGGCAAGCCTGCCGCTACGGCAATTCGTCCTTCCCTGCTCCCGCACGTCGCCCGTGAGGACCACCATGCTCGATACCAATCTGCCGCTTCCCGTGCCGCCTCGCCCCACTGCCGTGCTGGATAGTGCGCACATCGGCGATATCCGAGGCGCCCTCGGCACCATCAAGTTGGGCGACGACAAGCCACGGCTGACGCTGGGTGCCAAACTCAAGACCCTGGCGGCCATCGTCGGTCCAGGATTGATCGTCATGGTGGGGGACAACGACGCTGGGGCGTTCGGCACCTACACGCAGGCTGGCCAGAACTACGGCACCTCACTGCTCTGGACGTTGCTGTTGCTGGTTCCCGTGCTCTACGTGAATCAGGAAATGGTGCTGCGCCTGGGAGCGGTGACGGGCGTCGGGCATGCGCGGCTGATCCTGGAGCGGTTCGGCAAGTTCTGGGGCGCGTTCAGCGTCATCGACCTGTTCATTCTGAATGGCCTGACCATCGTCACCGAGTTCATCGGTGTCAGTCTCGGCCTCGACTATCTGGGGCTGCCCAAGCCGTGGGGCGTGCTGGCGGCAGCGGCGGTCACGATGGCCGCTGCAGCAACAGGAGACTTCCGGCGGTTCGAGCGGTTCTCCCTCGTGCTGTGCTTGGGCAGCCTGCTCTTGGTGCCGATATTCGTGGCCATCCATCCGCCGCTGGGCGAGGTTGCGCGCGACTTCGTGCTGCCGCAGCTGCCGAACACTGGCAAGCTGTCTGACGTACTGCTTTTGATCATCGCGATTGTCGGCACGACCGTGGCCCCTTGGCAGCTGTTCTTCCAGCAGAGCTACGTGATCGACAAGCGCATCACGCCGCGGTTCATCCCTTATGAGAAGGCGGACCTCTGGCTCGGCATCGTATTCGTGATCATCGGCGCGGTCGCGATGATGGCGTTCTGCGCCGCGACCTTCGCCGGGCATCCAGAGGCTGGCAATTTCACCGATGCCGGCGGCATCTCCGCGGGGCTGGAAAAGTATGTCGGCGCCGTGCCGGGCACGCTGTTCGCCATTGCCCTGATCGACGCCAGTATCATTGGTGCGTCGGCTGTTTCCCTCGCGACCGCCTATGCGCTTGGCGACGTGTTGGCACTCAAACACTCGCTGCATCGCAAGGCTGCGGACGCCAAGGGTTTCTATCTGGTCTAC
>JAVVHH010000277.1:0-3287 GCA_032249615.1 Acetobacteraceae bacterium
CGCTGCCGATCGCGCCATAGTCGGTCGCGCCGAAGAGCGCCGTCAGCCAGTCGCCCCGGCCCACCAGCGGTCCGAGCACCGGCACCACGGCGATGCCGCTCTCGGTCACCGTGAAGCCACGCGATGCCGCCCGATCGGCGTCGGGGAGGATCGGCATGATCGCGGATCGCGTATCGACGGTCAGATCGGCGGCGAGCAGTCCATCGAGCGCGCGCGGCGCGATCGCCAGCGGCTGGCCTAAGAGCCGAGCGAGATAGGACCGATGCATCATTGGCACGTCCTTAGGCGAGGAGCCTCGTACGGACGCGCGCGGCGATCGCGGTCATGTCGAGGCGAATTTCTGCGTCGCCGATGCGGGCGGTCAGATCATCCTGCCCCGCCGTCTCCAAGGGCGAGTGACCGATGATCGTAGCCGCACGCGACGCGGGAAGCCCCAGTACCTGCAACTGTTTGATCGCAGCCAGATGGATGGCGTCCCGGAGCGTGAAGGGACGGTGAACGCCGCGCCGCGTCGGATGGATCGGATTGACATATTGCAGATTGATCCATTTGTGGATGCACGCCGGGCTGACGCCCGTGGCCGCGCAGACCGCATCGATCGTGAACGTCCGTTCGGTCATCACGACCTCCTCAGGTGTCGAGAGATTGCGCTTCCGTCGCGGGGACGGATTCATCCGTCCCGGACGGGTCGGTTGGGATGGACGCCTTGCCAAAGGCAAGCCCGAGCTGCCGCTCTCGCGCACGGTCCGCAGCAATCTCGGCATCGACCTGGTCGGCGTCGTAGCCGCGCTCGGCGAGCGCCTGGGTGCGGCTCTTGAGCCCCGCCTCGATCTGCTCGATCTCGGCGCGGGCATCCTTCAGCGGATCGACCCAATCCCATTTCGGCGGCAGCCAGGAACAGCCGAGATAAACGCGCCTCTGCTGTTCGTAATCGGGCAAGGCAAGCGCGCCTGAAACGACCGCCGTATCGAGCCATCGTGCCCAGACCCGCCGACAGATCTGCCAGACCATGACCGAATGCTGATAGGCCTCGATGCGGCGGCGGAACTCGAGGAGCGCCAGGCGCGAGTTCGAGTAGTTCGCCTTCAACATGTCGTTCGACAGATATGCGTACGGAATGCCGAGCGCCGCCGAGACCTGCAGCAGCGTGCGGTACTGGAACGGCTCGTAGGTCTGCCCGACATCCGCCGGCGCCGAGGTCTGCACCTCCTCGCCCGGCTCCAGCATCACGATCTGGCCGGGCTGCAGATCCATCGTCCGCTCGCCGCTCTCGTCGCTCTCGGCGACATCGAAGGGCTCGGCCGGCGCCGGCGTGGTGATGAAGAGCGCATGCATCGCCGCGACCTTCTTCCGGTCGAGCTCGGCGTCGTCGTACTGGTCGAGCAGGAACAGTTTCACGATCCCCGGCGCGAAGCGCGAGACGCCGCGCAGCTGCCCGGCATCGACCGGATCGATCACGTGGATGACCTCGGATGCAGGAACACGAACGGTCTCGCCCATGAGCCCCGGATCGGTCACGTCGCCCGGGTGCCGGCGCAGGAAGTGATAGGCGACGCGCCTGCCGATGCCATCGAACTCGATGCCCTGGCGGACGACATTGCCGCCGGGAAGCTGCTCGTTGCGGCTGAGCGGCAGCATCTCGGAGGGGATCATCTGCAGCTGCAGCGGCACCACGAGCCCGTCCTCCGGCCGGCGCGGACGGAAGCGGAGGAACACCTCGCCGGCGATGAACACCTCGCGCGCGGCGCGCCGCTGCTGGCCGTAGAAATCGGTGAACCCCTCCGCATCACTGTCGTCGGTCCAATCGAGCCAGAGCCGCTGCACGCGCGCCTTGAGATCAGCGTCAGCGATCAGCGAGGACGGCTTGATGCCGTTGCCCACCACATTGCCGGCCCAGCTCTCGATCGCGTTCGCCGCATAGCCGTTGTTGCGCACCAGCCAGCGGGCGCGCGCGGTGATGTCGGCGCCGGCAGCCGCGATCAGCGTGTTGAGATGCGCCCGGCTCGGCTGGAAGTGCCGCAGCCTGCGGCTCGCCTGCCCCGCTTCGAAGCCGCCCACCAGAGCGCCGATGCGGCGGCGCCACCGCGTGATCGATCCCGGCACAGGTCACAGCCCCTTTCTTGCCGTCGTGCGAACGATGCGGCGGCGCGCGCCGGTCTGCGCCTCGGCGATCCGCCGTTCGAGGTCGCCGAGGGCGGAGGCCATCTCGGCGTCGGTCGCATAGGTGATGCGGCGCCCCTCGATCTCGACGGTGCGCACGCCGCGCCAACGGGCGGCGAGCAGCGCATCGCGGCGCGCGATCATGTCCTCAAGCGTCATGGTCCTGGTCTCAAACGAGATAGCTGGGCGTGATCACCCGTCGGCCGCGCCGGGCTGGCGCGCGTCGCACCAGACCCGCGGAGGCGGTTCCCGGCGCACCGGGTTCCAAGGCAGTGGCCTCTGGCACCGCTGTGTCGCGCGGATCGAGCGAACCCACCTGGCCTTCGAGATCGCGCCACCGGGCTTCCCCCCAGCGGTCGGCGCCGGCGATCCAGGCGGCGGCGCGGGCGTAGACCCGGCAGTCGAGCGCCTCGTTCCTCTCGCGCAGCTTCTGCCATTCGAGCCGGGCAAAGCCGCGCCGGTTGCGCACGGTCACCAGCTGCTCGGCGGTGAGCTGGCGCAGCCACTCGCTCTCGATCCAGTCGGGCAGATGGATCGTGCCCGGCGGGAAGCCGGCGCCGGCCGCGCGCTCCTCGGCAGTCGGGCGCGCGAGCCGCAGGAAGCGGTAGGTCTCGGCCTTGAAGCTCGAGACCGCGACGGTCCACAGCCGCGCGCCGCGCCGCAGGCGCCGCCCGTTCTCGGTGGCATCGACATAGGTGGGCCCCGAGACCGGGCTTGCCCGGTTGAACCCCTCCACCCCCTTGACGGCGGCGACCTGGGCAAAGCCGACGCTGCGCGCCCAGGCATAGACCGCCGGGGCCTCGTAGCCCGTGTCGATCGCGAGCCGGGCGATGCGCAGCTGCGCGCCGTGCTCGTGCGGCCAGGGGTGGTCGAGGAGCGCGCTCAGCCGCTCCCAGGCTTCCTGCCGCTCCGGCCCGCCCGCGATGACGATATGATCAACGAGCCAGCTTTCGAGCCCGCGGCCCCAGGCCCAGACATCGACCTCGATGCGGTCCTTCTGCACGTCGGCCCCGGCGGTCAGGAACAGCCCGCCCGCGGGCACGGTGCCGGCCTTCCACGGCTCGCGGCGGTCGTAGAGCCGCTGCCAGTCGGGCGCCTCGCCGCTCTCGACCCAGGTCTCGCCCAGC
>JAVVHH010000278.1:0-3267 GCA_032249615.1 Acetobacteraceae bacterium
CCCAAGCCGCCGCCACCCCCGGCTCCGGCCTCCCCCAAGGGCTCGCCGCCGCCGCCCCCCAAGCCGCCGCAAACGACGCCGCCAACGGCACCAAAGCCGCCCGCCTCAAAGAGAACTAACGACCCGGCGCCCCGCGCCGCCAATCGACAGAGCACCCCAAAAAATGCTTTCAGGCGCCATGGACGCGGCGCCCCGCCGGGATGGCACTCCCGGATTCCTCTCGCTCGAGACCGCGCGGCCACGTCTGCTGCTCGCCCTCTTCTGCCTCGTGCTCTGGCTGCCGGGCCTCTTCACCCTCCCGCCCGGCGACCGCGACGAAAGCCGCTTCGCCCAGGCCACCAAGCAGATGCTGGAAACCGGCGACTTCGTCCGCATCCAGAACGGCACCGAAGCCCGCAACCGCAAGCCAATCGGCATCTACTGGCTCCAAGCCCCGTTCGCCGCCGCCGCCGGCGCCCTCGGCATCGCCCGCGCCAACCCGATCTGGCCCTACCGGATGCCCTCGGTCCTCGGCGCCCTCCTCGCCGTCCTCGCCACCTTCGAACTCGCCGCCCCCCTCCTCGGCCGCCAGGCCGCCCTGCTCGGCGCCGGGTTCCTGGCCGCCTCCGTCGTCCTCTCCGTCGAAACCCACATCGCCAAGACCGACGCCGCCCTGCTCGGCAGCATCGTCGTCGCCATGGCCGTCCTCGCCCGCGCCTATCTCCGCCCCGCCACGCTCCGCACCCCCCACGCGGTCCTGTTCTGGCTCGCCCTCGCCGCCAGCATCCTCCTCAAGGGCCCCATCGGCCCCATGGTTGCCGGCCTCACCGCCCTCACCCTCTCGGTCGCCGACCGCCGCGCCGCCTGGCTCCGCCCCCTCCGCCCCGCCTGGGGCATCCCGCTGATGATCGCCGCCGTGCTCCCCTGGTTCGTCGCCATCGGCCTGGCCACCCACGGCCGCTTCTTCGCCGACGCCATCGGCGGCGACCTCGGCCGCAAGCTCAGCTCCGGCGACGACGCCCACTGGGGCCCCCCCGGCCTCCACCTCCTGCTCCTCCCCGTCCTCGCTTTGCCCGCCACCGCCGCCATTCCCGCCGCCCTGCTCGCCGCCTGCCGCGACCGCACCGACCCGGTCACCCGCTTCCTGCTCGCCTGGCTCATCCCCTCCTGGCTCGTCTTCGAGGCCGTCCCCACCAAGCTCCCGCACTACACCCTGCCGCTCTACCCCGCGCTCTGCCTGCTCGCCGCCGCCTGGCTGCTCCGCCGCGACCGCCGGCCCATCGGCGCCGTCGGCCCCATCCTCGCCGTGGCCGTCAGCCTCGCCCTCGCCGCCGCCCTCGGTGCCCTCCCCGTCATCCTGCACCAGCCGCTCTCGGCCGGCCTGCCCGCCAGCGTCGCCGCCTGCCTGATCGCTGCCCTGTTCGTCCCGCTGTTCCGCCGCCGCGGCTCCGCCCGCTGGCAGATCGAGCGCCGCGCCCTCTTCTCCGCCCTCGTCTGCATGCCCCTGCTCTACTGGACGGCCCTCGGCTGGGAACTCCCCCGCCTCACCCCGCTCTGGCTCGCCCCGCGCGTGGTCGCCGAGCTCCCGCCCGGCCGCCTCGGCGCCGTCGGTTTCGCCGAGCCCAGCCTCATGTTCCTCACCGGCACCGATACCGAATTCCTCACCCCCGCCGAGGGCGCCGCCGCCCTGGCCTCCGGCGCCGTCACCACCCTCCTGGTCGGCGACCGCGACCTCCCCGCCGTCCTCGCCGACGCCCGCCGCGACGGCCCCGCCCCCGAACGGATCGGAATCGTCCGCGGCTTCAACTACTCCCGCGGCCGCTTCGTCACCCTCACCCTGCTCGCCGCCGACCAAACTCATCGACCCCGCTGACCAAACGGGGCAAACAAACCGCCAAAGGCTAGGGACCAGAACAATGCGCATCGTCGACGTCCGGGAGATCACCCAGCCCATCGCCTCCCCGATCCGCAACGCCTACATCGACTTCAGCAAGATGACGACGAGCCTCGTCGCCGTCGTCACCAACGAGATCCGCGACGGCCGCCGCGTCGTCGGCTACGGCTTCAACTCCAATGGCCGCTACGGCCAGGGTGGCCTCATCCGCGAGCGCTTCGCCCCCCGCCTGCTCGAGGCGGACCCGAAATCCCTGCTCGACGACGACGGCGTGCTCGACCCCCATCGCGCCTGGGCCGCCATGATGGCCAACGAGAAGCCCGGCGGCCACGGCGAGCGCTCGGTGGCCGTCGGCACGCTCGACATGGCGCTCTGGGATGCCCGCGCGAAGCTCGAGTCCAAACCCCTGTTCCGCCTGCTCGCCGAGCGCCACGGCCGCACCGCCGACCCCCGCGTCTTCGTCTACGCCGCCGGCGGCTACTACTATCCCGGCAAGGACAACTCCGCGCTGCGCGCCGAAATGCGCCGCTACCTCGACCGCGGCTACACCGTCGTCAAAATGAAGATCGGCGGCGCCCCCATCGCCGAAGACCGCGCCCGCATCGAAGCCGTCCTCGCCGAGATCGGCTCCGCCCAACTCGCCGTCGACGCCAACGGCCGCTTCGACCTCGAGACCGCCATCGCCTACGCCAAGATGCTCCGCGACTACCCGCTTTTTTGGTACGAAGAAGCCGGCGATCCCCTCGACTACGCGCTTCAGGCCGCGCTCGCCGAATTCTATCCTGCCTCCATGGCCACCGGCGAAAACCTCTTCAGCCACCAGGACGCCCGCAACCTCCTGCGCTACGGCGGAATGCGCCCCGACCGCGACTGGCTGCAATTCGACTGCGCCCTCTCCTACGGCCTCTGCGAATACCTCCGCACCCTGGACGTCCTGCAACAAGCCGGCTGGTCCCCATCCCGCTGCGTGCCCCATGGCGGCCACCAGATGTCCCTCAACATTGCCGCCGGCCTCGGCCTCGGCGGCAACGAGAGCTACCCCGACCTTTTCCAGCCCTATGGCGGCTTCCCCGACCAGGTCCGCGTCGAAGACGGCCACATCCTGATGCCCGACCTCCCCGGCATCGGCTTCGAAGGCAAGTCCGACCTGATCTCCGTCATGCGAAACCTGGCCGAATGACATGATCGCCCTCGACTGGGGCACCACCAGCCTCCGCGCCTACCGCCTAGAGCACGGCGCCATCGCCGACCGCCGCGAAAGCCCCCTCGGTATCACCCGCATCGCCCCCGGCGGCTTCCCCCCGGTGCTCCGCGAAACCGTCGGCGACTGGATCGCCGCCGGCGACACCCAAATCCTGATGGCCGGCATGGTCGGCAGCCGCCAGGGCTGGGTC
>JAVVHH010000279.1:0-3266 GCA_032249615.1 Acetobacteraceae bacterium
AGCAGCAGCAATTGGCGATCGCGCGGGCCCTGATCACCAAGCCTCGGCTGTTGGTGCTGGACGAGCCGACCGAGGGTATCCAGCCGAGCATCATCAAGGACATCGGCCGGGTCATCGCGCTGCTGCGCAGCCGGGGTGAGATGGCCATCCTGCTCGTGGAGCAATACTACGATTTCGCCCGCGAACTCGCCGACACGCTGTGCATCATGGACCGCGGCGACATCGTGCTGGCGGGGCCGCCGGATGATCTGGACGCGGCGGAGGTGCGGCGGCGGCTTTCGGTGTAAGTACCCGGCGTGAGATCTGCAGCAGACGACATCATCGGCCTGTACCGCCGGCACGGGTTGGTCTGGGCGCGCGACCGTGGGCAGCAGGCTGCTGAAGCCATCTGGCTCGACAGGTTCCGCGCGATGTTGCCCGAAGCTGGGACCGTGCTCGACCTCGGCTGCGGGTCCGGGCAGCCGGTCGCCCGCTATCTGCTGGACGGCGGGCTCGGCGTGGTTGGCGTCGACACCGCCCCCGATTTGCTGGCGCTCGCCCGCCAGGCTTGTCCGGAAGCCGAGTGGCACCTGCACGACATGCGGACGCTCGATCTCGGGCGGCGCTTCGCGGGCGTGCTGGCCTGGAACAGCTTCTTCCACCTCGGCTACGATGATCAGCGCCGCACGTTCCCCGTGTTCAGAGCGCATGCGGCGCCGGGGGCCCCGCTAATGTTCACCAGCGGGCCGGCCCGTGGCGAAGCCGTCGGCAGCTACGGCGGCGAGCCGCTCTACCACGCGAGCCTCGACCCGGCCGAGTATCGCCGGCTGCTCGAGCAACACGGGTTCGCCGAACGTGCGCATGTCGCGCAGGACCCTACTTGCGGCGGGCTGACGGTCTGGCTCGCGCAGGCGATTTGATTAGCGCGAGGCACCAGCGCGCGTGGGGCGACCTGCGGATCGCGTTCAAGCGGCGGGAGGGGGCGAGTGTGCTCGCGCGGTTGCGCCAGGACGGCTGCCTCAAAGCCCGGTTCCCACGACTGGAGGAGGGTGCGTGGGCGGGCGCCGTGACGCTGAACAGCGCGGGCGGAGTTGCGGGCGGCGACCGGCTCCGCACGGGCGTCACCGCAGGCGAGGGCACGGCGGTGACGGTCGCGTCGCAGGCGGCGGAGCGGTTCTACCGCGCGCTGCCGGGCAGCGTGTCGGAGGTGGCGAACGCGCTCAGCGTGGAGAGCGGCGCGGCCCTGGAGTGGCTGCCGCAGGAGACGATCCTGTTCGACGGCAGTGCGCTGCGGCGGAAGTTGACGGTCGAGATCGCCGAGGGCGGCTGGTTCCTGGGCGTGGAAAGCCTCGTGTTCGGCCGGACGGCGATGGGCGAGACGGTGCGCCGGGTCGCGCTGAGCGATTTGATCGAGATTAGGCGGGCCGGGCGGCTCGCGTTGCATGACAGGATCCGCTTCGAGGGCGATGCGGCAGAGGCGCTGGGGCGGGCCGCCCTCGGGGCGGGGGCGTGCGCGGTGGCGACTCTGCTGCTGGTTGCGCCCGAGGCCGGCGACCGGGTGGACGCCTTGCGGGCCGCGCTCGCCCCGTTCGAGGCCGGGGCGTCGGCATGGGACGGCATGCTGGTGGCGCGGATCGTGGCACAAGATGGGGCGTGCCTACGGGCAGCGACCGTGGCAGGTTTGGATGTGTTGCGCGCGGGGCGGCCGTTGCCCCGCGTCTGGTCGTGTTGAGGCATCCCTCTTGGAGACGCAATGAACCTGACCCCGCGTGAGAAGGATAAGCTGCTGATCGCCGTGGCGGCCAGCGTGGCCCGGCGGCGGCTGGAACGCGGCGTCAAGCTCAACCACCCGGAGGCCGTGGCACTGATTTCCGATTTCGTCGTCGAGGGCGCGCGAGACGGCCGCTCGGTAGCCGATCTGATGGAAGCGGGCGCGCATGTGATCACCCGGGCCCAGGTGATGGAGGGCATTGCCGACATGATTCACGACGTGCAGGTCGAGGCGACCTTCCCGGACGGCACCAAGCTCGTCACCGTGCATGAGCCGATCCGATGATCCCCGGCGAGGTGATTACGGCGGCAGGCGAGATCGACCTCAATGCGGGGCAGCCGACGACGAGGCTCACGGTGTCCAACACCGGCGACCGGCCGGTGCAGGTCGGCAGCCACTACCACTTCGCCGAAGCCAATCCGGCGCTGCAGTTCGATCGGGCTGCGGCGCGGGGGCAGCGGCTGGATATCGCGGCGGGGACGGCGGTGCGGTTCGAGCCCGGGCAGTCGCGGGAGGTGACGCTGGTGCCATTCCGCGGGCGCCGGGTCGTGTTCGGGTTCCGGGGCGACGTGATGGGGGCTTTGTAGATGGCGCGCATCGGGCGGGGTGCGTATGCCGACATGTATGGGCCGACGGTGGGCGACCGGGTGCGGCTGGCGGATACCGAGTTGTTCGCGGCGGTCGAGCAGGATTTCACCATCTATGGCGAGGAGGTGAAGTTCGGCGGCGGCAAGGTCATCCGGGACGGGATGGGGCAGTCGCAGGCGTCGCAGGCGGAGGGGGCGGTCGATACCGTCATCACCAATGCGTTGATCATCGACCATTGGGGGATCGTGAAGGCGGACGTCGCGCTACTGAATGGCCGCATCCACAAGATCGGCAAGGCGGGAAATCCGGACGTGCAGCCCGGGGTCGACATCATCGTCGGGCCGGGGACCGAGGTGATCGCGGGGGAGGGCAAGATCCTCACCGCGGGCGGGATCGACGCGCATATCCATTTCATCTGCCCGCAGCAGGTCGAGGAGGCGCTGGCCTCCGGGATCACGACCTTGGTCGGCGGAGGGACCGGTCCGGCGACCGGGACCTCGGCCACGACCTGCACGCCCGGGCCGTGGTATCTGGCGCGCATGCTGCAGGCGGCCGAGGGGCTGCCGGTCAACCTGGCCTTCTCCGGCAAGGGCAATGCGAGCCAGCCGGCGGCGCTGGAGGAAATGATCCGGGCCGGCGCTTCGTGCCTGAAGCTGCACGAGGATTGGGGGACGACCCCTGCGGCGATCCGTTGCGCGCTCGAGGTCGCCGACCGGTTCGACGTGCAGATCATGATCCACACCGATACGCTGAACGAGAGCGGTTTCGTGGAAGACACGATTGCCGCCTTCGAGGGCCGTACGATCCATGCGTTCCATACCGAGGGCGCGGGCGGCGGGCATGCGCCGGACATCATCAAGGTGGCCGGGCTGCAGAACGTGTTGCCGTCGAGCACCAATCCGACCCGGCCCTATACGAGCAACACGCT
>JAVVHH010000280.1:0-3259 GCA_032249615.1 Acetobacteraceae bacterium
GATCGACCGGATATGAACGTCCTCGCCGAACTGGGAGAAAGAGCGGCGGCTCTTCAATGATGCCGTCGCGCGTTCGTAAGCGGGGAACCGCTTGATGGCCGCCTTCAATCGGGATGAGTGCATAACGTTCCGCTGGTCGGGAGGTGGAGCCGGTCGTATGCCCCGAGCAGGATCGCGTCGTATCGCGCCTTGCTGTAGCAGGTCTCGGCCTTGTGCCGCGCCGCAGTGCCGAGCCGCTCGCGCCGCCCGGGGTCGACGGCAAGATGCTCGAGCCCGGCGGCGATGGCGGCGGCGGTCGGGCTGACGAGCAGAGCGCAGCTTTCGTCGAGAACCTGGGTGTGGGACGGGATCGACGTGGCGAGGATGGCGCGTGCGGCCATCATGTAGGTGTAAATCTTCATGGGCGTGTTGACGCCCTGGCGGCGCGGTGACAGCAGGATGTCGCCCTGGAGCACGAGGCCCGGCAGCCATTCCAACGGCATCGGACCTAGAAAACGTATCCGAATGCCGGACTCGTCGCGGGCGGAACGCTCCACCGCGCGACCGGCATCCTCCGGCAATCCGCCGACGATCACCAAATCCAGCTTCAGCCCTGCCGGCAGCAGCCGCACGGCGTCGGTCAGCAGATCGACGCCCTGATACGGCTGCAAGTTGCCGACATAGAGGGCGACCAGGCGGCCCGGATCGCCGCCGGTTCGGATCGACGGCGCGCCGGCACCATCGTTCCAGAGCGGGTAATCGTGCAGCACCACCTGGGCGGTGGCCGGGGCGTCGTCCGCGGCGCGCGACGCGAGCGCCGGACACACACAGATGATCAGGTCGCTCGCCCGCATTGCGACGCGCTCAATCCGCCGCAGGCCCCTCGCCAGACGCGCCAGGGCCGGCCATTTCTCTGCAATCTGGTCGGACATGATGGAGTCCATGTCGTAGATCACCGGCACGGGCGCGAAGCGGCGGAGCAGCAGCGCCAGGAAGACGCTGTCCTCGACGGCATGGATGCAGTCGTAGCGTCCGCGCCGAAGCAGCCGGAATGCCAGCGCGAGCAGCCAAAGATTGCAGACCAGCTTTTGACAGGACAGGCCGATCGGTACGTTGCCGACCAGCGGCGGCTGCCCGATGCGGAAGTGGCGCATGCCCCGGATCGACACGTCACGCCCCCCATGGAAGCTCGCCAGGTCGACCGTGTGGCCGTTCTCGCAGAGCGTCGTCACGACGGCGCGGACCGCGATGGGCGTGCCACGATCGACCAGGAAAGGCTGCGGCGAGAGGAGAAGGACGTGCACGGCGTCAATCCGCGGCGCGACTGGCACGGCGTCGCAGCCGCAAGCCCAATTGCGACCGGACGAATCCGGCGGCGCTTTCGGCTGCGCCGTAGGACATCAGTCGTCGATGCGGGTCGGCGACGACCCGCCGCAGCAGCTCCGCCGGGCGATCCCAACCCTGGGATAACGCCACTAGGCTGCCGAAGCTGCCGGCCGACGACCGCGCACCGGGCAGGCTGTCGCTGCCCGGCAAAACCGCCAGCCTGCGCCGTTCGGCGGCAGCGAATGCGGTCGGGCGCCGCCAGAAGGCGGGGCGGCCGGCATTGTCGCCGACGGCGAGCACCCCGTCGTGATCGTGCTCGATCAGGTCCTCGACGAGCCGCCCGCGCGCGCCGAACCATTTACCGACGCCCCAGGGCAACACTGCGATCGCCCCGCTCGTCGTGATTTCCCGTATCGACCGGCCCGCCGACAATCCGGCCTCCGGGCGCAATCGCGTGCCGAGCGCGAGGATCTCGAGCCGCTCGGCCGTCACGATCTGGAACCCGGCGATAATCGCGAGGCGCTCGCTGCCGCAGCAGGCGAACAACGTCTCCGGCTCCTCCGATTGATGCAACGACCAACCTGGGAGCGACGGACGCCGGCTGCTCAACGCCTCGAAAACCAACTGGCCCGGCATTTCGGCGAGCATGAGCACGCCCCCGAGCGCGGCGCCGCCCCGCCGTATCGCTGCGAACCGTGTCGCGGCGGCGTCGAGCACCGACGACGCCGCCCCGGGATCGTGGATATGGACATGCCAATCCACCGGGACCGTCGGACCGCTCACGCCGGTACCCCGGCGAGCTCACACGGCCGAGCGTGCTGACGGATGCCGGCCGGCCAGATCCGCCCGGCGGCCTGAGCCGATAGCCAGCGCGCGGTGGTCAGCTTCACACCCGAAATGCTGAACAGGCCGCGCGGGCCGCCGGATGCGCCATGATCGAGAACCGTGTCCCGCCGCTCCGGCGTGGCGCCGTCTCGCCCGGCAGGCACGACGCCGGACAGGGTTCCGGCGACGCTACTCGTACGGCGTAGGTCCAGCCCCGGTGCGGCCCGGTCCAACTCGTCCATCCAGTGCTCGATTTCGACCGACTCGCCGTAGAACGTCCCGGCGACGAGCCCCTCGGGGACTGGCCGCAGGAACAGCCGCTTGCCCGTGCCTACCGCGAAGGCTGCGGGCAACGGGGCCTCGTGCCTGAGCTGCAGATTGTGCGCCCGCAGCGGCTTGAAGAAAGAAGGGGCGAGCGGGTCGGCGGACCGGGCGAGCGTTTCGAGCGCGAGCCCGCCGCAGTTGACGACCACGGGTGTCTCGATCCGAAAGGTCGCGCCCGACGGGCAGCGGACACCCTCGACTCCGGCGACCTCACCGCCGGCGCTGACGCGCACCTGCCTCACCTCCGCTCCGTCCAGACAGGTCGCGTCCCACTCGGCGGCGTGGGCGAGCAGGGCGTCGATCAGCCCGGGTCGATCGACCAACTCGACGTCGTGCCACTCGCCGGCGCCGAGTACGGGTTGCTCTTCGAGCCAGGGCGCCAGGGCCAATAGCGTGCGCCGACCGATGAGGCGCGGAGGGGGCAGGCGCGCCGTCCGGCTTCCCATGGCAGAGCGCACGCCCCGGTCGGCGGCGGCGGCGGCGGCGAACAGGGCGGGTTTCGCCGGGTCGCCTCGATAGAACGGCATGAGGCAGCGTAGTGGCCGGACGGCGGCGGGAAACTGCCGCAGGAACCAGGCCTGCTCCCGCCGCGAGCGCACGACCCGGCCGACATCGCCGTTTTGCCAGTAGCGGAAACCGCCATGAATGATGCCCAGGCTCGCGGCCGTGCTTCCGCCCCCCCATTCGCCGGCTTCGAGCAGGAGGACGCGCTGGCCGCGGCGGCCGGCCTCTCCGGCGAAGGTCAAGCCCTGGATGCCGCCGCCGATTACCACGGCGTCGACGCGGCTCGGCAGGGACGTCACTC
>JAVVHH010000281.1:0-3252 GCA_032249615.1 Acetobacteraceae bacterium
ATGTTTACGTGCGGCACGTGTGCCCAAGCTTTGGGCACGACTTGGGCATCGTTTGGGCAAAGCTGACCGTCCATGGTGGCCTCGAACCGCCCCTGCATTGTCCGTCATGTGCTCATCACGAACTGCGTGACAGTTCGCCAGACCAGGGTATCGGTCGAAGTATGACCGTCAATCGCCCCGCCATCTTCGCCGAGGTGCTGGCGCGCAACGCCGCCCGCCGGCTTGCCTGGTTGCCCGCGCTCGACATTCGAGTCGAGTTCGACCGCGCCGTCGCCATCGCCGTTGACCGCGAGGTGCGAGCCTTGGCTGAGCACACGGAACACCGAGCAGCGCTAGACCGGATCGTCGAGGAGGTCCGGGCCGAGATGCTGACCAAGCACGGCATCACAGGGGCGACCTTCGGCGGCAGGCTCGCGATCGGGCAACGCGTGGCCGAACGATCGATGGCCTACCTGCGCGCCGTCTACGGCGTCCAGGCCAAGCCGCTGCCACCTCGTCACCCGATTCGATACGGCGGGGGCTGTCGATGAATATTGCGGTGGGTAGGGTGCTGCTGGGTATGGTCCGCCCATTCACATAAGGGCCTTTTTGATGACCACCGCATTCCAGCCCACCATTCCACCCTCCTGGTAACGGCTTCCAAGATCGTGGCGGCCAGCGCGCTCGCGCTCGGCGACGATCACGATGCTACCGTCGAGATTGTCGCACAGGCGCTCGGCAAGCTCAGTGCCGCCGACGCGGACGATTTCATTGCCCACGGTTCCGACCAAACGGTCGCCGCTGAGATCGTCTACGCGGCGCTCGAAGATGCAGCCTCTGCCTCGGACACCATGGCGGTGGTCAGCGCCGACACCTCGGCCACGCTGCCCGCAGCGGCGATCCAGGCGACAATGCCGGCGACGGGGATGACCCCGGCAACAATGATGCTGACCATGATCAAGCAGGTCATGCTGCCGATGGCCGAACGCTTGGTCGAGCTTGAGGGCCGGTTGGCTTAGTAGCCGACCTGACAGGGAGCCAACCCGCACACTACTATTCCAAGTTGCCTAAATAGAGGTGCGGCTGATCCCCGCGCGCGGCTCATGCCCGTGGTCCTGTTCGGTTCCCGGTGACTTATCTCACCGGGAACTGTCGCAGAGCTACAGGCAGGAACCGTGAACAGACCACCATTTGATGTGAGCCTTTTCCAATGTCCCGTTCTGGTTCTCGCGATTACTTCGCGAGCGCGCTGACCCGTGTTGTTCGTCGCGTCGGCGACGACGGCGTACTCCGTCCCACCCTTGACCAAGCTCGGGTGACCGAGATGCGCCCGTTCGACAGCTTCGCGCGCCTCGCCGAGTTCGTGCTGTGCGATCTCCGCTACCCCTACGACCAGGGCCACAAGTTCGAGACGTATGGCTGGGTGCCCGCGCCCTACGAGAAGTCTGTCCGTACCTTCGACA
Source organism: Acetobacteraceae bacterium (assembly GCA_032249615.1). Lineage (GTDB taxonomy): Bacteria > Pseudomonadota > Alphaproteobacteria > Acetobacterales > Acetobacteraceae > JAVVHH01. Next base: position 1,443 of record JAVVHH010000281.1, read on the forward strand.
GTGGGCGGTCGGAGCAAGGGCTGTGGCGGAACGGTGCCGCAGAGGCCGACCTGCTGTCCTGCCTGATCATGGACGTGGACAACGACAACGACGCGCAGCCGATGCTGACGCCGGACGAGTTCGCCGCCCGCATGGGCAGTACCGGGCCGGCTGGGGCGGCGTGGTTCACCTACACCTCGTTCTCGTCGCGACCGGAGCACCCGAAACTCCGGGCTGTGATCGATACTTCGCGTGTCCTGACGCGCGCCGAGTCCGCCAGCGTCTTCTGCTGGCTGAACCTGCACGCGCTCAACCAGCAGGGCGATAGCTCGATCTACGACCCCGGCGATTACCTCTACGCGCCGCCCTGCAACACGGCCTGCCAGGTCGGAGGAGACGGGCCGCTGGACGTCGATGCGATCCTCGCTGAAGTCGCCGCCGACCCGGCGCGCTACGGCCCGGTGCAAGCGACCAAGCCTCGGCGTGCGCCTGCACGTCCACTGACCCCAGACGAGGCCGCAAGGCTGGCCGAGTAGATGGCCGTGCTGACCGCCGCCGCAGGCGTCGGCATCGACAACCCGGCGGTGTTCAACCCGGCATGGGCCGACGGCTACCGGCATTGCACCGGCAGCCATTGGGAGACCATGCGCTCGATCCTGGGCCGCGTCTGGCGCAAGAACGGCGGCACACTCACGCTCGGCGACATGCTGACCATCAGTCGGCAGGTCGATGCGACTGCCGGCCTCTACTTTCTCCGCAAATACGGCGAAACACGGCTGCGGGACCTCGTGCGGTTTACCATGCAGCAGCCTGTTTCGCCGTCACCCGACACCATCGTGCTCCCGAGCGCGGTGGCTGTAACGCGGGCCGCACTGCGGCTCGCTCATTTCAAGCCAAAGCCAATTTAAGGATCACGATCATGATGACCACCGAATACGAACACCACGTCGATACCGTGGTGACAACCGTTACCGAGCGGGCGATCAAGGGCAATCCGCCCTCGCTTGAAGACCTTATGGGCCAGTTGGTGCCCGACCACCCCGCCACCGTGTGCGCAGCCTGTTGCCGCTGCTCAAGATCACGCCCTCGCAATTCGACCAGGCGATGGCGAAGCGCCGCAAGCAGGCCGACGCCGAGGCTCGGCAGGCGGAGAAGCTCGAAGCCGTCCGCAACGCCCTCGGGGGCGTCCCGGATACGGTGCAGGAGTTTGTCGCCCTGCATGCCGCCGCCCGCAAGCTGACCCTGTGCTACGATGAAACATTCGCAGGCGACCCGAACATGACTTTCCGCCAGGCGCTCAGCCTCGGCGGCCACGTCCGCAAGGGTGAGCGCGGCACAACCGTCGTCTACGCCGACCGGTTCACGCCGGATGACGAACGCCGGCGCGCGGCGGAGACCGGCGAGGAGGCGCAAGCTATCCCGTTCCTGAAGCGCTTCACCGTGTTCAACACCGCCCAATGCGAGGGCCTGCCGAACGAGATGATGGCGATGGCGCCCCCGGTCGAAACCGATCTGGTTCTGCCGCAGGCCGAAGCGCTGATCCGCGCAACCGGCGTGAACTTTCGCATCGGCGGCGAGCGGGCGTTCTACGATCCGCGGCATGATTTCGTGCAGGTGCCGCCCCCGCAGGCCTATTTCGAGCCGATCAACTGGCACAGGACCGCCCTGCACGAAATCGGTCATGCCAGTGGCCATTCTTCCCGCCTAAACCGGGATCTGACCGGGTCATTCGGGTCGAAGAAATACGCATTCGAAGAGCTGATCGCGGAAATTTCTGCCGCCTATTTATGTGCTTTTCTAAACATCACGCCCACGGTGCGCCACGCCGACT
>JAVVHH010000282.1:0-3250 GCA_032249615.1 Acetobacteraceae bacterium
TAGGGCCGGAAGGCCCATCCGAGCGGAAACGTACGCTAAGGGAGGCCCGTGACGGTGATTTGCGGCTGACAAGCCGCTGAAGTTGCCGATTCCGATCCGGCTTCGACGTGAACTCGCCTTTTGCTGCGTGCAGTCATGGCGTGCAATATGCATTGCACGTGGCATCGGCGCTTAGGACAGCGTATTGCACGCAGCAAGCGGGGCGCCTAACGCGGGGGATGACTTTGCGTGCAATACCAGCAGCGCCGGCCAGCCCTGCCGCCGAACCAGGCTGGATGGCCGCGTTCCTCGCCAGCCTCGCCCATGACGACCTCGCGCCGGCCACGTTGCGGGGCTACCGCTACGACCTGCGCCACTTCCTTGCTTGGCACGGCACCGTCCAGGACAAGCCGTTCGCCCTCGAAGGCCTGGCCGATTACGAGCTGATCGCCTACCGCCAGCACATGGTCGCCGCCGGGCGCCGGCCTGCCACGGTCAACCGCCGCCTGGACGCCTTACGCCGCCTTTGCCGGTGGGCGTGCGGGACCGGCGCGTTGGGCGCCGATGCCGCCGGCAACGTCCGGCCGATGCGCACCGTCCGCAATCGGCAGCCGGGCGGCCTGACCGACATCGAGACCCATGCCCTGCTGCGCGCCGCTGGCGCCTCCTCCCACGGCTTGGCCGCACGTAACTATGCGCTCGTGCAGATCATGCTGCAGGCCGGGCTGCGCGTCGGCGAGGTGGCGGGGCTGACGATCGCCGACGTCAGCATGGGCGACCGCTCCGGCAGCGTACGCATCCGCCAGGGCAAGGGACTCAAGGCCCGCGACGTGCCGCTGAACGCCACTGTGCGGCGCGCGCTCAAGCAGCATCTTGAACAACGCAGGGCGCCGGGCAAGAGCGCGGCGCTGTTCACCAGCAGCCGGGAAACGGCGATGCCGGTGCGCAGCATCCAGGCCGTCATTGCCAGCCTTGCCCGCCGCGCCCGGCTCACGCGCCTGTCCGCCTCGGCGCACACGCTGCGGCACACCTTCGCGCTGGGCTACTTGCGCGACAACCCCGGCAAGCTGGTCGAACTCGCCAGCCTGCTCGGCCACGAGTCGCTCGACACCACGGCCGTCTATACGCGACCATCCCGCGATGACCTGGCGGCCGACCTGGAGCGCTCGCACCTTAATGTCGACGGATAATCCCCGGCTGCCCCAGGCACCCGGCCGCCAGTGACGGCGCCCCTCGACCCGAACGAGGACGAGCTGGCGCGGCACTGGAGCCTGACGCCCGCGGACCTGGCCGTGATCGCCGAATGCCGCGGCCCCGACCACCGCCGCCGCTTCGCCGTCCAGCTCTGCTGGCTGCGCGCGCACGGCCGCTTCCTCGACGACTACCGCCGTGCGCCGGTCAAGATCGTCAACCACCTGTCGCGTCAGCTCGGCCTGCCGCCGGTGCTGTTCCTCGACCGTGCCGGCCGCGAGCCCACCGAGCGCGTCCAGGCCCAGCGCATCCGACGCCACCTGGGCCTGAGCCGGTTCGATGCCGCAGCGGAGGCGAGCCTACGCGCCTGGCTGCGCGAGGGCGCCCTGGAAGGGCGGTCCGCCCCAGAACTGCTGGCCCGTGCGGAGGACCGGTTGCGTGGCTGGAAGGTCATTCTGCCCGGCGCCAGCACGCTCGACCGCATCGTCGCCGCCGTCATGGCCCACACGACGACCGATCTCTTTGCCACCATCTCCGCGCGCCTGCCGCAAACGCTGCGGGCCGACATCGAGCTGCTGGTCGAGGTGCCGGAGGGTGATGCCCGCTCCAGCCTGTTCCGGCTCAAGGACTATCCGAAATCAGCCAATGCCGCGGCCATCAAGGGCGACATCGTGCGCCTGCGCCTGATCGAGCAGCTGGTCGAGGGCGGCGCCGGCCTCGATGACGTCGATCCCAGGGTCATCCGCCAACTCGGCCAACTCGGGCGCCGCTACGACGCCGGCGACCTGCGCCGCTTCGCCAAGCCGAAACGCGACGCCCTGGTCGCCTGCTACCTGGTGGAGGCACGCAGAACGCTGCTCGACCAGATCGTCGAGATGAACGACCTGTTCCTGACCACCATGAACCGGCGGGCGCGCAACTCGGTCGAGACACGCCGCAAAAGCCTGCGCCGCCGCGCGCGCGACGGGCTGCACCGCGTGCTCGGCGCCGTCGACGCGCTGGTCGCGGCCGACAGCGCCGAAACCATTGGTGCCTTCCGCGACGCGCAGGATCCGCCGGCGCTGATCGAAGCCGCCATTGCCTGCCGGGCCTACGAGCGGCTGGAGGCCCGCGGCCACCTCGACGCCATGCTCGCGCGCTACGGCGTGCTGCGCCAATACCTGCCGGCCTTCTTCGGCCTACCGTTCCAGGCCGCCGCCGGCAACGAGGCCCTGCTTGCTGCCGTCGAGGTCGTCCGCGCCCTCGATGCCGGTACACGCGGCCCGCTCACGACCGACGACCCGCACGGCTTCGTCCAGGCCGACTGGCGGCCCCATCTCGTCAGCGACGGCAAGCTCGACCGCGCCACCTGGGAGGTCTCGCTCGCGTTTGCGGTCCGCGACGCGTTCCGCGCGGGCGGCTTGTTCCTGGCGCACAGCCGCGACCATGTCTCGTTCTGGAACCTGGTCTACGACGACCGCAACTGGCAGCAGACCCGCGAGCAGGCCTATGAGCGCCTCGACCTGCCAGCCGACGGGCAGGCGTTCCTGACCCGGCTCGGCGCCGAGTTCGACCGCGTCGTGCGCGCGGCCCAGCGCGGCCTGCCGACCAACCGCTTCGCTGCCATCCACAATGGCCGGCTCAAGCTCAAGCAGCGCGACGCTATGCCGGTCCCGCACGCGTTGCGCGAGCTGCGCGCCACGGTCGGCGCGAGCCTCGGCCGCGTCCGCATCGAGGACTTGCTGCAAGACGTCGATGAATGGTGCGGCTTCACCCGCGCCTTTCAGCCGCTCGCCGGCTACCAGCCCCGCGGCGCCGACCCGCACCGCTCGCTACTCGCTACCCTGATCGCGCACGGCACCAACCTCGGCCTCGCCGCGATGAGCCAGAGCGTCGACACCCTCACCGCCGAGGCCCTGCAGGACACCAGCCGCTGGTTCCTGCGCGACACCACGGTCAAGGCGGCCAACACCATCCTGGTCGACCACCACCACGGCCTGCCGCTCAGCAGCCTCTGGGGCGACGGCGGCCGCTCCTCCTCGGATGGCCAGCGCTTCGCGGTCGAGCGCGACAGCCTGCTCGGCAGCGTCTACCCGCGCTA
>JAVVHH010000283.1:0-3218 GCA_032249615.1 Acetobacteraceae bacterium
AGGGGCGCTGACGATCGGTGTCGGCATTATCGGCGCGACCGTGATGCCGCATGCGATCTTCCTGCATTCCAGCCTCACCCAGGACCGCATTACCGTGAGCACGGAAGCCGAGCGCCGTCTGCTGATACGTTACTCAAACCGCGAAGTGGTGGTGTCGCTTACCGTCGCCGGAATGATCAACGTCGCTATGGTCGCCATCGCGGCTTCCGTGATCCACATCGGGCACGAGGACGTCGCAGAGATCGAGACTGCCTACCGCACCCTGGTGCCACTGCTTGGAGGCGGCGCGGCGACCGTGTTTCTGCTGTCCCTGATCGCGTCGGGCATGTCCAGCTCGGTCGTGGGTACGATGGCCGGCCAGGTCATCATGCAGGGCTTCATCGGTTTCCGTATTCCTGTCCTGGTACGCCGGCTCGCCACCATGGCCCCTGCTTTTGTCATTATCGCTATGGGCGCGAACCCGACCGAGGCGCTTGTGCTCAGTCAGGTCGTGCTCAGCATCGCGCTGCCGGTGCCGATGATCGCCCTGCTGGTGCTGACCCGCCGCAGGTCGGTCATGGGCGAATACGCTACAACCCAAGGCCTCTCCGCACTCGCGTTGGCTGCGACCGTGTTGGTTCTTTCCCTCAATGTCCTGCTGACCCTGCAGATACTGGGCGTGCCATTGCCGTTCCTAAGTTAGGTGGAATTCCGTTGCAGGCCGTCTCGACGGCAATTATCCAAACGCGATCCTGTGATCGTGAAGCCGGCGCGTCTGTCAATCCATCGCGATGGTGCGTAACTGAACTATCACATTGATACGGGAGCCTGGGCCGTGGCTTTGCTGGAGGACCTCCTCAAGGGAAACATCGTCACCGCAGTTGCGATGGGAGCGACGGCGCTGGTGTTGCCGAAGGTCATGCCTGACCTCTCGCCCCCGCTACGTTCGGCGGTCAAGGGCATTGTATCGATATTTCTCGAGTCGGAATCCGAGGCCGAAGGCGGCATTATCGACCGCCTTGCCGGGACTGCGCTGAAAAACGTTCTACACGGGCTTTCCACTCCCGGCAGCACCGATCACCAGCAGCACGCGGCACATGCCGCAGTCGAGGATTTCAAGCGGACTGCACACGCGCGTGCGCGGCGCTATGGCCACAACGACGCGGATCGCTCGGCGCGTTTCAACAGGCACATCGCGGCCTTGCGCCGGGCCCTGGACCGGGAAAAGTCGCGCCGTACGGGTGCGAGCGCGGCAACGCTGCAGCACCTCTCGGCCGGTCTGGCCAAGACGTAGCCAAAGTCGGCAGCAAGGAGGACCAAGTGGCACTGCTGAATGATGCTGGCGCGGGCCTAGCCCCGCTTTTTTCCAAAATTTTGCGCCCAGGCATGAAAGTCTTAGTGCGAGCTGGAATCACACTTTATCGAGGCGCGATGGAGCCGCTTAGCACCGCGGTCGGTGAGCTCGTTTCCGAAGCGCAATTGGAGCTGGCGACGGCCTCATCAGGGCAAATTGCGACAGCCGCACCCGGGACTGGCGAGACCGCTCCCGAGCCGCTCCGACGCAAACACCGCCGCGCCGGCCACGAAGGCTAGCTGGCGCATTCCGGTCGACAACCCGTATCAACCCAACAGGAGAACGAAATGGCTTTCTTCGACGATATGTTCAAAGGTGGCAACCTCGTCACGGGTCTGGCGATCGCCGTGGGCACGGCGGTGCTCGTGCCGGTGATCGGCCCCGTAGTTGGCAGCGTACTACGGCCTGCCGCCAAGGCCGTCATCAAAGGGGGCATCGTCGCTTATGACTGGGGACGTCAGGCGGTAGCGGAAGCAAGCGAAAGCGCCAGCGACATGGTGGCGGAGGTCCGCAGCGACGCTCAATCCGGCGAGACCGGTTCAGAGCACCGCCCCCACCCAGCCGAACCCCAGCCAGCGTAAGATCACCGCAGCCTGGCAGCCCCGTTTACAACGTCACACGAGGCTGCCAGCCACTATCCAAGGCGGACCCGCGCTGAAAGCCTGGCCTTTCCACTGTGGGGCGGCTTATGGCCGCGGATTGGCTACACCTGAGCACAGCCCTGGAAACGCGAGGCGCCTTGTCCTCTCTCGATGTTCTGTCCCCCCATAGCGGCCCGCCAGGCGAAATTCGGTCCGATTCTCCAAAATCTGATGGCCGCCGTTCCGCCTCGGAAGGGCTCGTCTCTCCAGTCCACGCCTGCGTGCCAGGCCGTGTCCGATGGCATGTCCAGGGCCTACGTCATGATCCGGCATTGAAAGCGGTCCTGGAAACAGGTCTGGCCGAGTTGCCTGGCATTCGGGCCGCAAGCGCCAGCACCGACACCGGCAATGTCCTGACCGATTTCGATCCGGCCGTTCCTGCCGAGCGGGTTGGTGATCGCATCCTGGCGCTCCTTCGGGGCGACATCCTGCCGGAGACCGGACTGCCGTTCGCCCCCGACTGGCACGCACGCGCCGGGGATGTCGTCACGGCGGAACTGGATGGCTCGGAAAGCGCCGGCCTCACGACCGATGAGGTCGCGAAGCGGCTGGCCGTGCATGGCTCAAACGGGCTGGCTCCGCCCTCGCTCCGCGCGGGTTTCACAATCTTCCTCGGCCAGTTTCAGACGCTGCCCGTGGGCATGCTTGTCGCGGCCGGCGTGTTCTCGCTGGTGACTGGCGGTTTGGTCGAGGCTGCGGCAATTCTCGCCGTGGTAGGTTTCAACGCCGGACTCGGTACCGTCATCGAAGGCCGGTCGGAGCGCACCATACGCAGCCTGGGGGCGGCGAGTAGCGAGCCAGCCCACGTGATGCGCGACGGCGTAGCATTGGAGATTGCGGCGGACTCCGTCGTCCCGGGCGATCTCATTCTGCTCCTGCCCGGGACGGTTGTACCGGCCGACGCGCGCGTGCTCTCGGGGCAAAACCTGTTCGTCAGCGAGGCCATGCTCACAGGTGAGAGCCTGCCTGTGGCCAAGCGGCCGGCTCCCGTCGCCCGAACGGCGACCTTGGCGGATCGGTCCAGCATGGTCTACCGCGGCACGGCGGTAACCGGGGGCAGCGGCACTGCAATCGTAGTGGCGACCGGCGCACACACTGAGATGGGACGCATCCAACGCCTTGTTGCCGATGCCGCCTCCCCGCAAACGCCAATGCAGCGCCAGCTTGACCAGCTCGGCCGGCAGCTCGTCTGGGCGTCGCTGGCGACCTGCGGCGTGGTGATGGGTGTCGGCGCGCTCCGAGGT
>JAVVHH010000284.1:0-3217 GCA_032249615.1 Acetobacteraceae bacterium
GGCGGCGGCGGTGGTGCTGGCGTCGACCACGTCGGTGGAGAATAGCGGGCTGCTGGGAGCGATCCTGCCGGTGTTCACGAAAGAGACGAGGATCGCGGTGCGGGTGATCGCGCAGGGGACTGGGCAGGCGCTGGCGACGGCGGCGCGGGGCGATGCGGATCTGGTGCTGGTGCACGATCCGGACGCGGAGGACGCGTTCATGAAGGCGGGGCATGGCGTGACGCGGCGGGAGGTGGCGTGGAACGACTTCATCGTCGTCGGGCCGGGGAGCGACCCGGCGAACGTGGCGGGCGGGCACGATGCGGCGCGGGCGTTCGCGGCGATCGCGGAGGCGCGGGCGCCTTTCGTCTCGCGGGGTGACAAGAGCGGGACGGATGCCAAGGAGAAGCGGCTGTGGCGGGCGGCGGGGGTGACGCCGGCCGGGTCGTGGTATCGCGACATCGGCGGCGGGATGGGGGCGGCGTTGAACGCGGCGGCGGCGATGGATGCCTATACGCTGTCGGACCGGGGGACGTGGCTGAGCTTCGGGAACAAGCGGAACCTCGAGATCGTGGTCGAGGGGGGGCGCGACCTGATCAACCGGTACGACGTGATCACGCTGAACCCGAATGAGCATGGGGCGGAGGGACGGGCGCCGGCGCAGCGCCTGGCCGACTGGCTGGTGTCACCCGAGGGGCAGGCGGCGATCGCCGGGTATCGGGTGGCCGGGCAGACGCTGTTCCACCCGGAGGCGGACGCGAAGCCTTAGGCGGAGGTGCCGCCTTCGGGGAGGTCGGCTTCGTCGGTGTGGAGCTCTTTGTCCCGGGTCATGGGGGTTTCGAGGAAGCGGCCTTGGTCGCCGAGTTGGCCGGAGGGGAATTCGCCGAGATTTTCCTGGATGGAGGCTTCTTCGACGACGACGGCGGGGGCGGCCTCGGGGTCGATCAGGCCGGCGGGGCCGGCCAGCTCCATGCGGGCGAGTTCGTCGGCGCGCTCGCGGTATTCGGGGAGGCGGCCTGCCGGGCTGCCGTCGGCTTCGAAGAGTTGCTGGGCGAGCGTGTCGACGCGCTGCTGGAATGCGGGCGACGGGTCGAACGGGTTGTCTGACATGGGGAACCTCGTGCTGAGCTGTTCTAACTCCGGGGGCGCGCCCGGGTTCACGCTTCGGGCGGGAGGTCGATCCAGGAGAGGTGGCCGCCCTTGCCGGCGCCGGTGTCCATGAAGATGGCCTTGCCGCCGGAGGCGCCGGCGCGGACGTAGGGCCGGCCGTCGGTGCTGCGCTGGTCGTGGCCGCAGTAGACGGTGATGCCGGCGGGGATGCGGTCGACCCAGCGGACGATGCGCTCGGGGTAGCCGTCGGGCTGCATGCGGCCGGTGGTTTCACCGAACAGGGCGCGGGAGAGCAGCGGGTCGACGCGGCCGAGCGGGGGCGGGGGTTTCTCGCTGAGCATGGCGGGGTGGAAGCCGCCATGGACGAAGGCGACGGGGCCGCGGACGAGCCAGGCGGGGGCGGCGGTGATGAATTGGAGCGCGCGTTCGCGGAGCGCGGGGTCGAGGCCCTCGAGGGTTGCTTCGAGGGCGGCGTCGGAGCGGACGGCGAAGCCGGCCAGGGCGCGACCGAGCTTGCGGTCGTGGTTGCCGAGGATGAAGAGGCCGCGGCCGGCGTCGATGAGGTCGAACATGCGGCGGAGCACGCCGGCGCTGTCGGGGCCGTGGTCGCTGAGGTCGCCGAGCTGGATGAGGAAGCGGTCGGTGCTGGCGGCGGCCTCGAAGGCGCGGAGGTCGCCATGGACGTCGCCGACGATGCGGAGCGGGGCGTCGCCCGGGATCATGCGGCGACCCCGCGGACGGTGGTGCGGTAGGCGTCGAGGGCGCGCTGGCGGGTCTCGCGGAGGTCGGCGACCGGGTTGGGGTAGGTGCGGCCGAGGGTGATGTTGGCTTCGGCGAGCATGGCGGGCGGGGCGGTCCAGGGGGCGTGGAGGAATTTGTCGGGCAGGGCGGCGAGTTCGGGGACGAAGCGGCGGACGTAAGCGCCGGCCTTGTCCCAGGTCTCGCCCTGGCTGACCGGGTTGAAGACGCGGAAGAAGGGCTGGCTGTCGATGCCGCAGCCGGCGATCCACTGCCAGCCGGCGGCGTTGCTGGCGAGGTCGGCGTCGATCAGCGTGTCCCAGAACCAGCGCTCGCCCTCGCGCCAGTCGATCAGCAGCTGTTTGACGAGGAAGGAGGCGGCGACCATGCGGACGCGGTTGTGCATCCAGCCGGTTTGCCAGAGCTGGCGCATGCCGGCGTCGACGATGGGGATGCCGGTGCGGCCGCGCTGCCAGGCGGCGAGCTCGGCGGGGGCGTGGCGGAAGGGGAGCTTGCCAAAGGCCGGGCGGAGCGGGGCGTCGGGCATGGTGGGGTGGTGCCAGAGGAGGTAGGCGCAGAACTCGCGCCAGAGGATTTCGCCGGTGTAGGTGTCTTGGCCGTCGCCGGGGGGGAGGAGGCGGGCGCCGTACCAGACCTGGCGGGCGGAGATCTCGCCCCAGCGGAGATGGGCGGAGAGGCGGCTGGTGCCGTCCTCGCCCGGGAGGTTGCGGCCGGTGGCGTAGCGGCTGAGGGCGGCGACAAGGAATTGCTGGAGCCGGTCTTGGGCGGCGGGCTCGCCGACCTGCCAGGTGTCGCGGAAGCCGGCGGCCCAGTCGGGCTTGGTGGGGAACAGGTTCCATGATTCGAGGCGGTCGGAGCGGGGGGGCGGGAAGCCGGTGAGCTTGGCTGGCGGGGGGAGCGGCTCGCCTACGTTGGCGCGGGCGCGGCAGGCGCGGGCGAAGGGGGTGTAGACGCCGTAGGGCGTGCCGCCGCCGGTGCGGATGGCGTCGAGATCGAACAACGTGTGGGTGCGGTGGAGGTGCAGGCGGTCGCCGAGGGAAGCGGCGAGGGCGGCTTCGACCTGGCGGCCGGCGGGTTCGTGGGCGAGGCCGGCGTGCAGCCCGGCGGCGCCGGTTTCGTCGAGCAGGGCGGGGAGGATGGCGGCGGGGTCGCCGCGGCAGAGCATGAGGGGGGCGCCGAGCCGGTGCAGGGAGTCGGCGAGGGAGCGGAGGCTGCCGCCGAGCCACCAGCGGGCGGCGCCGCCGAGGGCCCAGGGGCCGGCGGTCGCGTCATCGAGGATGTAGACGGGCAGGACGGGGCGGCCGTCGGCGGCGGCCGCCAGCAGGGCCTCGTTGTCGCTCAACCGCAAATCCGAGCGGAACCAGACGAT
>JAVVHH010000285.1:0-3208 GCA_032249615.1 Acetobacteraceae bacterium
GTGGGTACTCCGCGACGGCGATGACCGGGTTGCGCTCGGCATCGCCCAGCGTCTCGGCTTGCCCGAGATGGTCGGCCGCTTGCTGGCCCGGCGCGGGATCGACCCGGAGCTTGCCGAGCACTTCCTGGCGCCTACGCTGCGCGCCCTCATGCCCGACCCGTCGACCCTTGCCGGCATGGATGCTGCCGCCGATCGCCTCGCCCACGCTATCCGCAGCGGCGAGACGGTCGCGGTTTTCGGCGACTACGACGTCGATGGCGCGTGCAGCGCGGCCATCGTCACCTTGTTTGTGCGCCAGTTCGGGGGCCGGGTTCTCACCCACGTGCCCGACCGTTTGCGGGAGGGATACGGGCCGAACGCGCCGGCCCTGCTCAGCCTGGTGGAGCAGGGGGCGGGACTGATCGTCTGTGTCGATTGCGGCACGGCGGCGGGGCCGGCGCTTGCGGCCGTGGCCGGGCTGGCGGATGTGGTGGTGTTGGACCATCACGCGACCGACGGGCCGCCGCCGCCGGTCCTGGCGACCGTGAACCCCAACCGGCTCGACTGTCGCTCCGGTCTCGGCAACTGCTGCGCCGCCGCGATCGTCTTTCTCACCGCCATCGCCACGGTGCGAAACCTCCGCCGGGCTGGCTTCTTTGCGAACCGGCCCGAGCCGGACCTGCGCGAACTTCTCGACCTCGTGGCGCTGGCGACCGTTTGCGACGTCATGCCGCTGCACGGGTTGAACCGCGCGTTCGTCACGCAAGGCCTCCGCGTCATGGCCCGGCGCGCGCGACCCGGCATCGCGGCCCTTCTCGAGGCCGCCTCAGCCAACGGCCTGCCCACCGCTATGACCTGCGGCTTCGCGCTGGGCCCCCGCATCAACGCGGCGGGACGGATCAGCGATTCGAGCCTCGGCCTCCGGTTGCTGCTCACCGACGATCCGGTCGAGGCACGCGCGCTGGCGGCCCAACTCGACAGCACGAACCGTGACCGCCAGGTGGTGGAAGCTGCGATCATGGACGACGCCATCGCGCAAGCCGAGGCGCAGGCCCGGGCCGGGCGAGCGGCGGTGCTGATCGCCGGCGAGGGGTGGCACGCCGGCGTGGTCGGGATCGTCGCGGGACGGCTGAAGGAGCGGCTTAACCGCCCCGTCTGCGTGGCTGCCGTCACGGATGGCGTGGCCAAAGGGAGCGGCCGTTCGGTGGCCGGCGTTGATCTGGGCCAGGCGGTAATGGCGGCGCGGCAGGCCGGCCTGCTGAGCGCCGGGGGCGGACACCCGATGGCGGCCGGCTTCGCGCTCCCCGCGAGCGGCCTGGCCGCCTTCCACGAGTTCCTCGACACCCGGCTCGCTCACGCGGCCACGCTGCCACAACAGGCCGATCTCGCCGTCGAGGGGTCGATCGCGGTCGGGGGCGCGACCATCGAGCTCGCCCAGCACCTGAACCGGCTGTCGCCTTTTGGCAACGGAAACGAAGAACCGGCCTTGGTCGTCCAGCGTGCGGTAGTGACCCGGGCCGAGCGTATCGGGCGCGAGGCTGGCACGATCCGGGCGTGGTTGGCCGGCGAGGACGGCGCGCGCCTCAAAGCGCTCATGTTCCGCGCCGCCGATGGCCCGATCGAGACGGCGTTGCTGTCGCGACAGGGGCCTCTGCACGTGGCGGGGCATTTGCGGGCGGAGGAATGGAATGGCACCGTGACCGCCAGCTTCTTCATCGCCGACGCCGCCTCCGCTTGACCTCCGCCTGCCACCCGCGCTACCCCACGCCCGCTGTCCCGTTCGTCTAGAGGCCTAGGACACGGCCCTTTCAAGGCTGTAACACGGGTTCGAATCCCGTACGGGGCACCAATAAGAAGAACGTCTTAGACGTGTCATTCCTAGATGGCCGCGGCTCGGCACCATCGCGCACTTCAGCGCTTTGACGAAGCGCTAAACAGTCGCGGGCGTAACCTCTTGTGAGGAATTTAACGTATCTCGTGTCCAATGCCTGGGCGGCGAGTGAACCGACCGGGGCCAACGCGAGCTCTGTTGCCGTCCCGGAGAGATACAACGATGGGCAAGTTTTCCGGTCGAGGTTGTTGCGACCGTTGCATTGGAGTGCGGCAATACGGCTCGCGCTGGCCGGAGTGCTTACTGCTTCCGTAGCGGTCATTCTGACGGCTTACCTTGCCGTGCGCGAGGTCAGGACGGAGATGCTCCGGAGGGCGGAAAGCGGGCTCGACGTCAATCTGAAGCTGGCCCGAGAGTTGTTGCGAGCGCAGGGTGGCGATGGCTCGCTTCATCTGGACAGAGAAAAGCTGACCACGCCGAACGGTCGCGTCCTCGATGGCACGACAGACGTAGTCGACAAGGTTCGCGAGATTGCGGGTGGCACCGCTACAATATTCCGTGGCGACTTGAGGGTTAGCACCAATGTTCTCAAGCCGGAGGGCTCGCGTGGGACGGGCACTCGTCTCGCGCCAGGTCCTGTGTATGACGCCGTGCTCGGAAAGGGTTTGCCATACCGCGGCCAGGCCGACGTGCTCGGCGTTCCATACCTGGCCGCCTACGAACCGCTCAAGGACGATCAAGGCCGAACGATCGGCATCCTCTATGTCGGCGCCAAGAAGCTGAATTCCTCGCCTTGGTGGACAGCTTGCAAAACTCCGTCGTCCTCATCGGCACGGTTCTCGTGCTTTTGGGGGGAAGCGTGTTGTTTTTGGCGGTTCGGCGAACCATCCGCCCCTTGGATGATGTGCGCCACACTATGGACGCTCTCGCAATCGGGCAAATCGACGTAATTGTGCCAGCGCGGGGGCGCGCGGACGAAATCGGGCGAATGGCCGAAGCGGTCCAAGTGTTCAAGAACGCGGGTTTTGAGCAGCGGGCTCTGGTGGAGGCTGAGCTAACGGCGGCTGAGGCTGAGCGTATGAGAGCCGCCCAAGCTCAGGCAGCAGTCGTTAAATCTCTAGCTCACGGCCTGTCGGCCCTCGCAGATGGAGACCTCACATGCGGCATTCAGCAGACTTTCCCGTCCGAATACGAGCGGCTTCGCTCGGATTTCAACACCGCTGTTTCCCGGCTTGAGGGGCTGGTCAGTGGGATCGCTTCAAATGTCGTCGTTATCCGCTCCGGTAGTGTTGAGATCGCCGAGGCGTCGCAGGATCTGAGCTGCCGTACCGAGCAGCAGGCAGCTAGCCTGGAAGAGACGGCTGCCGCACTGGAGCAGGACGGTACAAAAGGGAAAAG
>JAVVHH010000286.1:0-3161 GCA_032249615.1 Acetobacteraceae bacterium
AGAAACTGCAAGCGCGGCGTCGCGTTCCGCCTCAACTGCCGCAATCTGCTGCATGACGAGTTCCAGCCGGTCCAGCTGACGCATGATCTCGCTCTTGAGCCGCAGCGGCAGAGCAGAATTCGCGGAACTGCGCAGCGTATCCAGACTGTCGGTGCCGAGTGGAAACTCCCCAGAAGCGCCGTTTGAATCTTCCCCAGTTTCGCGCGGCCGCCGGTCTTCCGGGGCGCGCCCCGGAAGACCGGCGGCGCGTGATCACCGATGCTTCTCCCGATGGTCGGGAGAGGGATTTCGGTGATCAAGCTCGGAGAGATGGTGATGATCCTGGATCTGCATCGGCAGGGCCTGTCTGTTTCGGCGATCGCCAAGGCGACAGGAGCCGACCGCAAGACGGTGCGCAAATACATCGAACGCGGACTGGAGGCGCCAAGCTATGGGCCGCGCAAACCTCGGCAGGCCGTAATCGATCCCTTCACGGCCTATCTGCGCGAGCGCGTGGCACGCTATCCCGCACTGACCGGGCGCCGGCTCTATCGGGAGCTGAAGGACCTTGGCTACCGCGGCGGCTACACCGCTGTCACCGACTTCCTGCGCGACGTGCGACCAGGCTCCGGCGATCGCGGCTTCGAAGTCCGCTTCGAGACCCCGCCTGGCGAACAGGCGCAGGTCGATTTCGCTCAGTTCCAGGTGGTCTTCGCCGATGAGCCGACGACGCCCCGGATCGTCTGGCTGTTCTCCATGGTCCTCGGCTTCTCGCGTCTCATCTGGGCACGCTTCGTCATCCATCAGGATCTCCCGACGGTTCTGCGGTGTCACGCCGCCGCCTTCGAGGCGATCGGCGGCATTCCGCGGGAGATCCTCTACGACCGCATGAAGACCGCGGTCATCGGCGAGGCCGAGACCGGCGGCATCGTCTACAATCGAGCTCTCGTCGATCTGGCCCGGCACTACGGCTTCCAACCTCGGGCTTGCAGACCCTACAGGGCCAAGACCAAGGGCAAGGTCGAGCGGCCCTTCCGATACATCCGCGAGGACTTCTTCCTGGCGCGTTCGTTCCGCAATCTCGACGACCTGAATGTCCAGCTCCGCCACTGGCTCGACACCGTCGCCAACCCGAGAACCCACGCCACGACGCGCCGGGTCGTCACCGAGGCCTTCGCCGAGGAACGCATAATTCTTCAACCGCTGCCGCTGGCACCGTTCCGATCGGTCTTGAAGCTCGAGCGGCGCATCAGCCGCGAGGGCATGGTCAGCGTCGGTGGCAACTTCTACTCCGTTCCGGACGCCACCCGACGCCGCACCGTTGAGGTCCACACCCTGGCCGACGAGGTCCGGATCTTCGAGGACGGCACGCTGATCGCCGCCCATCCGGTTCTCGAAGGCCGTCATGGCCGCCGCATCGAGCCGGGCCATCGCACGATCCAGGCCGGGCGCCGCCGCTATGACGGCCAGGGCGAGCTCGGCACGATCCTTCTTGGTGCCGGCGACAAGGTCGCCCAGCGTCCGCTCGCCTTCTACGACGCCATCGGCCAGGCGCTGGCACAGGAGCGGCGGGCATGACCAACTCGCTGGACGCCACACCCTCGACGATCGACCGGATCCGCCACGATCTCGTCGGCCTGAAGATGCCCCGGGCCCTCGAAGCACTGGGTCATGTCGTGCGACGGCTCGAACAGGGCGAGATCTCCGCCCTCGAGGCGATCGACATCCTCCTCTCGGAAGAGCTGACCCTTCGCGAGAACAGCCGCATCAAGACCGCGCTGCGCATGGGACGGCTGGCCACGATCAAGACGCTGGCCGGCTTCGACTTCTCCTTCCAGCCCTCGCTGGATCGAGATCGCATCCTGACGCTGGCCCAGCTCGGCTTCGTCGAGCGCGGCGAGGTCGTCCACTTCCTCGGCCCGCCCGGCACCGGCAAGAGCCATCTGGCCGTCGCTCTCGGCGTCGAGGCCGTCAAGGCGGGAAAGAGCGTCTACTTCTGCACGCTCGCCGAACTCATCGCAGGCCTCGCCCAGGCCGAACGCGAAGGGCGCCTTCGCGAGCGTCTGCGCTTCTTCTGCCGTCCATCGCTGCTCGTCGTAGACGAGATCGGCTATCTCCCCGTCGTGCCCGGCGGCGGCAACCTGTTCTTCCAACTCGTCAACGCCCGCTACGAGAAGGGCGCCATGATCCTCACCTCCAACCGCGGCTTTGCCGAATGGGGCGAGGTCTTCGGCGATCCCGTCGTCGCCACCGCGCTCCTCGACCGCCTCCTGCACCATGCCGTCGTCGTCCAGATCGAGGGTTCCAGCTACCGCCTACGCCAGCATGCCGCCCTCATGCCCGAGCACCTGAGATCGAAGGCTATCATCACGCCCCCAATCGCCGCAACACCGTCGCGGCCCCGGGGACGTCCTCCGAAAAACGGACAACTCTCCGCGACAGCCTGAGCGGCCGAACTGGGGAATTTTACTTCGGCGCTTCTGAGGAAAATTCAGTCGGCATTGACAACTGCGGCACGGTCATCGGTATTGGCTGGCGTGATATGCAGCGCGAGCAGATAGCCGAGCGTGTCGACAGCCATATGCAGCTTTGACCCCTTCTTGCGCTTGGCCCCGTCATAGCCGCCGCGTGTGCCGCTTTCAGGCGAGGAGCGCAGGGTCCGGCTGTCGAGGATAGCGGCTGTGGGCTCTTCCGCATGACCCGCCGCCAGGCGCAGCACCGCCCGCAAATCATCAGCCAGAGCCTCAAAACAGCCCGATGCCAGCCAGCGCTGCGCCTGTTGATAGACGGCAGCCCAGGGCGGCAGATCGTTTGGCATCCAGCGCCATGGCGCACCAGTTTTAATGATGTAGCGCAAGCCGTTGAACACCTCTCGCAACGGATAGGCGCGTTGTCCAGCGTCCTCCGGCAATAGACAAAGATACGGCGCGACAAGCGACCATTCTTCGTCAGAGACGTCAGACGGATAAGCTTTACGTGTGATCCCCATGCCCAAAAACTTGGGCATTACAACGCTCAAGGTCCATAACAGCCTCTAGCACTACCTGGGCACTTTAACAATGTGGTTTGCCTCACCATCTGCTGAAGCCTTCGGTGGGAGAGCTGTGATGGCTGGCAGTCGTGATCGTGTTGGTGACCTGGATGCCTGGCTGGCGCCGTTCCTGGACGTCATGGGCCGCAAG
>JAVVHH010000287.1:0-3153 GCA_032249615.1 Acetobacteraceae bacterium
GATCTCAACCACGGCTCCGGCTTCATCTATGGCCGCATCGGTCACGCGATCAGCGTGTCCGATCGGGTCAATGCCCTGATCGATGCGGCGCTCGTCGCACGCAATCGTCGGCAGCAGCCGCGCGACTATCTCGGCGGCAGCCGGATCGGCGAGCCCTGCGCCCGCAAGCTCGTCTACGAGGTGACCCATACGCCCAAGGACGAAGGACGGGATTTCGATGGCGCGATCCTGCGCATTTTCGACGCCGGCCACCAGTTCGAGACGCTCTCCATCCGCTGGCTGCGCGGCGCGGGCTTCGACCTTCGCACCGAACGCGCGGACGGCGGACAATTCGGGTTCGAGGCGGCGGGCGGCAAGCTGCGCGGCCACATCGACGGCGTGATCGTCGCCGGTCCCGATGTCGGTCTGCGCTGGCCCGTGCTCTGGGAGCACAAGGCGCTCAACGCCAAATCCTGGAACGACCTGGTCAAGCGTGGCTTGCGCGCCTCCAAGCCGGCCTACTTCGCACAGGTCCAACTCTACATGGGCTATCTGGAGCTGGAGACCGCCCTCGTCACGGCGCTCAACAAGGACACCGAGGCGCTCCACCACGAGGTCGTCGCGTTCGATCCGCCCTGCGCGCAGGCGCTGTCCGACAAGGCCGTGGATATCCTGCGCGCCGCGACAGCCGGCGAACTTCCACCGCGTATCGCCACAGCCCAGGACTTCTATCTCTGCCGCATGTGCTCCTATGCGCGGCGCTGCTGGGAGGGCGAGCGATGAGCTTCATCCCGTCTCCGCAGCAGGCGGCGGCAATCGCCGCGATCGAGAACTGGTTTCGGCGCGGCACGCGCGATCAGCAGGTGTTCCGCCTGTTCGGTTACGCAGGAACGGGCAAGACCACCATCACCCGGCATGCCATCGGCGAGCTCGGTCTCGAACCGATGGATCGCATGGGTGGTGCGGGCGGCGTGCTCTATGCCGCCTTCACCGGCAAGGCGGCCCTGGTGATGACACGGAAGGGAACGCCGGCCTCGACGATCCACAGCCTGATCTACAAGGTCTCCGAGGCGACGCCCGAAGAAATCGAGCGCGTCACCCGCGAGTTGGAGACGCTGCGCAAAGGCCTGCGCGCCATGGGACCGGCGGAGCGCTCCTTCGCCGAGACCCAGATCCGTCGCCTCGAGCTCCGGCTCGCCGACATCCATCAGCCCCGTTTCATTCTGAACGAGCAGTCGCTGGTCCGCGACGCCGACCTGATCGTGTTGGACGAGGTCTCCATGGTCGGCGCGGAAATGGCGAGCGATCTGCTTGCCTTCGGCAAGCCGATCCTGGTGCTCGGCGACCCCGGCCAGTTGCCGCCGATCAAAGGTGACGGCGCCTTCACCGACGCCGATCCAGACGTGATGCTGACCGATATCCATCGCCAGGCGGAGACCAGCGCGATCATCCGTCTCGCCACGCTCGCACGGCAGAGCGTGCCCATTCCCTACGGCGAGCACGACGACTTCGTCTGGAAGATGCGGCGCTCCGACATCGGCCCGCATCAGTTCCTCAAGGGCGGCCAGGTGATCTGCGGCCGCAATGCAACGCGGCTCTTTCTGAATACCGCCATGAAACAGGCGGCCGGCTTTCCGGACGCTTACCCGCGAGGTCTCGGCGAGAAGATCATCTGCCTCAAGAACCGGCACGATCTCGGTCTCGTCAACGGCATGTTCCTGGACCTTTCGGACATCCGCGACGAAAGCCCGCTCGCCTTCAGCGCGACGGTGCGCACCGAGGACGGGACGAGCGTTCCCGGCCGCCAGTGGTTCTACAAGGGGCATTTCGACGACCACGTCACCTATGACGCCGAGCGCCTGCGCCGCGATTGGCGTGACATGCGGGGGCTTGTCGAGAGCGTCTGGGGCTACGCCATTACCTGCCACAAGGCTCAAGGGTCGCAGTGGGAAAACGTGATCGTCTACGACGACGGTCTCGGGCGGACCGCCGAGGACCGCGCCCGCTGGCTCTACACCGCCATCACGCGCGCGGAGCAAGGGCTGGTGATCCTTGATTGACTTCAACGACATCGCGCCCGCCAGAACGCCTGCGGTCCATTACGATCTCGACGCCATCGTGGCTGGCCTGCGTGACAGGACCGACGCCTGGGTGCCGCAGCATTTCCCGAACGGTCGGCGCAACGGCGACGAATGGCGTCTCGCCAACATCAATGGCGCGGCGCCGCGAAAGAACGGCTCCTGCGTGATCACGCTCCGAGGTGAGCACGCCGGCGACTGGATCGACTTCGATGGCGGCCAGGGCGGCGGGCCGCTGAGCACGCTCGAACAGGCGACCGGTCTCAAGGGGCGCGACCTCTTTGCTTATGCCGCCGATCTGGTCGGATGGTCGGCCGCGGCGCCAGCGCGTCGCGAACCCTCGGCGGTCTCCGCGAAACCGGAGAAAGATCCTGCCCGAGAAATCGAGATCATCCTCTCCCGGGCCATCCCGATCGCCGGCACACCAGGCGAGGCCTATCTGCGCGCACGAGGGCTCACGGTTCCGCCACCGTCCGACCTCCTGTTCCATCCGGACCTCGCTCATTGGGATACGAGGACCGGGTTCCCGGCTATCGTCAGCCTGGTTCGCGACCGTGCCGGCAGCGTGGTTGCCCTGCACCGCATCTATCTGCGCCCGGACGGGGCGGCGAAAGCCGAGGTCGAAAAGCCGAAGAAGATGCTGGGCCGGGTCGGCGGCGGCGCCGTGCGCCTGGCGCCGATCGGCGACAACGCTGTCCTTGGTCTCAGCGAAGGCATCGAAACGGCGCTCGCCGTGATGACGGCCTGCCCGGGCATGGCGGTATGGGCAACCCTCTCGGCCACCAATCTCGAACAGGTCGTCCTGCCGCCAGAGGCCCGGCGTGTCGTTCTGCTCGCCGACCACGATGCGTCGGGAGCGGGCCTTCGTGCAGCCGAAGCGGCGGCGCGACGTCTCCGCGCCGAAGGCCGCAGCGTCGCCATCGCCCTGCCGCGAGCGGAAGGCGATGACTTCAACGACGTCCTGTTGCGCGACGGCGCGGATGCGGTCCGTCAGATCATCGACGCGGCCGAGCCGTGTGCAGTGGCGGACGCCGCCGATGCAGATGACGGTGGCCGAAACCGTCCGATCGGCTTCGTCGAGCCGCAAGGCCGCCTG
>JAVVHH010000288.1:0-3146 GCA_032249615.1 Acetobacteraceae bacterium
TGCCGGGGGCGACGCCGATGGAGTTTGTTTGGCGAGAGTCGACGAAGTTGAACGTATCGAGGACGGTGAAGCCGCCGACGATGACCGATGCGGATGCGTTCGGGGTGAGGAGAAGGACCGTAGCGAGGGCAAGCGGGAGGGACTTCCAGTTCACTGCCAGCATGCGTGGTTTTCCCGGGTGTAAGGGTGACGGCCTGACGATGCTTTGGAGTAGGTCTGGGCGGGAACCCTCATTTAAGGGCGGCTAGAACATTTTATTTACGATAGCGTTCCGGCTCGGTATTCGTCTCACTCGGTTGCTGGGACGACCAGGATGCAGGAAAGCGACTTCGGCGGCCTCCTCGAACGCATTTATGCCGCACCCGGCAGCGCTGAGGCATGGACGCGGACGGCGCTAGCGACGGCGCGGCATTTCAACTCGGCCCATGCGCATCTCGTTATGCTGGACCCGGCGGCCACGCCGCTGCTGCATTTCGTTACTCTGCCGGAAGCCGGGGAGGAGTATGTCGCGCATTATGGGACGCTCGACGTCGGCATGCGGCGGATGTTCGGCGGGCCGGAGCGTCAGGCCACGACGAATACGGATGTAATGTCGGCCGACGAACTGAAACGGTGCCCGGTGCAGCAGGAGTTCCTGCCGCGATTCGAGAGCGAGCAGCGAATGTGGGTGAAAGACGGGCTCGGTGAGGCGCCGCGGCTGGTGACGACGGTTATCCGGGCGCCGGGACAGGGGGCGTTCGAGGTCGGCGAGCGGCGGCGCTTCGAGATCGTGTCGTCGCATCTCGATCGGGCGATGCGGCTGCATCTGGAGTTGCAGCGGTCGCAGGCGTTGGCGGCGTCACTCGAGCAGGGGTTGGAGCAGTTGAGCAGCGGGTTCCTGCTACTCGACCGCTCGGGTCGCGTGATGTTCGCGAATGCGGCGGCGCGGGCGATGATGGATGAACGGCGGGCGCTGGGGTTTGAGCGGGGCCGTCTCAGGGCGTGGGCACGGGGCGAGGACGCGAGCTTGCAGGCGGCGCTCACGGGGGCGCTGCGCGGGGGCCGCGGGGCGCGGACGATGACGCTGCACGGTCAGGGCGGGGAGCCGGTGGTGGTGCGGGTCATCCGGTTGACGCCGGGTCACGCGGTGTTGAGCGACAACGGCTGTGTCGTGGTGCTGTTGAGCGACGCGGCGGGCCGGTTCGAGGTCGATCCGGAATTGCTGCAAGGATTGGGACTGACACGTACGCAGGCACGGTTGACGGCGGCGCTGGCGCGTGGGTCGAGCCTGGAGGCGTATGCGTCGGCGCATGGGCTGCGGCTGAGCAGCGTCCGATCGACGCTGCGCGACGTGTTTACGCGCACGGGCACGCACAGGCAGAGCGAGCTGCTGCTGCTGGCGCTTCGGCACGGGTTGGTTCGGTAAGCCGCGCGTGGGCGTTGGTCCTCAGGATTTGGGACCGTGCTGGGGATTAGAGGTCGAAATTGGTGGGGAGCATTATGATGTCGCGGATGGTCATGCCGCGGGGGCGGGTGAGCATGAAGAGAATGGCCTCGGCGACGGCGGCGGGTTCGAGCAGGGTTCCGGATTGGCGGGCTTCGGCGAGTTTGTCGGCGGGCCAGTCGGCGAGCAGGGCGGTGGCGACGGGGCCGGGGGAGACGGCGCCGACGCGGATGCCGTGGCGGAAGACCTGGCGGCGGACGGTCTGGACGAAGCAGTCGATGGCCCACTTGGAGGCGGCGTAGACGGGCTCCCACGGGGTGGGGAAATGGGCGGCGAGCGAGCTGGTGACGACGATATCGCCGGTGCGGCGCTGGATCATGGCGGGTAGGGCGTCGCGGACGTTTTTCATGACGACGTTGATGTTGAGGGTGAGCATGCGGTCGATCGCGGCCGGGTCGGCGTCGACGAGGTCGCCACCGAGGTAGAGGCCCGCGTTGGCGTGAAGGATGTCGAGCGGGCCGGCGGCGGCCAGCGCGCGGGGGATAAGGGCGGCGCAGGCGGCGGGGTCGAGCAGGTCGGTGGGAAGCGGGATGAGGGCGTCGCCGAGTTGGGCGCGGGCGACGGCGAGGCCGGGCTCGTCGCGGTCGGCGGCGAGCACGCGGGCGCCGGCGGCGATCATGGCGGTGGCGCTGGCCAGACCGATGCCGGAGGCGGCTCCGGTGATGAGGGCGACTTTGCCCTGTAGTTCGTTCGGCATCGCTTAGAAGCCGGCGCGGGCGGCTTCGGCCTCGAGCGTCGCTTTGGCGCCGTGGGCGTAGAGCGAGGCGAGGCAGCGGCGGACGGGGTCGAGGAGGGCCGGGTCGGTGCCGGTGGTGCCGAAGAGGGGCTCGAGAGCGAGGAGGGCGGCCGGGTCGGGGCCGCCGGCCAGCGCGCGCTCGCGGAGTTCGGCGGCGAGCGGGTGCTTGATGTCGATTGGGCGGCCGGCCTCGTCTTCGCCGCGGACCCGGCGGAGCCAGGCGGCGAGCGCGAGGGCGAGGAGGTCGAGGGGGGCGCCCTGGGCGAGGCGGTCTCGGATGGGGTCGAGCAGGACGTTGAGGGGGGCGTCGCTGTTGACGCGTTCGACGGTGTCTTTGATCGAGGGGTTGGCGAAGCGCTCGACGAGTTTGGCCTTGTAGGCCTCGAGGTCGATACCGGGGACGGGGGGCACGGTGGGGCCGGTTTCGCGGTCCATGAGGGCGCGCATGAAGCGGGTGATGAGCGGGTCGGCCATGGCTTCGTCGATGGTGTCGTAATTCATCAGGCGGCCCATGCCGGAGACGGCGAGGTGGCTGCCGTTGAGCAGGCGGAGCTTCATGAACTCGTAGGGGGCGACGTCGGGGACGAATTGGGCGCCGACGGTCTCCCATGGGGGGCGGCCGGCGGGGAAGCGGTCTTCGATGACCCATTGGGTGAAGGTTTCGGAGAAGACGGGCCAGGCATCGTCGATGCCGGCGACGTCGCGGAGCCAGGCGGTGTCGGCGGGAGCGGTCACGGGGGTGATGCGGTCGACCATGGTGCTGGGGAAGCTGATTTCGGCGTCGATCCAGTGGGCGAGATCGGGGTCTTGGAGGTGGGCGAGGGCGAGGACGGCGCCGCGGAGGATGTCGCCGTTGTGCTGGATGTTGACGCAGGTGAGCAGGGTGGGGGGCGCGAGACCGGCGGCGCGGCGGCGGCGGAGGGTTTC
>JAVVHH010000289.1:0-3136 GCA_032249615.1 Acetobacteraceae bacterium
GAGACCCCGATACATTCCTCTGCGACCTTTATGAGGCCGATCCCGAGGGGATTCTTGCCGTGGCTGATGCCGCCCGCCGGAACCTCAGCCGAACGGCGCCAAATGACGAGGCCTTTGCCGAGGCAATTGATCGACAACGGCTCTCCCGATTCGCAGCACACTTGCGCCGCCGCTGATCGCGACGCCGGTGCATGCATCGGGGTCATCAGGAACGAGCGTACTACGCTAATCTTCCCGTATCGACCAATTCGTCCAGCTTTGCAATGAGGCAAGGCGTCAACCATCGTGGTTTCCCGTGCTCGGCCGCATCCGCCTGATCCGCAATATTGGACAATTTGACCTCCGTCAACGATGGCGCAACGCTCCCGCTATCCAGGCTCACGCTGATTTACGCTGAAAACGGACGTGGCAAAATGACGCTATCCGCGATCCCAAGATCGCTCGGCAGCGGCCGGCGCTGGGGAGGATTGTCCCCAATGACGCGTCCGTGACAGCCCAGCCTCGGTCGGCACCTCATAGCCCTCAATCACGACACGGCGACTGATTCGCCCACGCGCAACTCTCAAGGCTTTATTCCAGTTTACCTGCAGCCCAGGAATGAAGCCCGTCGTGCTGCCCACCACAACCGAACGCGTCGAGCGACACACGGCTGAGAGCGTCAACCGCCGCATTTCTCAGGAAATCGAGCGTCGCGTCCGTCGCTATGCTGTTCATCCCGAGCAGATTGGCGACCGTCTTGCCGAGATCGATGCCGAATGGGACATGGAGCGCACGTTGGAGGCGAACGCGGCAACGCTGGCCTTGGCGGGCACGCTGCTCGGCGCCTTCGCCAACAAGCGCTTTCTGCTCCTGCCCACGCTGGTCACGGGCTTCCTGCTGCAGCACGCTTTGCAGGGTTGGTGTCCGCCGGTGCCCTTCTTTCGTAAGCGCGGGGTCCGGACGGCGGCCGAGATCGATCGCGAACGTTACGCCCTAAAGGCGCTCAGGGGCGATTTCCGTGCGATCGACAGCGACATGGATCCAGCACGGGCTATCGCAGCAGTGCAGGCGGCAAATGGCTGATTGCCCCGAAGCGAAGGTATCAAGCAGGTTTGCCGGTGCAAACGATCGAGGACGGAGCGAGCCGGATAGCCCAGCATTGATCCGGGTAATGCAAGCAGTTCAATATCGGAGCGAATAGTATGGGTGCCACGAGCGGCGGTTTTCTGCTTCGGGGCTTAATAGCCGGCACCATCAGTTCATGGGTAATGGATCGGGTGACTTGGTTCGTTCAGGACCGACAGCCACCCCAAACCCTGAAACGCGAGCGCGCCGCGTGGAAGGACGGACTGGATGTCCCTCATGCCGCCGTGTACCGCCTGAGGAAAGCGGCCCGCTTCCCCGCAAGGCGGGAACAACCCAGTACCCTCGGCATCCTGCTCCATTACCTGTTCGGTATAGGGCCGGCGATTCTCTATGCGTCTTTGCGGGAACGAGATCTCCGGTACTCAGCTGATCGCGGTCTGCTCTATGGCCTTGCGATCTTCCTGCTATGGGACGAAACCTTATCGGTGGCGACCGGCATCGCCAGCCCGCCGAAGGCTTATCCGTGGCAGGCGCATTTTCGTGGCCTTGTCGGACATCTGGCACTCGGCCTGGCAACCCACGTCGCGCTGACGGCCTTGGAAACCGACTTCGATATCCGTCCGATGAAGCAGCTTCATCCAGGCGCCCGCTGATCCGATACCGCAGCCCTATAAAGGGATTCCAGGATGCGCGGGGTCATGGCATCTCTTTTGTTCGGTCTGGTCTCCGGGACCTGCGACGGTGCCGCCTATCTGACGTTGCACAAGATGTTCACGTCGAACATCACCGGTAATCTGCTGCTTCTCGGTGCGGATTGGGCGACGGACGAAAGCCAAGTCAAGCTGAACCGGTTGCTGGCCATTCCAGTCTTCGTGGCCGGAGTCTGGCTGGTGCGGCTGGCGGCGGGAAGGCTGCGACGGCACGGGCTGCCGGCGCTCCGGGCGATGCTGCTCGGGATGACGGTGCTGCTCGCCATCTTTTTCCTGCTTGGGATGACGCTCCGCCCATTTCCCGGGCAGAACGCGCCGAACACGCTCATCGTCGGCATGATCGGAGTGATCGCCATGGCGACGCTCAACGTGGTTGCACGGATGTGGCCCGCCTTGACCGCCGGGACCACCGCGATGACCGGAAACTCCGTCAAGACGATGGTCGATCTTGCCGAGTTGGCATTGGGCCAGCGCCCGAACGAGCCGAAACTCTTGCATGATTCTGCACGCCTCGGTCTGACGGTAGCGGCGTTTGTCGCCGGTGCCGCGTTGGCGGCACTGGTCCATTGGCAGGTGGGGACATGGTGCACCGGGCTGGCGCTGATCTTCGCCGTGCTGATGGTTGCCTTATGGCCGAAGGAGCCGGAATGACACGACCATGGCTATCGCATTCATGACATTGCGACCAGCATGTAGGCCATGCCTGCTGCCATGGTGGCCAAGGTTATCCGGACCAGAATGGCCCTTTGGGTGCTGGGTGATGCACGACGGCCAAACTGGAGGCCAGACATTGATACCTCTTGCGTATTATACAGCCACCCCGTTGCCCAGCCTACGGCATCGGCAACGAAGTAGGTGGCAAGCACAACAGTCAGCGGGATGATTGTCGCGGGGCGGAGCGCAAACATGTAAAACATTGTCAGAATGCCGATCAGCAGGTCCGGCCAGAACAAGCCAACGGCCTGCCGTCGGAGGAGCATCAGGACCATCCATAGCACGAGCGCTGATCCTGCCAATGCGTAGATAACCGTCCAGACGAGAGGCGGTGGAAATCGGAATTGGGCCGGCAGAAACATCGATATCATTCCCGCTGCCATCAGCGTGTGTCCGGCGTGCCAAAAACGGCGCGTGCCGCTGGCCATGACGGCATGCTGGAGATGAACCGCGGTCACGCCTGCGAACGCAAATACCCCGGTCAGGCGCAACCATTCCGGCAGCAGTAGGACGTGCATGGAGGTTTCTTTGGTGACCAGAATTACCGCTTTAAATCCATCTCCTCCAGGCGAGTCTGGACCGTTCGGCCGTTTTCCCAAGGATTTGCGCCGGGAACAAGCGTGGGTGTAGGGATGTCGGTGCGGCTT
>JAVVHH010000290.1:0-3119 GCA_032249615.1 Acetobacteraceae bacterium
AGCTCGCGGCCGGCATCGTCTGCCTGCTGGCCTTCGCCGCGCTGGCGGCGATCTCGCGGACCGAGTTCGGCCGCGCGCTCGAGGCGACGCGCGAGGACCGGGACGCGGTCGCGCTGATCGGCATCGACCGTGACCGCATCTTCTCCATCGGCTGGGGCATCGGCGCCGCGACGGTCGGCATCGCCGGGGTCATGCTGGCGACGTTCTATTACATCTCGCCCACCGTCGGCGGCGGCTTCGCGCTGATCGCGTACGTCACCGTGGCGCTCGGCGGGTTCGGCTCGTTGGTAGGCGCGTTGGTCGCCGGGCTGCTGGTCGGCGTGGTCGAGGCGATGACCGCTCTGGTGATCGACCCGTCGCTGAAGCAGGTCGGGGTGTTCGTGATCTACCTGCTCGTGCTCACCATCCGCCCGCGCGGCCTGTTCGGGCGGCTCTGATGAACGCCATCGTCCGCCGCCGCCGCACCGAGCGCATCCTCGGCCTCGTCCTGCTCGTCATCGCCGCCCTCCTGCCGCTCGTCGTGACCGGGCAGTATTCCCGCGGGCTGATCGTCCTGGTGCTGCTCTACGCCGGGCTGGCGCAGGGTTGGAACGTGCTGGGCGGCTATTGCGGCCAGATCTCGCTCGGCCATGCGCTCTATTTCGGCATCGGCGCCTACACGTCGTCGCTGCTGTTCACCCGCCTCGGCATCCCGCCCACGCTCGGCTTGTTTCCAGGCGCCGCGCTGGCGGCCGCGGCGGCCCTGCTGGTCGGCTGGCCCTGCTTCCGCCTCTCCGGCCATTACTACGCCATCGCGACGCTCGTCTTCGGGCTGATCGCCGCGCTGCTGATGCAGAACTGGGATTTCGTCAACGCCGCGATGGGCATCACCATCCCGTTTCGTGAGCAGAGCTGGATCAACCTCGAATTCCGCACGGCCGTGCTGCCGTTCCACTATGCAATGCTGGCCTACGCTGCGGTCGCCTGGCTGGTCGCCTACCTCGTCGAGGGGTCGCGGTGGGGCTATTACTGGCGCGCCGTCAAGGACGACCCGGCGGCTGCCAGCAGCCTCGGCGTCCGCATCTTCCCGAGCAAGATGGCCGCCGCCGCCATCTCCGGCGCCATCACCGCCATCGGCGGCTCGCTCTACGCCCAGTATATCGGCTTCATCGATCCGGAGAGCACCTTCGGCCTGCCGCTCTCGGTGCTGATCGCACTCCCCGCCGTCGTGGGCGGCGTCGGCACGCTGTGGGGGCCGTTGCTGGGCGCGGCGGTGCTGATCCCAGTGCAGCAACTCTCGGTCGCGTGGTTCGGCGCGGCCGGCGGCGGCGTTGAGCTGATGATCTATGGTGCGCTGATCGTGCTGCTCGCCTTGGCCCGGCCGCAGGGCCTCGTCAGCCTGTTCGGCATCCGCAGCCAAGCCGGCGGCGAGGTCGCCCCGAATGCCTGAGCCGATCCTGCAAATCTGCAACGTGAGCAAGTCGTTCGGCGGCGTCGCGGCCAATGTCGACATCAGCTTCGACGTGCTCCCCGGCGAGATCCTCGGCCTGATCGGCCCCAACGGCGCGGGCAAGAGCAGCCTGTTCAACGCCATCTCCGGCGCCGTCACGCCGGACCGCGGCGAGGTTCTGCTGGAGGGCGCCAGGATCTCCGGCTTGGGCCCGGTCGCCGCCGCCCAGGCCGGTATCGCGCGCACCTTCCAGGTCGTGCGCAGCTTCGATTCCATGACTGTGCTCGAGAACGTCATGGTCGGCGGCTTCCTGCGCCACCCGACCAGCCGCGCCACCATGGATCGCGCCCGCGACGTGCTCGATTTCTGTGGCCTCGGCCCGCGCGCCGACCGGCCCGCCCACAACCTCACCCCGCCCGAAAAGCGCCGGCTCGAGGTAGCGCGCGCTCTGGCCACGGAGCCACGCATCCTGCTGCTCGACGAAGTGCTGACCGGCCTCACCCCCACCGAAGCCCGGGCCGGCGTGCAACTCATCCGCGACGTGCGGGACCGCGGCGTCACCGTCGTAATGGTCGAGCACGTCATGGAGGTGCTGCTCCCGCTGATCGACCGCGCCGTGGTACTCCACCTCGGCCGCAAGCTGACCGAGGGTCTGCCGGCCGACATCGTGCGCGAGCCCGAAGTGATCCGCGCCTATCTGGGGGACAAGTTCGTTGCCTAACCTGCTGGCCGTGCGCGGGCTGACGGCCGGTTACCGCGGTCTGCAGGCGCTGCACGGGCTCGACCTCGACGTCGACTCCGGCGAGATCGTCGCCGTCGTGGGCGCCAACGGAGCCGGCAAATCGACGCTGCTGCGCGCCATCGCCGGGCAGATCGCGATCGGCGGCAGCATCGTCTTCGACGGCCAGAGCCTCGCCCGCGTGCCGGCGCACCAGGTCAACCGCCGGGGCGCCGTGCTGGTCCCGGAGGGCCGCCGCCTATTCGGCCGGCTCTCCGTCGAGGACAACCTGCGCCTCGGCGCCTACGCCCGGCGCGGCCCCGACCGCTTCAAGCCGCTCGACCTCGTCTTCCAGCTCTTCCCGCGCCTGCAGGAACGCCTCTCCCAACGAGCCGAAACCCTCTCCGGCGGCGAGCAGCAAATGCTCGCCATTGGCCGCGCCCTGATGACGGAGCCGCGCTTCCTCATGCTCGACGAACCCAGCCAGGGCATCATGCCCCGCCTCGTCGACGACATCTTCGCGGCCGTCCAAACCATCCGCGACCGTGGCGTGACCATCCTGATCGTCGAACAGCGCCTCGCTGAGACCCTTTCCATCGCCGACCGCGCGTATGTTTTGCAAACAGGCCGCATCGTCATGTCGGGGCTCGCGGCAACCATCGGCGCGGATGCCGAGGTGCGGCGGGCTTACCTTGGGATGTGACCAGGAGTGGTTACGTCGTAACGGCCGCCGATAGCTTTTGACCGCATGAAGGAGCTTCACGCGACCCGCGTAAAAGAGAACTTCTGCCGAGCCACCGTGCAACCGCAATCGCTCCGACTGCGACAATCAAGCCTGCCAGGACGTCCACCATATGATGGTCACCGTGAGCCAAGACAGATGAAAGCATAACAGCGTTCAACACGACTGTTGCGGGAAAGAGCCACCGGATCCCGCGCATCGCGTAGGTGAACTGGACGGCCATCACGGTG
>JAVVHH010000291.1:0-3104 GCA_032249615.1 Acetobacteraceae bacterium
GGGTGGCATCTGGCGGTGCTGGTGATGGCTCGGGCGTGCGGAAAACGGGCGGTTTCTGCGCGGTTGCGCTGGTTGGTCCAACGGCTCCGGAAATCGGCCAGAAAACCGTTGCGATCACGTCGGCAGTCCCGCGGCACGCATCTCGTCCATGAGTTCCTGCGCCCGGCCGGCATCCAGGTCGCCCCGCAGCAGCCGGCGGATTTCGGCGGGTTTGGCATCGAACTGCTCGACCAGGCTGCGCAGGTCGTATCCGTTGCGCGTCAGCTGCGCCTCCAGCTCCTCCAGCTTCCTGGACAGGACCGCCTCGACGACGTCGACGGAGATCGGCTTGGCGCCGATCTCGAACCCAGCCTCGAATGCGCGCACGAGATGCCGGCCGATCTGCAGTGGCGTCTTCAGCTTGACCGCGAGCAGGGTGGCCGCTTCATCGGTCAGCACGTCCTCGGGCATCACGCCTTCTTCCAGCGAAGCCTTGAGCACCCAATCGATGTAGTCGCGCTGCCGGTCCCGCAGGCCGCCGAACTCGAACACGGTCGTGCGGTCGCCGACTTCTTCCATCTTCGGGCGGCGCAGGTCGTTCTTCAGCTTGGGATGCCCAACGAGCACGATGGACAGTTGCCCGCCGCCTTCGGTGACCAACTCGACGAGACGCTTCAGTCCAGTCAGCGTCTTGGGATGCAGATCGTGCGCGTCGTCGACGAAGAGGGCCACAGGCTTCTTGGCGCGCCGGAACAGCTCCTGCAGGTCGCGCACCCGCCGTTCCGACTGACTTGATATCTTGACCGTCTTCTCCGGGGTCAAATCGTAGAACAACGCTGATTCCAGCAGTGGCAGGCTGATCTTCGCCTTCTCGATCGACAGCGAGCGCGACACGATGAC
Source organism: Acetobacteraceae bacterium (assembly GCA_032249615.1). Classification (GTDB taxonomy): domain Bacteria; phylum Pseudomonadota; class Alphaproteobacteria; order Acetobacterales; family Acetobacteraceae; genus JAVVHH01. Next base: position 880 of record JAVVHH010000291.1, read on the forward strand.
CCGGCCCTCGCGTTCCAGCTCCGCCCTGAGCGTACGCGACAAGACGGTCTTGCCGGAGCCGATGATCGCGGTCAGCGCGATCAGCCGGCCACCTGTGATGGTTGCCCGGATGTCGCGCAATATTTGGGCGTGGTGCTCGGTCTCGAAGAAGCCGGCGTCGATCGGCGGACGGGCCAGGCCGTAGTGCCGCATGACCTCGGTCAGCATCAGCCCACGCCTCCTCTGCGCCCCAGCGGAAAGCGGTTGCGCACCGCCGCCAGGATTTCGGGTCGCGCAAGGCTGCGGTCGAGAAGCGCATCGATGAACGCCCTGTCGTCATCCGACAAGGTGGCCAACGGCACCCTGATCTCGTCGGCAATCGCGCGTCGGGCCGCGATGGGGCTGGCAAACACGAGCTCATGGAACGGATCGGGGTCCTGGAACGGCCGCACCGGTATGACGGCAGCCCCGGCCGGTTCGCGCAGCCCCGTCACGACGCCGTTCTCGCCCGAAAGAGCCGCGCGAGGCAGGGCGAGCTTGCCGGCGAGGATTGCCACCTGGTCGGCGCGGGCTTCTTGGCGGGACTTGCGGTGCTTGCGATAACGGTGCAGCGGGATCGGGCCTCCGGCTGGACGAAACGGCCCAAGGCGTTCGTCGCCGTGCTCGATCCACAGTTCCTGGTCGAACAAACCCCACCAAACCACGACCGTCTCGCCGGCAAGCTCGGCATCGACCTCGTACGTGACGCCCGCAACGGTCAGATGGCAATCTATGCCGACCAGGCGCCGCTCGGGCTCGCGCGCAAAGGCACAGAATCGGTCCCAGGCGCACATCTGCCGAACCCCGTCGACGGGAAGGTGCGCAAGCCAATCGTCGATGCGTGCATGCGGCTCCAACCTGTGGTCGCCCCGGTTGTAGGTGGCGATGAAGCGCGCGAGCCAGCGGTTCGCCTCTGCTTCGGTTTCGGGCTGGTGGAAGTGATACAGCGTCTCGTGCGCTTCCTTCACGGTGCGGAACGGCCGCTCGACCTTGCCTTTGGCCCGTGCCGTCGTTCTCCTTCCGTCCGAGCCTGCGGGCATGTGCGGCAGCAACTCGACGCCGAGGCTTTCCATTACCCGCTTGAACACGGCCGATTTCGAAACCGGCCCGTTGTCGAGAGACAGCGCGGCCGGAATGCCCTGGAATGGATCGGCCTCATCGCCCTCCAGCGTCTTGGGCGACATCGCGTTGAACAAGAAACGCAGCGCCGTCTCGACGTCCTCGCCGTAGACGCAGCGATACTCCTGGTAAGCGATGCCCGAGCGGTCATCGATGACGGAGAACAGCATCAAGGTGGGCGCGCCCTGCCGGTCGACGTCGACCCAGGGCGGCGCCTTCAGATGCTTCAGGTCCGACGGGCTCATGTCGAAGTGCCACAGCGCGTTCGCCCATTCTGCCTGGAACCGGACCGCCGGCGGCTGGCGCGTCATCCGATCGTGGTCGTAGCCGAGGCGTCTCAGGTGGCGGTTGACGGTCGAGGCACTCAGCCTGCCCGGCGGCAGCTTCTGGAAGCCGTCCGGCGTATCCACGCCGTGCTCGACGAGTAACTGCAATGTCCGCACCGTCGAGAGATGGCGGCCTTTCTTGTTGGTGGTCCTGATCTTCATGGCGGCGACGATCTCGCACCAACGCTCGATGTCGGCCGCAGGCATCGCGCGTGGCTGGCCACGGTCGGAGCGATGCGTGTCCTTTGGCCGGCGCTCGCCCCGCAGAAGCCTGTAAAGTGTGGCCCGGCTGATGGCGTAAAGCTGCGTCGTGGACGCCATCAGGAGACTTCGCTCGGGATGCCGGGCTGGGAGGGCCACAAGGCGACGGCGCAGGGCCGCGAGTGCCTCCATCGGCACGCCGCCACCCCTCGGCATCACACGCCGCCGGTCGCGTGCGAGGGCGGCCGCGATGCTGATGGTAGCCGGGACCGCGTCCTCTTGGCTGCTCCAGGACGATGCGTGCCGTCGAGCACCGCTTGTCCGGCGGCTTTCGGGGAGCCGTCGCCGTTGACGTAGGTATAGAGCGTGGTGGTCGTGAGATTGAGGCGCTTGGCCACCTCGGCCGCCACAGCTTTGCGGTCCGCCATGGCCGACATCGCCATCATCAGCGTGGCGCGATCCATCTTGCGTGGCCGCCCCCCCATGCGCCCGCGCGCCCGGGCTGCCGCAAGCCCGGCCATGGTGCGTTCAGCAATCAGCTCGCGCTCGAACTCGGCGAAG
>JAVVHH010000292.1:0-3046 GCA_032249615.1 Acetobacteraceae bacterium
CAGGCGCTGGTGCACATCGCCGAGTGGATCGACAGGTACAATCTCGCGGCGACCCGCCTCGATTTCCAGAACCCGTTCCCGCGGGTGGCCCACGACGGAACGGGTCTAGGGAAGGAGGCGGACGAGCAGCGGGCGGAGAAGATGCCCTCCGAGGCGGCCATGGACGCGATCGCGCAGATCGCGCACCTGGTCGAGGAGCCGCGCGAGGTGACCGGGGCCAAGGCGCTCCAGCTTCTCGCGTGCGGCGGCTGGCGTATCAACGAGCTTCTCACAGTCCCGGACGACTGCGAGAAGACCGAGCCCGCGACCAAGGACGGCAAGCCCGTCCTCGACGCGGACGGGCAGCAGGTCCTTCGGTACGGCATCACCTACTTCCCCGAGAAAGGGCCGGAGCCGGATATCAAGTGGATCGCGACGCCCATGGTCGACGTCGCGAAGGAGGCGGTCGCGGCCCTGCGGCGGGTGACCGCGCCCGCCCGCGAGGTCGCCCGGTGGATGGAGGCGAACCCTGGGCGGGCCTGGCTGCCAGGCCCCTGGCTGGAGGCGGCGGACGAGGACTGCTTGACCTCGGCTGCCGCCATGGACGTCTTGAAGGTGAGTTCCCCGGCGTCGGCCCGCGCGACCTGCGAGCGGCTCGGCGCGCCCGGGCAGATCGACGGCAAGGGCCGCTGGTTCGTTACGAAGCGCCAGCTGTCGGCGGCGCTGCTCGCCAGCCAACCGAAGCTCGACCGGACGGACCTTCCGATGCGGCCCAGCCAGTATCTGTTCCTGATGCAGGAGAACTGGAACCGGGGCAATACGACGCCGATCCCCTCCATCCTGGCGTTCGTAACGGATGGCCAGATCTACGATTTCGTTGTCGAGCAGCCCGGCAAGCGCACCCTGTTCCAGCGCTTCGGCTTCAGCGGACCGGGTGGCTCTCCCATCGAGGTGACCTCGCACCAGTTCCGGCACTGGCTGAACACCCTGCAACAGCAAGGCGGCATGAGCCAGATGGAGATCGCGCGCTGGTCCGGCCGCAAGGACGTGGGCCAGAACGCGGCCTACAATCACGTGAGCCCGGCCTACCGCGCGGAGCAGGCGCGCAAGATGATGGAGGCCGGGAAGGTCAAGGGCCCCGCGGCCGAGATCTACAAGGGCCTGCCCCTGGCCAGACGGGAGGAGTTCGCCCGCGCCCATTTCGTCACCGCCCATACGACGGATCTCGGGATGTGCGTCCGGGACTGGTCGTACGCGCCCTGCACCGAGCACGGGGCCTGCGCGGGGTGCGCGGAGCACCTCATTAACAAGGGTGACGCCGCCCAGAAGGAGCGGGCCGACGTCATGCTGGCCCAGACACTCGAGCTGCTTGGCAAGGCAGAGGCGGAGGCCCAAGAGGAGACGTACGGGGCTTCGAATTACGCCGGACACCATCGCCGAACAGCCGCCGCGCTGCGGCTGATCCTGGACGTCCACGCCGATCCCGGGATCGCTGACGGCGACCTGGTCCAGCTCAACTTGCAGACCGGTGCGCGCTCAGCTCCGGTAGAAGCAGAGCGACCCCGTGCCGGGTAGGCTGCCGCGAAAAAGGCCAACGCCGCGGCGCCGCCTTGAGCCCCGGCAGGTGGCCGCGATCGTGGGCATGGTGGACGGTTGGGACGGGGCGAACCACCTGACCTGGGGCAGGCTGGTCGAACGCGTCGAGGAGTTCCTGCGCCATCGGTGGACCCGCCAGACGCTCGAGGCCAACCCGGACATCAAGGCCGCCTACCTGCGCCATCGCGACCGCGAGCTCGCCGGGAGGCCCGCCCCGAATCCGAAAGATCCGATCGAGGTCGTCCACAAGCGGCAGGTCGACGCCCTGAATGCCGAGATCGCCGCCTTGAAGCGGACCTTGGCCGCCTACGAGGAGCGCTTCGTTCGATACGAGTACAACGCATACAGGGCAGGCCTCTCCAGCGAGGCGCTCGGGATGGAGATCACCAAGCCGGACAGGGGCCGCACCGATGGCGGCTGACTCGAGGTCCGGCCCGCAGAAGGGAGCCGACAACGTAGAGCGCCTGCGCGCCTACCTCGCCGGGCTGGGCGGGGAGGGCCGAGCGCTGCCTGAGCGGGGCGGCAAGGTGAACGTCAGCGCCGTCGCCCTGGCCTGCGGCTTCGACCGGAACGTGCTCTACACCAACCCGGCCGCGAAGGCCCTGCTCGAGGGGGCGCTCTCCACCCTCGGGCTGGCGGGCCCGGAGCGGGCGGAGGCGGCACCCCCGGCCGCGTCGGGGCCCGATCCGCGGGACCGCCGCATCAACCAGCTCGAGCAGGCGAACGCATCGCTCAAGGCCGAGAACGGCGCGCTGCGGGCCGAGCGGAACGGCCTGCGCGAGCGGCTGCGGCGGCTCGAGCACATCGAGGCGCACATGGTCGAGACCGGGCGGAGGGTGGCGCCCTGACCCATCCACCTTCCTTGGAGGGACCGGAACCTGCGACCTTCCTCGGAGCCGACCTGCCCCCGGCAGCGCAGCCGCGCGCAGGGGCGGGCAAGGGCCGTCACGGCAGCGGCGAAGCCGCGGTCGGTGCGGACGGTCCCTTGCCCGCCCCGAGCACGGCGGCAACCTGCGGGCGGTCGGCGGGAGAGGGCACCCGCGCTCCGCCCGGGATCCAGGGTGCGCTGATCGTCCGCTACCTCGCCACGAACCCGGCCTTTGAGGGAATTGGCGCCGCGCGGGCGAGCCACCTCTGGGAATCCTTCGGGCCGGAGCTCTACCGCGTGCTAGGAAGCGGCGACGCCGAGGCGCTCGCCACCGTGATCGGGGACGACCGCGCGCAGGGGCTTGCTGCGGCCTGGAAGGAAAGCCTGGCCGAGGCGGACGTGGTCGTATGGCTGGACGAGCAAGGATTCGACGCGAGGCTCGGCGCCAAGGCGGTCCGGTTCTGGGGCCGGGACGCGCTCGCCAGGCTGAGGGCGAACCCCTACGTGCTGATGGCCCTCGCTGGCTGGAGCCAGGTCGACGCGGCGGCCCGGCGGCTCGGCATAGAGCGCGAGGACGAGCGGCGCCAGGTCGCGGCCGTGGAG
>JAVVHH010000293.1:0-3037 GCA_032249615.1 Acetobacteraceae bacterium
GCCAGATGATGCGCCTGGCCGAAGGCGCGCGCGAAGGTGGTCTTGCCGCCCTGGTTCGGCCCGGTGACGACCAGCAGGCGCTCGACGCCGGACAGCGAGAAGCCGTTGCGCACGATGGCCTTGCCGGCCGGAACCAGCTTGGCCGCCAGCGCCAGGTCGAATCCATCCTCCAGTGCGGTCTCCTTGTCGGTGGCCGATACACTCGGCGTGCAGAACGGCAGGCCGGCGCGGCGGAGCGGGGCGATGAAGGTGAGATAGCTGGCATAGAAGCCGATCTCGCGGTCCAGTCGTGCGACGATCGGATTGATAAAATCTGGATGGGAAGCGGCAAAGCGGCTGAGTTCGCCGAATGGTCCCGGGAGCAGGCGCGAAACGGAGGATAGGATGCCGGCCTCGATATGGTCCAAACCACCATCCTCCGGTACCGCGACCGGGCGCGGCACCGGTCTTTGGGTGTCGCGGAAGCGGGCGAAGCGGTCGTGCACTGTGTCCGTGTAGTCGGGCTCGTCGGCGTAGCGGCGGATCACGACCGTGTCGCCCCGGAAGAGGAGGCCGTATTCCACCGCCGCCAGCGCGGTACGACAGCGTGCCACCCCCGCTTCGAGCGCGGTGAAGCCCGGCTCTGCCAACAATGTCTCGAGGTAGCGCAGGCAGGACAGCAGCCCGGGGGAGCGCGGGCCGGCTTGCCGCATCCCCTCTGCAAGCCCCCGCACCGCCGAGACGTAAAGCCCAGCGGCGCGAAGCATCACTGCGTCGCGATGGACTGCCCGATCCACCTTGTCGGCATATTGCAAATTCGCGCGCACACGGCGCATTTCGTCGCGAAATGGCTGCACCAAGGCGAACACGGCAGGGCGTTCGAGATCGGCGAACACCGCCTGGCGAAAGCGGACGGTCGCCTCGTCCCGACCGGGCGTCCAGAACACAGGCCGCAGAACCGCGGCATCATCTTTGGGAACGAGGTTATCGATCACCTGATCGAGGTTCAGGTCCACAAAGTAGAGCGGCTGCGTCTCGACGAAGCTTCCATTCCCATCGGCAGACAGGATGCTCGCGAACGGACCGGCATGGCCATCGAAAGGCATGACAAACCTCCTGCTCAAAAGCCGGAGGAGTCATCAGCCCGTGGACGGGCGGTTTCGGGGAACTCCATCCCCTGCCGGTGACCGAACCGGCCTTTACCAATTATATCGGTCGAAGACCGGTCGAGTTCCAGGGGTCAGCGCGCCCTTTCTGCGAGGCCGCGACGAGCAGGCAGAGCGTCGCCAGCGCGGTCGGCGCCGCAGCGGCAACCCCGCTCCACTACCCGGCCACCAGGTGCAGCAGCGCGCCGGTCAGCCCGCCGGCGGCGAAGCCCAGGATCGGCAGGGTCAGAGCGTCAAAGCGGCGGTTCGCGGACCTTCAAGGTCATCGAAGGCGCGCCGCCCCAGACAAGCCACGGAGAAGACCTGTATCGGCGCATTTTCGGTGATGCCGCAGCCATTTGATGATGTTACGGGCTAACGTCGCGAGCGGAGTTGGGACACATCGCGGACCGCGCCACGGGCGGCGCTCGTCGTCATCGCGGCATAGGCTTGCAGCGCCGGCGACACCGCCCGAACCCGATTGGGCTGCCAGGCGGCAGCGCCTCGGCTTTCCATGGTCGTGCGGCGCTTTTCCAGGTCAGCGTCCGATAGATCGACGCGCAAGCTCCGGCCGGGGATGTCGATCTCGATCCGGTCCCCTTCCTCCAGCAAGCCGATCGTGCCCCCCTCGGCGGCTTCCGGTGAGACATGGCAGATGGAAAGCCCCGCGGTCCCTCCTGAAAACCGTCCATCCGTGATCAAGGCGCAGGATTTTCCGAGCCCCTTCGATTTCAGGTAGCTGGTGGGGTAGAGCATCTCCTGCATGCCCGGGCCGCCCTTGGGTCCCTCGTAGCGGATCACCACCACATCGCCGGGCTTCACCTGATCGCCCAGAATGGCCTCAACCGCTGCGTCCTGGCTTTCGTAAATGCGCGCAGGACCGGCAAACACCAAGGCTGTTGGATCGACGCCGGCGGTTTTGACAATGGCGCCGTCCGTCGCGAGGTTGCCGGCCAGCACCGCCAGGCCGCCATCGGCGCTAAAGGCGTGCGCGACGTCGCGGATCACGCCACCGGTGCGGTCCAGATCCAGATCGGCATAGCGCCGATCCTGGCTGAAAGCCTGGGTGGTGCGCACGCCGCCAGGCGCCGCGGCGAACAGCGCCATGGCGGTATCTCCGGGTGCGCGGCCTTCGGCCCGGACATCCCAGCGCGACAGCGCGTCCGCCATTGTCGGCGCGTGAACCGTAGGCACCTCGCGATGGAGGAGCCCGGCGCGCTCCAGTTCGCCCAGGATGGCCATGATGCCGCCGGCGCGGTGGACATCCTCCATATGCACATCCGCCTTTGAGGGGGCGACCTTGCAAAGGTTCGGCACGCGGCGGGACAGCCGGTCGATATCGGCCATGGTGAATGGCACCTCGCCTTCCTGCGCCGCCGCCAGCAGGTGCAGCACCGTGTTGGTGGAGCCGCCCATGGCGATATCCAGCGACATGGCGTTCTCGAACGCCTTGAACGAGGCGATATTGCGCGGCAGCACGCTGCTATCGTCCTGCTCGTACCAGCGGCGCGCCAGGTCCACGATGGTCCAGCCGGCTTCGACGAACAGGTTGCGCCGGTCGGCATGGGTCGCCAGCAGGCTGCCGTTCCCGGGTAGGGAAAGCCCCAGTGCCTCGGTGAGGCAGTTCATGGAATTGGCGGTGAACATACCCGAGCACGATCCGCAGGTGGGGCAAGCCGACCGCTCCATCACCGCCGTCTCCGCGTCACTGACACTGGGATCGGCCGCGGCGACCATGGCGGTGATTAGATCGACGGCGCGCGTGGTGGTGCCGTGCACGACTTTGCCGGCCTCCATGGGGCCGCCCGAGACAAATACGGCCGGGATGTTGAGCCGCATCGCCGCCATCAGCATGCCGGGGGTGATTTTGTCGCAATTGCTGATGCAGACGATCGCATCGGCGCAGTGGGCAT
>JAVVHH010000294.1:0-3031 GCA_032249615.1 Acetobacteraceae bacterium
TGACCCGGCACTGGTGTTTCCAGACGCGCTGCACGGCGCACCGTTAATCTTGCCAAGTCTAGACAGCGACATACGCGTCGCCTTCGACCGCGAACTGGCGCTCGCCGGCGTTCGCCCGGTGATCATCGCGGAAGTGGATGACATGGCGATGCTGCGCCTCGTCGCGCGCGAGAGCGGCGTGTTGACGCTGGTGCCAGCCATCGTGGTTCAGGACGAGCTGAGGAGCGGCCTTCTGGTGGAGCGTCACCGTCTGGCAGGCGTGGTAGAGACTTTTTACGCCGTTGTGCGGGAGCGCCGGTTTCCAAATCCGGAGATCTCGATGCTGCTTCAGCGGCGGTCACAGCGTCCAGCCTCATGAACGGCGGCGATCGAACCGGCTGCACCGCAGCGATCGGGAGAGTGAAGCACGGTCGGCTGTATCTGTTCGCTCGGCGAACGACCGCTTCCTGGCGAGGCCGGCGGCGCTCGCGTCCTGGGTAGACAGCGGACTCCCGCGGACTCATGGTCCGGCTTGTGCCCCGATTTCGTCCGTGCCTGACCTGACGCTTCGTTCCCATCAGCGCCACCTCGCCGCTGTGGTCGAGGCGATCGCGGCCGGGCAGACCGAGGCGCGCGACATCCTCGCCGCCGTCACCCCGGGCGGCGGCAAGTCGCTGCTGCCGGTGATCGCGGCGGCGCGGCTGGTCGGCGCCGGGATCGTCAAGCGCGTGTGCTGGGTGGTCCCGCGCGACAGCCTGCGCCTGCAAGCCGAGGAGGCCTTCGCCGACCCGGCCTGGCGCGCCGCCCTCGACCACTCGCTCTCGCTCCGGGCCGCCGGCAACACGCCCGACCCGAGCCGCGGCCTCGCCGGCTACGTCACCACCTACCAGGCTGTCGCGGCGGCGCCCGACCTGCACCTACGCGAGTTCAGCCGCCACCGGACGCTGCTGGTGGTCGACGAGGTCCACCACCTTCCGGCCCTTTCCGACACCGATCCGGACACCGCCGTCGAGGCCGCCAGGGCCGGCGAGGACCCGGCCAGCGCCTGGTCGCGGGCGCTCCTGCCGCTGCTGGAATGCGCCGCCGTGCGCCTGCTGCTGTCGGGCACGCTGGAGCGGGCGGACGGGCGCGGGATCCTGTGGCTGCCCTACCGGCGCGGTCCCAAAGCGAGCACGCGCGAGATCGCGCTGGATGCGCCGGGCTGGGCGGTGATCGGCTACTCGCGGGCGCAGGCACTGCAGGAGCGGGCGGTGCTGCCGGTGACCTTCGGGGCGCTGGATGGGGAGGCACGGTGGCGGGCCGAGGAGGGCGTAGAGGTCGGGCCGCACCGGCTGGCCGGACCCTACCCCAGCGAGACCACCCGTCCCGCGCTGTTCACCGCGCTGCGGACCGGGTTCGCCGAGGCGCTGCTGCGCGAGGCGTTCCTGGCCGTGCGCGACCTGCGCGCGCGCCGGCGGCAGGAGCGCGGCCTCGGCGCGACCGACGGGGCGCCCGGCCTCGGCAAGCTGCTGGTGGTGGCGCCGGACCAGGAGCATGCGCGGCGCTACCTCGAGATCATCCACGGTTGGCTGCCCCGAAGCCAGGCCCGGCACGTCGCGGAGATCGCGACCTCGGACACGCCGGGCGCGCACGCGACGGTGGCCGCGTTCCGGCTGCGGCCGGAGCCCTCGATCCTGGTCACGGTGGCGATGGCCTATGAGGGGCTGGACGTTCCGGAAGTGGCCGTGGTGGCGGCGCTGACCCACATACGCTCGCGGCCCTGGCTGGAGCAGATGGTGGCCCGCGCGACCCGGGTGGACCCGCACGCCGGACCCTACGACGCGCAGCGCGCGCTGGTGTTCCACCCCGACGACCCGCTGTTCCACCGCTTTCGCCTCCGCATGGAGACCGAGCAGGGCACGCTCGCCCGGCCGCCCCAGCCGCGCGGCCGGCAGTCGCCGGTGCCGGTCTGGGTCGAGCCCGGCGAGAAGGAGGGGGGCATCGTCCCGCTCGAGAGCAACGCGCTGGCGCTGCGGTTCGCGACGCTGAGGCCGGGTCCGGAGCTGGCGATGCGGCGGCCGGAACAGGTGGGGGCGCAATCGGAGTTGCTGGAACCGCCCTCGGCCGTCGAACGGCGGCTGCGAGCGCGGCTGGGCGAGATGGTGGCCGCGCAGGCCGTCGAGGACGAGGCGGGGCGGTCGGGGCTGCGCGGCGGGGTCGCGGGCGCCGGGCTGTATCACCGCTACAACGCGGTGCTGAAGCGCGTCTCCGGCGACAAGAGCCGGGCGCAGATGACGCTCCCCGAGCTCGAGGCGGCGATCGGCTGGCTCGAGCGCAACCGGCTGGGCGAGCACCTGCACCGGCTGGAGGGCGACCCCCGCTACGCCTGGTCGGCCCGCAAGCGCGCCGAGTGGAAGCCGCCGGTGGGCAGGAGCGTAGGGTCGTACGATCGCTCGTGACCCCGTCGGCATAAGAGCGGAGGCATCCAGCCGGTGACGGGCTGGATGCCGGACAACACCGTATTGCTCAAGCGGACAGGTCGGGATCAGGTCCGTTTGCGGCGGGCCATGCCGAGGCCGACGAGGCCGAGACCGAGCAAGGCCATCGAAGCAGGCTCGGGCACCGAGGTCGTGGGTTGGGTGTTGCTGATGGCGGCGACATTGCCGGTATTGCCGTTGGTGCCGACGACGTCGCTGGCGAACAAGTAGCCTTTGCTGTTGGCCACGAAGCTCTCCGGTGTGAGGACGCTGCCATCGCTGGTCGTGAAGGTGAGCGGCCCGGGCAGAGGCTTGCTTGCGCCATTCCCACAGGCCGAGCATGTGATCGAGTAGTCGAACGACCCGAACGTGCTGGCAGTCGCCGGCGCCGGTCCGACGCTGAAGCCGGTAGACAGGCCGCTGATGGTAATGGTGGGATCGCCCTGGATATTGAACGCGAGCGCGTGGCCAGCGCCGGTATTCACGAACTTCACGCCGGCGGCGAGGGTCTCGGTAATAATAACGGTGCTGCTGTTTGCACCCTGGTCGAGCGTGATGGTTCCGTAGGGACCGGGGCCACATCCGCCGGTGCAGCC
>JAVVHH010000295.1:0-2995 GCA_032249615.1 Acetobacteraceae bacterium
CTGCCCTCGTTGCCGCTCGTCGCCGTAAAGGTCCACCATGCCCGCGACCATGTTGTGGATCGAGATATAGGCTGCGGTGGACGGGCACCCCTCCGACAGCGATTCCACGATGACCGCGGCGGCCAGGCGGCTTAAACCGGAGCCGCCTGCATCCTCCCGCACATAGATGCCGCACATGCCGAGCGCGGCGGCCTCGCGGATCTCCTCGACGGGAAAATGCTTGTCCTGGTCCCAAGCGACGGCGTTCGGTTTCAGCCGCTCGGCCCCGAAGCTGCGCGCCATGTCGCGAACGGCGAGCAGGTCTGCATCGAATCCGAAACGGTGCGAGTCTTCCGCGGTCGGAGCGTCCATGCCCCGGGCTCAGGCCATGGTCGGGATGACGAAGCTCGCGCTTTCCTTGGCGCCGGGCATCCAACGCTGCGTCACCGTCTTGGTTTTGGTGTAGAATCGAATGGAGTCCGGCCCATGCTGGTTGAGGGTAAGCGTTGCTCCGCGACCATTCTTCCCAGGTGAGGGCGTATGTGGTGGGTCTGCTTGAGGCAGGGAGCTTCGAGCAGGCGCCATGTTCGACGGCAAGGACGAGACGAGGACAGAGCGTCGCGGGGTCAAGGGTCAGGCGAGACCGGGCCGGCAGCGCTGGTCTGCCGAGGACAAGGCGCGGATCGTGGCCGAGGCGACGGCGCCGGGTGCGGTGGTGTCGGCGGTGGCACGACGCTGGCAGGTCAGCCCGCAGCAGGTGTTCGCCTGGCGGCGCGCGGCGGGGTGTGCGGGCCTAGCGCTGCCGTCGGCGGTGGCCATGGCCGGCTCGTCGGTGCCGGCGTTCGTGCCGATCCTGGCTGAGGTGGCAGGGCCGGAAGAGCCCGCGCCCACGATGGTGCCGGCGCCTGCAGTCGAAGTCGAACTCGCCGGCGCTGTGGTGCGCATCGCGGCGGGCACGGACGGTGGCCTGCTCACGGCGGTGCTGCGCGCGGTGCGGGCGTCGGCGTGATCACCATCCCGGCCGGCGCTCGCGTGCTGCTGGCCACGAAGCCCGTGGACTTCCGCCGCGGCGCGCACGCCCTGGCAGCCCTCGTGTCCGAGGTGCTGGGCGAAAGCCCGTTCTCGGGCGTGGTCGTGGTGTTCCGCTCCAAGCGCTGCGACCGGCTGAAGATCTTGGTGTGGGACAGCAGCGGCCTGGTCCTGGTCTGGAAGCAGCTGCAGCAGGGTGGCTTTCGCTGGCCGCCGGTGATGGACGGGGTGATGCGGCTCTCGGCGGTGGAGTTCGCCGCCCTGTTCGACGGGCTCGACTGGACGCGGGTGCAGGCGGTGCGGAGGATTCCCATCCCGACCGCGCCGGCGTAGGATTCGCGCCGTGACGCACGCCGCCCCCGAGCCGATGCCCGCTCTGCCCGACGATGTCGGCGCATTGCAGGCGTTGCTGCTCGCGGCTTGGACGGAGCGCGACGGCATCGCCTCGGAGCGCGACGCCTTGGCCGAGCAGAACGACCGGCTGCGCCACCTGCTGCTCAGGCTCAAGCGCCTGCAGTTCGGCGCCCGCTCCGAGCGCCTGCCCGAAGAGCAGCTGCAGCTCGGCCTGGAGAGCCTCGAGACCGCCATCGCTCAGGGCGCGGCCGAGGCGGAGAAGCGCAATCTGGGCCTGCGCGAGCAACGCACGGCCAAGCGCCGGGCCAGCCGCGGCGCGCTGCCGGCGCATCTGCCCCGGGTTGAGGTGGTGATCGAGCCCGAGGACACCGCCTGCCCGTGCTGCCGGGGTGCGATGGCGGTCATCGGCCACGACACGTCAGAGCGGCTGGACGTGATCCCCGCACAGTTCCGGGTCATCGTCACACGCCGGCCCAAGCTGGCCTGCCGGGCGTGCGCGGGCACGGTGGTGCAGGCGCCCGCCCCGCCGCGGCTGATCGAGGGCGGGCTGCCCACCGAGGCGCTGGTCGCGCATGTCCTCGTGGCGCGCTACGCCGACCACCTGCCGCTGTATCGCCAGGCGCAGATCATGGGCCGGCAAGGGGTTGAGCTGGAGCGCTCCACGCTCGCTTCCTGGGTGGGCTATGCCGCCGCCGAGATCGCGCCCGTGGTCAGCCGGCTGCGCGCGATCGTGCTCGGCTCGGCACGGGTGTTCGCCGACGAGACCACCTTGCCGGTGCTCGACCCTGGCCGCGGCCGGACCAAGACGGGCTACCTGTGGGCAGTCGCGCGCGATGATCGGCCCTGGGGCGGACGCGACCCGCCGGCGGTGGTCTACCGCTACGCCCCGGGCCGGGGGCAGCAGCATGCGGACACCTTGCTCGGCGGCTACCGCGGCATCCTGCAGTGCGACGGCTACGCGACTTACAAGAAGCTCGCTGACCCCGCACGCGATGGGCGGGCCGGGCACGACGGGGCCGTGACGCTGGTGTTCTGCTGGGCGCATGTGCGTCGCGGCTTCTACGACCTGGCCAAGACCGGCACGGCCCCGATCGCGACGGAGGCGCTCCAGCGCATTGCCGCGCTATATCGGATCGAGGCCGAGATCCGCGGCCAGGCGCCGGCGCAGCGGCGGGCCGAGCGTCAGGCGCGCAGCCAGCCGCTGGTGACGGACATGCGCACCTGGTTCGAGCAGCAGCTGGCCAAGCTGCCCGCCCGCGGCCCGACTGCAGGCGCGATCCGCTACGCCCTGAACCACTGGGACGGGCTCGTGCGCTTTCTCGACGACGGCCGGATCGAGCTGGACACGAACACGGTCGAGCGCGCGATCCGGCCGGTGAAACTGAGTCGAAAGAACGCGCTCTTCGCCGGAAGCGACGAGGGCGGGTCGAACTGGGCCCACGTCGCTTCGCTCGTGGAGACCTGCAAACTGAACGGCGTCGAGCCGCAGGCCTACTTCGCTGACCTGCTGACCCGGCTCGTGAACGGCTGGCCGCAAGCGCGCATCGACGAGCTCATGCCCTGGCACTGGGCCGGTTCGAAAAGCAGCTAACCGTCAAGCCGCAAGAATCAGGGCCGCGGAGCCCCGCTTACG
>JAVVHH010000296.1:0-2992 GCA_032249615.1 Acetobacteraceae bacterium
GCCGCTCAGCCGCCGAGCGGATCGCTGACCAGATATTCGGCGGCGACCACGATCCTCGCGCTGAGCAGCGGTGCGGCGCCCTCGATGGCCAGCACGCCGATCTCCGGGGCGGAGGGGACGAGCGTCTCGGCCAGCCCGCCGAGCGTCTCGTCTGCCGTGAGCGCGGAGCCGATCGCGCCGAGCAGGGCATCGAGCGCCGCCTCGCCGCCGCCACCGGCAGGCTGGGACATATAGGCCTCGAGCTCGATGCGGTGGCGGTACCATTCGCGGCGCGGGTTCAGCGTCACCTCGGGCTCGCCGGGCTCGCCGTCGCGCAGGATCACGAGCCCCTCTGCCGGCACCTTCTCCGGTAGTGCGGCATTGCGCCGCACCGGCGCTGACAGCTGAGCGCCGAGCTGTGCGGCAAGCGCTGCCAGAATGGCCTCCCGCTTGGACATGACATCTTCCCGGTCGTCGTCAGTTCCAGCGCCGCACGATGCGCTCCTCGAGCCGCGCGATCCAGCGCTCGGCCGCGCCGCCCACATCGAGCCGTTTGCTGAGGCGCACCTGCGGCACCAGCACGAACAGCACCACGCTCACCAGCCCGCGACCGGTGCGCATCGCCGTGGCGCTCGCCCGGGCATAGCCGCCGCGCCGGCCGCTGCGCGCCCGCAGGTTCTCGGCGACCAGCAGCGCGGGTCGGCCCGCTCGTCCCGGCACGAAGCGCAGGGGCTGGCCCATGCGCTGCTCCCACAGCCGTGGGGTCAGCCGCCGCCCGCCGGCGCGCATCGCCCTGGCCGCCTCGGTCGGAATGGCAAGGAAGGTGGCACCGCGCGCGCGGATCAGAGCGCCCTCGGCATGGCCGCGGATGATCAGCGGCGCCTTCGACCACACCAGCCCCGCCGCCCCGAGGCTCGCCTCGCCCCTGGGCCAGACCTGTCCGCGCCAGGTGCGCGCCAGCCGCGATCCCAGCCCCGCGCCTGTCACCTGCGCGCGCAGCTCGTCCTTGAGCCCGCCGGTCGCCTCGGCGACGGCGCCGCTCACCGCCTGCTCGGCCGCGGCCACCTCCTCGGCCATGATCTGCCTGAGATCGCCGATGGTGGTAAGCTGGGGCCTCATGGCCCGCGCAGCTCCGCCGTCCAGACGAGGCGCTCGGCATCGCCGAGCGGTTCGCCCTGCACGATCCACGTCTCGCCTGCGACTTCGATCGTGTCGCCGGCAGAAAGCAGCGGCACCTCGGCCATGCGCAGATCGGCAAGCGCGGTTGCGGCATGGAGGCGGGTCTCGCCCCATTCAAGCACGCGGTCGGGACGGCGCAGCACCACCCGCACCGGCACCGGCGCACCGCTTCCGCCCGCCCGCCAGAGGCCATCGCGCGCAAGGTTGGGATCGGCGAAGAGATCGTCGATGGCCTCCGCGAAGGGGCTCATGCTCAGTTGCTCGAGAAGATGCGCACCGCGAGCCGCGGGCGCTTGTTGACAGGCAGGATCGAGGCCTCGGTCTTGACCTCGATCGCACTGCCATCGGGCCGGGCGATCTGCCGCGCGTAGATCGGCAGGCCGACCGTGTTGACCGTCTCGATCAGGTTGGCAGGCGCACCGTAGGTGACGAAGGTGTCGAGCGTGCCAAGCGGGAAGGCGATGCCCTCGCCGGAGGGGATCAGCGTTTCCGTTGCGCCGGTCGAGAGGGTGACGGTGGCATTGTACTCCTCGAACACGATCCCGGCGAAGGGGAAGCGCCGGCGCGTGTCCTCGCGCAGCGGCTGCGCCCCGGTCGAGGAATAGTACTTGTAGGCCTCCTCGACCTTGGCGTGACCGATCAGCCTGTCGAAGAACTCAGGACTGACGAGCGCGAGCACACCGGTCATGGTCTCGCCCTTGAGCTCGGTCTCGATCTTCCTGAGCACGTCGCGCACCTTGCCCTGGACCTGGGTGCCGGCGGTGCCGAGCAGGAAGTCCGTCTCCTGCTGCGCCAGCCCGAACTCGGTGAAGTAGTTGTAGAGCGTGGTGCCGGCGCCATCCCTGACGATGCCGCGCAGCGCGTTGACCTCCATGTACTCGCGCGTCTGGGCGTGCTTGCCCCGCATGCGGGTGAGCTTGCGCTCCATGACGGTGGCGAGCGGATCGGCGGCGTCGGCGACGCCGAAACCGCGCACGCCCTGGATGTCCTGGGGCGTGATCACGTCGTCGTGCGGGATCCAGGGCACCGTGAAGGAGCGCATGGAGCGCGTGTCGCGATTGGCGACGGTGGCGGGACCGCCCAGCGGCACGGTGGGCAGCAGGTTGAGCACGCCTTCGGCCTGCTCGATGACGACGGAGCGCTGGGTGATGCCATCGAAGCGGAACAGGCCCATCTGCCCGAGCCGGGTGTAGACATTGGGCAGGATGTTGATGGCCTGGGTCATCTCGGCGAGCGAGTAGCCGCCCGCGTCGAACGGGTTGATCATGGCGACCATGGGGTCGGGTCTCCTTGGGCTGGAACGGGCATGAAAAAAGCCCCGAGGCGGAAGCCTTGGAGCCGGTCAGAGAGTCAGAGGGGAAACGTGAAGATCAAGCGGTGTCGCGCGGCACGATGCCGGCAGCGCTGAGCTCGGCGTGCTTGACGGCCGTCTTGGCCGCGTCATCGACGGAGGCGTCGAAGACGAGCGCCGCCCTGGACACGATCGCGGGCCCGCGGGCGATGACGAGGCCGGTCCTGTCACCGGCCGTGGCGTCGACCGCCTCGGTCAGAACGGCGCTTGCGACTTCCGCGCCCTCGTCACCGACAACCTGGGCCGCCGGCGAGAGCCGGTACTTGCCCGAAGCGGTGATCCGCCCGAGCACGGAACCGAGTGCATAGCTCGTTCCGGCCTTGAGCGTGACGGTCTCGCGGCAGTAGCTCGCATTGAGCTCATACTTGAGAAGATCGCCCAGCGTGGGCGGCATGGTCAGCGCGGGCATGGATCACCTCCTCATGCGTTGCGGTTGGTGGTCGCGGCGCGCTCTCGCGCACGGCGGACGATGGGGCTGTCGCC
>JAVVHH010000297.1:0-2970 GCA_032249615.1 Acetobacteraceae bacterium
CCGGACGGTCCGTGCGGATCATCGAAGAGCGCGCGCCCGGCTTCGAGCGCGGCGCGGGCGCGCGGGTCATCGGGCACCACCACGGCGGTCTTCTTGCCGCGCGAGGTCGAGGCGAGGTAGGCGGTGATCGAGGCCATCGGCCCGGTCTCGACATCGAGCGGGACCTCGCCGTGCCGTTGCCGGCACTCGTTGATCGCCACCGGCAGCGTCACCACCACGGCGCGCTTCGTGTCGAAGTAAGGGTAGTCCTGCCGGGTGCCGACGCCACCGCCGGGCAGGCAGCCGGCGTAGCTGCCGCCGTCGGCGAACTTCGTCTCGAACAGGCGCTTGCCCTCGTCCACGGCGAACTCGTAGGGCGGCATCTGCATGATCTCCTGCCATTGCCGGCGCATGGCGGCGTCCAGGGCGTAGGGGCCGTCGGCGAAGCCATCCAGCGGCACGTCCGGGAATCTCTGCCGGAAGAACGCCTGGAAATCCCGTTGCTCGGACGCTGGCTCAGCCGCCGGGGCGAGCGGTGTGGCGGCCGTGGCGGGACGGCCCGCCGCCATGGCCAGCACCACCCCGGCAAGCGTCATCATCGGACTTCGCATCTCCCGCCCCGGCTAGAGGACGTGCGCGGTCGTGTGGTCCGACTGGCCCTCGTTGTCGGTCCAGCTGATCGTCAGCGTGTCGCCCTTCTTGCCGTC
The DNA here is from genome assembly GCA_032249615.1 of Acetobacteraceae bacterium. GTDB lineage: Bacteria > Pseudomonadota > Alphaproteobacteria > Acetobacterales > Acetobacteraceae > JAVVHH01. Next base: position 687 of record JAVVHH010000297.1, read on the forward strand.
CTTGTAGGAGAAGCTGAGATACGGGTCCTTCGACACCGCCGGCCCCCAGAACGCGGTGAACACCGGCTTCCCGTTGGCCTGGAACTCGACCGTCTCGATGTAGTGGGGCGGGATCAGCTTGCCGGACGCATCCTTGATGAAGCCGGAATCCATCGGGTGCTGGATCAGGCACTGTACCTTGACGGTTCCGTCGTCGGCATTGGCGCGCACGCGAATCGTGGACATTGCTCCCTCCTCTTCTGTGCCTCTGGCCGTCAGCCGCAGCCGCCGAGCGTGACCTTCACCATCCGTTCGGCCGAGTAGAGCTTGCCGCCCGACTCCACGACCGCGATCACCTTGGCGGTCTTGGCCATCTTCAGCCGGCAGGCGATGTCAGCCATGGTGCCGGCAGGAAGGCTGTAGGCCGCGGTCAAGGTGAACGGGTTGTCCGGGATCAGCACGGCGACCGAGGTGACGTCGGGCAGCGTGGTCGAGATCGTCACCGGCACGACGGCGCCGTTCTCGGCGATCTCCGGCGCGTCGAGCGTGACCTTGTCGGACAGCTCCGGCGCGCGGCCGTCGTAGAAGGCCTGCAGCGCTGCGGTCTCGCTCTTCTGCTCGAACGCCTCCTTCGGCCAGGCAACCTGCTGCACGGCACGGGCCGTCGCGACCAACCCATGGCGGATAGCGGCCCCGGTAATGGCGGCCGTGCCGAGGAATTTCAGTACCAGCCGCCTCGACCTGTGCGCTGGGCCGGCATGAGAGTGCATCACGGTGTGCATCGTCGTCCTCCTCCTTGCCGAGCCGGGGGACCGGCTGGATTTACTTCGGTTGCATCTCGTCGAGCGGTCCGGTCTCGCGCGGGGTGACCTGGTTGCCCTCGGCGGTCTCCTCCACGCGCACGTCTTCCGGTTTGCGGCAGTCCGTCATGCATTCGGTGTCGGCGGTGTCGGGGCGCGGATCCAGCAGGATGAAGCCGTGCCGGTTGGGCATGACCACCTTAGGCAGCGAGGTGCTGTCGGCCACGAAGTCGTCGGGCACGAGGTTGTTCAGGTTCAGGATGTAGGCGGTGACGGCATAGACGTCGTCCGCCGGCAACATGTGCGGCGTGGGGAAGGGCATCGCCCGATTGATGTAGTCCCACACCGTCGTCGCGTAGGGCCAGAAATTGCCCACCGTGCGGTCCGGCTGGTCGCTGGTCAGCTTGTCGTTGCCGGCCAGCTTGGGATAGCGCTCCGCGCCCTCGCCGAAGGTTCCGTGGCACATGGCGCACTGGGCCCCGAACACGTCGGCGCCGTGGCTGACGTCGCCGCGCCCCGGCGGCAGGCCGGTGCCGTCCGGCAGCACGGCAATCGACCAGCCCTTGATCTGCCCGTCGGTCGGCACCGCGCCGATGCCGTAGCGCCCGGCATGGCTGCTGTCCGGAGCCGCGGGCGGCGCGTCGCGGGCCAGCTCGGCCGCGTGGTCGGCCGTGCTCGTGCCTTGAAGATTGATCCTCGGCGTGCCGGAGGCGGGCGCGTCGCCCGACCATGCGGCGGAACTCGCGAGCGCCGCGGCCAGCCCGGCCACGACGGGAAGGGCCACGCTACGCCAGCTGAACATTGAACACGCTCCCGTCCGGCTTGACCTGCCAGGTCTGGATCGAGTTGTTGTTGTAGATGGCCTTGACGCCGCGCACCTTGCGCAGCTCGGCGATGGTCGGCTGCACGAACCCCGTCTCGTCCACCGCGCGGGACTGCACCAGCGCCGGCTTGCCGTCCCAGGCCCACTCGACGGCGAACCGCGTCAGCGCCTTCGGCAGCACCGGCTCCTGCAGCCGCGCGCGGGCCCAGTTGATCCCGCCGTCGAACGACACGTCCACGTGCGCGATGCGGCCCTTGCCGCTCCAGGCCAGGCCGCGCACCTCATACTTGCCGGGTCCCGGCAACGGCTTCTCGGGGCACGGAAAGGTCACCACTGATTTCGCATACAGCACCCAGGTGAAGGCGCGGCTGATGCCGTCGGGCATCAGCTCGGTGTATTCGGCCGTCTCCTCGCGCGTGAACCAGGGCTGGTCGCCCACCTGCAGCCGGCGCAGCCACTTGACGTTGATGTTGCCCTGCCAGCCCGGCACCAGCAGCCGCATCGGGAAGCCCTGCTCGGGCCGCAGGGCCTCGCCGTTCTGGCCATAGACCACGAGGCAGTCGTCGAGGCACTTCTCGATCGGCACGCTGCGGTCCATGTGTGCGCCGTCCGCGCCCTCGGCCAACACCCAGCGCGCGTCCTTCTTCAGCCCGGTCTCCTCGAGCAGCGTCGAGAGCCGCAC
>JAVVHH010000298.1:0-2948 GCA_032249615.1 Acetobacteraceae bacterium
AGAACGGCAGCTTCCCAAGCTGCATACGAGGGTTCGATTCCCTTCACCCGCTCCACCCGGCCCCTGACCCAGCCCACTTGATCGAAAGGGGGACCGATGACCGTATCCAGCGATGTGGTTGCCGAACTCGCCCCGCACGGCGTGCTTCGCGCGGGGATTAACCTAAGCAACTTTCTCCTCGTGTCAGGTCGCGACTCACAGGGCGACCCGGTGGGCGTAGCGCCCGACATGGCCCGGGCGATCGCGGATCGGCTCGGCGTTCCCGTGCAGTATGTCACCTACCCAAAACCAGGTGAACTCGCCGACGCCGCCGGCACCGACACGTGGGACATCGGTCTGATCGGCGCCGAGCCGGCCATGGCGGAAAAGATCGAATTCACCCCGGCGTACGTCGAAATCCAATCGACCTACCTCGTCCCGCCGGGCTCGAGACTCCAGCAGATTGCCGATGTCGATCAGCCCGGCATCCGGATCGCTTCCACCGCCCGCACGGCATATGGCCTCTGGCTCGACCGCAACATCCGGCACGCCGAGATCGTCCACACCGAGAATATGGACGCCGCGTTCGAGCTGTTTCAGCGGGAAGGTCTCGATGCGCTTTCCGGGTTACGTCCTCGGCTCCTGACCGATCTCGTGCGTTGGCCCGGCTCCCGCATCCTCGACGGCCAGTTTGCCGCGGTCCAGCAAGCAATCGGCACTTTGCGCCAGAACGCCGCCGCTGCGCGCTTTCTGCGCATCTTCGCCGCCAAAGCGGTCAGCTCCGGACTGGTGGCCAGCCTCATCGAAAAACATGGGGTGCATGGGCTATCCGTTGCGCCTGGATGCTCGCCGTGAGCGGCATCGCCGACCAGGCCGCGTTGCGCGACCACATCGGTCCCATCAGCCCCTTGGCCGAGCGCAAGGTGTTGCCCCGGCTCGACGCACATTGCCGCCGCTTCATCGAGCTCTCGCCGTTCCTCGTTATGGCGACGGCCGATACGGAAGGGAACGTTGACGCGAGTCCGCGTGGCGACCCACCCGGCTTCGTTCGCGTGATTGACGACGCCACCCTCATTATCCCGGACCGGCCCGGCAACAACCGCGTCGATTCATTTTCCAATTTGCTGGCCTCCCCGGGCGTGGGTCTCATCTTTTTCGTGCCGGGGGTCGACGAAACTCTCCGCGTGAATGGCGTCGCGCGCGTGACCGATGACCCGGCCTTGCTGTCTCCCTCCGCGATCGGCGCCAAACAGCCCCGTACCGGCCTCGCCGTCGAAATTCGGGAAGCCTTCTTTCACTGCGGTAAGGCGCTCAAGCGCTCTCGCCTATGGAATGCCGATGCCCAGATCGATCGCCGATCCTTCCCAACCCTGGGCCGTATCATCGCCGACCAGATCGGCAACATAAGCGTTGCCGACGCCGATGAGCGGATCGAGCGCGCCTATACAGAGAGGCTGTACTAACGGCCACTCGCCCGTCTCCACGGGCGGTGGCTCAGTGGTTGATCACTCCGCCGCTTTTTGCTTTTGCTCTTGGGCCACCGGCAGCCCCCTGCCTATGCCGCGGTAGTCGAACCCCGCCTCCCGGAATGCCGCGGGCTCGAAGACGTTGCGCAGATCCATCACCAGCCGTCCCTGCATAAGTTCACCCAGGCGCGTGGGCGAGAGCGCGCGAAACTCATTCCACTCCGTCACGAGCACAAGGACATCTGCCCCCGACGCCGCGTCATACGCATCCGTGCAGAACTGCACGGCCGCAGGGAGCAAACCCTTCGCGTGAGCCATGCCGACCGGGTCGAATGCGCGTATGACCGCCCCCTCTTCGGCGAGGCGCGAGACGATCGGCAGGCTCGGAGCATCGCGCATGTCGTCGGTCTCTGGCTTGAAGGTCAGGCCGAGCACCGCGATCGTCTTCCCGTGGACTGATCCGCCGCAAGCCTGAGTGATGCGAGCGGCCATGGTCGACTTCCGGGCGTCGTTCACAGCAACGGTCGCCTCGACTAATCGCGACGGAGCGCCCCAATCCTGCGCGATCCGCATGAGCGCCAGCGTGTCCTTCGGAAAGCAGCTTCCCCCAAAGCCCGGTCCAGCATGCAGAAACTTGCGCCCGATCCGGCCGTCGAGCCCGATCCCGCGCGCAACGTCCTGCACGTCGGCGCCGACCCGCTCGCAAAGATCTGCCATCTCGTTGATGAAAGTGACTTTCATGGCGAGAAAGGAATTGGCGGCATACTTCGTAAGTTCCGCTGTTTCCAACGTCGTGAAAAGAATCGGCGCTTCGATGAGATAGAGCGGCCGGTAGAGCCGTCGTAGCACTTCGCGCGCCCGTTCGCTTTCCGCCCCGATCACGACCCGGTCTGGCCGCATGAAGTCCCCAATCGCGCTTCCCTCACGCAGGAACTCCGGATTGCTCGCCACGTCGAAGTCGAGGTCCGGCCGCGCGTGCCGCATGATCTGCTTGATCCGGCGGCCGGTTCCGACCGGAACGGTCGATTTGGTGACAACGACCGCGTAGCCCGTCAGGGCTCGCGCGACCTGCTCGGCCGCGGCATTCACGTAGCTGACGTCCGCATGCCCGTCGCCACGCCGGGTCGGCGTGCCAACCGCGATGAACACCGCCTCGACGCCCGAAACGGCCGCCGGCAGATCTTCGGTGAAGTTTAACCGCCCGGCCGCCACGTTGTCTTCGACGAGACGATCCAGGCCTGGCTCATAGATCGGAATGCGACCGTCCCGCAAAGCTTCCAGCTTCAAGGCGTCGGTCTCAACGACAGTGACCTGGATACCGAGATCCGCGAAGCAGGCGCCAGACACGAGGCCGACATACCCGCCGCCAATCATTGCAATTCTCACGGCGAAATCTCCGGTTTTGCGGTCATCATCCAACACATTCCAGCCCAAAGAGCCAGATGAGGCTAATCAGATACGGTCGGGTCATGTCGTTCCGGCCTGATTGGTCTATCGTCCAGT
>JAVVHH010000299.1:0-2938 GCA_032249615.1 Acetobacteraceae bacterium
TGTAAAGTCGTATAGCCAACGACACGTGTAGCAGTGCTAGCGGTGCTCTGACCGTCTACTTAGTTGAGGGGATGGTCCTGGGAGAGGGGTTCGAAGGAGCTTCCACCCATAGCCCAATTGCGCAAGCCTTCCGAGCGCCATCGGTCACCGCCGTTGCCGCCGCGCAAGCCGACTTCACCGCGTTCCCGTTGTTCGCCTGCATGAGGCTTAGCCAGGTATCGGCAGCATCCGGACCGTCGCGCAGGGCGGCAGCTTCTATACGTGACCCCGTCGCGATCGCCGTATTGCGGCCAGCCAAGAACCCGGCAAGCCCCCCGGCGGCGAGAGCGCCGACAAAGATGGCAGCAGCAGCCAGGACCGTGCGCCAACTATGAACCTTGGCTAAGGCCGCCACACGCCGTTCAGCACCGGCTGCCGCGGCTTTCTCGATCCGAGCCACGGCGGCGGGATCGAGCGGGTGATCGGACCGATCCCTACCAGCTTCGAGCCTCCGGACAATGGACGGGAATACGCCGAGCGTGTGGGCGATGGCGCCGACCGCGAACCGGTAGGGGTCACGCCCGAGCCCAGCCTTTTCGACGCTCTCGAGCAACTCGCTCTGGGCATGCTGTATTTGCGCTTCGAACTCGTCCGTAGTCGGCGTCAGCGGAGCGGGCAGGGATGCCCGCCCAGTCATACCAGCCACGAGGGTATGGCAGCGTGCGCCTGCTCCATCCGTTCGAGCCAGCGACGCACCATCGCGCGCTCCAGGCCACCGACAGGGGCGAACTTCGCATCCAACGGCACGAGCCCATCCCGTGCCTGCACAAAGCTGAGCCGCTTGCCCTCGATCTCGGCCATCACCTCCGGCTCGAGCCGCGGCATCCAAAGCGGCACTGCACCTCGCGCAACGGCGCTTCGGACTGCCGAGTGCCGGCCGATGCGGGTGAAGGCCTCGTCCCGAGAGATCGTGCTGTCAACCCGGCCCTCGTTGAACATCAGCACAGTCGCCTTCGGTTTGAAGCCGGCGCCTTCCAGCGTGTCGAGCGCCGCCAGGTCGTCCAAACGTGGCGTGAGGGTATAACAAGCCACCGGCGCGATCCCGGCGTCCTCGAGCGTGCTGGCGATATCGGGCGCGGCGTCGATCAGCTTGGCCAGCGAGGTATCGCCACCGCCGAAGTCCAGGATCGCGTTGTGCGCCTTCTCCGTCATGACGAAGGTAAGGAACTCGCGCAGCCATCGGGCCGTCTGGGCGCCGTCGCTGTTGGGCGGCTGCTCGACCCCGTCGAACCAGGTCGCCAGCGAACGATTGGCCGGGTCCAACGCGGCAAGGATGGCTTCGCGGCCTTGCTCGGCCATGCGGTTGACCATCCACCGCACCTCGACCGTCTTGCCCGAATTGCCAGCGCCGATCATGAACCAGATTTTGGGCTTGCCGCTCAGATCGAGGCTGGAGTGGACAGCGGCGCCATCCGGCGTAGAGGCACCACCTACAGACGCCAGGCCCATCCGGGTCTCCGGCTCGTCCTCGCCGACCGGCCGGCGCCGGAACAGCGGCACCACGTTGGGTAACTTGGTCGCATCGGACTGTTTGCTCACAACATCTCTGGCCATCCGCTTTTCCTTTTGATCACCCGCGCTTGGCGGCGCTGGGCATGAACTTCGCCAACACCTCGTCGGCATCGACGCTTGGGGTTTCGGGGTCGGGCAGGGACATCGCTGGGGTCGCCGAACCGTCGGCAGCCGGGCCGCGCAGCTTCACGGTACCAAAGCGCCGTGGTGATCCGGTCACGCCGTCGCCTGCGTCTGACTGGGTTGGTGAGGGAAGGGGAGTGACGGAGGCTTCGGGCGCTGGGCTGGGTTTGAGCGCAGCCACTTTCCGCCTACCAGCGAGATCACGTCGGACACGATACCAGACCGTCCGAGCACCTTCGGCGGTTGGCGGCTTGCCCTCGCCGTTGAGGATTCCGCTCTTACCCAGCGCGGATGCCAGGCCCGGCCAGGAGGGCGCACTTGTCGTGAACTCCTCGAGCAACCGGGCGTGGTTCTGCCTCAGCCAGAGATACAGCGGCGATCGCTGGCCTCGGCCCTTGGTCGGCTGCGATCTCATCGCCGCGACAATCTGGGCCACGTCCGGTGAACCTGCTGCCGGGGATTTCTTCCGCGTCATAGCCCGTAGCATAGCAGCACCGTTTCCGTGTCGGTCAAGCAGGGCCATTTCCGTAACATCTTCGTCAACATAAACGTCATCGATGTGCGCCAAAACCGCCGCGCATCCGTGTCACTTAAGCGCCAGAGCTGTAAGAGACATGTCTCTTACAGACCATTGCATGGGTAAACCATGCCTTCTAGGCTGGCCGCCAGCAAGGAAGCTCATGCCAGACGAAGATATCGCCCAAAGCCTGGCCCGGATCGAGCAGCGTCAGGCGGCTTATGAGTTCGTAGCGCATAGGATACTCGGCATCCTCGAGGTCCATAGCGAGAAGCTGGATGCGATCCTAGCAGCGGCAACGGTCGAGCCCGGCCCGAGTCCGCTAGCCGAGACGCTGAACCAAATCCTTCTCGCCATGAACGCGACGACCGCCGCGCTGGAGCAGCTGCCCGAGGCGATCGCCACCACCATCCGTGACGAGCTTCAGATCGCCCTTGAGGACGATCCGGACATGGAGCCGGCCGAGCCTGGCGCCTTCGACGAGCCGGATGAGGAGAAGTCCTGACTCGGTGCTGACATTCCGCAAAGGGACGGGGGGAGCGCCGACGGCCGCCGCCGCAATGGCCGAGCACCTGAGGGAGCAAACCATCCCTGAGGAGATGGTCGCGATGGCCGACTATTACCTGCGTGGGGTCAAGCGCGCCGAGGTCGCCGGCACGGCCGCCGTCCCGCGCCAGGACATGCCCGTTGCCGTCGCCGAAGCGCTGGGCCTGAATATCACTCGAACCACTACGCATGAGGAAGTGG
>JAVVHH010000300.1:0-2936 GCA_032249615.1 Acetobacteraceae bacterium
AGGTTTCGTGACCGCTTGGTCCAATCCCAACGTCCTTCCAGCATAGCCGGCCGCGTCGAAATAGCGTTCTGCGCCAACCGTCTGCGTTTGCACGATCGTGACCCGGCCAGCGCCATCGGGGGTTGATTGCTGCTGAAGGCGCCGAACCGCAGGCATCGCCCCATTGGGCATGGCTTCGACCATGACGCGGCCCACCAGGCGGCCGGTATCGGGAATGTGCAGGCCCAGTATGTGTGCCATGGTCTTGCCGATATCCGCGTTACTGGTTGGTGCTGTATCGACATACCGGGTACGGAAATCCGGGCCGAGCGCGCCGCCCATAACGGCCGTGTCGGCGCGGCTGAAGCTTCCATGCATGCCCTGGCCTTGCTGCAGCCCGGTATCTGCGACCTCTACGCCGCAGATGGTTTGGTCGGCGCAGCCTGTGGCGAAGGATCGGAAATTGACCACGATCGCTGGCATGGGTGTCACAGCGCTGCCTTTCAGGTCGATTGACGAAATCGGCAACGTGCCTGGAATGGCACCAAGATCGTCGGAGACAAACATGCCGCTGACATAATCCTCGCGTGCCAGCGTATCGACGATTCGGCGCGCCAGGCCCCGATCCGCTGTCGGCAGATAGACGAGATCCGACCCGCCATTGGCGGCCACCACGACCAGCGGGTGCGCCCCGTCGCCGCCGATCAGCGCATTGCCGCGCAGACTATGGGCGCCATCATCGACCGGCGCATATTTGCTGTCGGGGTCCAGCACCCTCAGGTCGAGTACATGCGCCAGATCGATGCTCAAAAATCCCGGCGGGAGCGACCCGGGCACCACGTCCGCGTATTTTCGCGTGGCCGCGAAGCTGGTCGCGCTCTGCTTGGAGATCGTCGAAAACCCGTGATCGGCGGTGATGATCACGTCAGTGCTGCGGTCAAGCCCGGTCGCCTTCAGTGCGGCCAGCAGCCCGGCGAGATCGACATCGGCGTTGCGAATGGCAGCGAGCGTGGTGGGGCCGTTGATGCCGGGTACCAGCTTGTTGAGGCTGTCACCCTGTTTGTGTTGCGTGCCGTCCGGGTCGCGGGACCAGAACACGAGCATGAAAGGCTTGCTGCGTTGCCGGAACAAAGGCAGCACCGCCTTAGTGGCGGCGGCCAGAAAATAGTCCTGCTGAACGACGTTGGCTTCCAGAGTGCCCGGCTGTTCGAAGTTGCCGGACTTGCCGTTCTCGCCCCGCCCCGGGGCGCGAACCGGCAGCCCGACAGCGGCGAGCCGCGATTGAATATCGGCACTGAGCGGGATACCGCCTGGATTGCCGGTCATGTCGTCGATGACGATCGTCTCTGCGCCGGTGCGGGCAGTATGGTCGAAAATCAGCGCCGGGCCGAGCTTACCGATCGTCGCTGTGCTCATGCCCGCCAGGCGGGCCGCCATCATGACCGTTTCCTGGTTCATGTAGTCGCCCGCGAAATGCTCGTCCACGTCGCCGAGAGCCGGATCGCTCTCCAGAAACGGTGTCAGGCTCGCGCCGGCGCCGGGAACCTGGAAACCCACATCGATGACGTTGCTGAAATCGCCGGTATCGCCGAGCTTGTGTCCGGTTGCCATGGCGGACGCATTGGCCGTGGTGAAGGTCGGAAACATCGAATGAGTGTTCGCGAAGCGGACGCCCTGGCGCATGAGGGCAGCCATGGTGGGCGCGTTGTCTGGCGTTACCATCCCCGGCCGAAGACCGTCCGCGACGAATAGCAGCACATTGTGTGGTTCAGCATGGGCCGATCCAGCGCCGAGAAAACCAGCGATGAGAGCAAAAAACGCCGCTGTCAGGCGCATAGATTTATCTCCCCCGATTTGTTTCGACATGAAGCCACAAGTAATCCGCCGGCGTTCGCGTCGCGGCACGAAATTTTGTGATGTCATCCCGTATCCCTCTCTTTGCCGGTGACGCTTTTACGGAGGGCATTCAGCCGTTGCAGCGACGCCATCGCGACTTCTCTATTGGCGGCGACGAGGCCCAGTATCACCGCCTCGAGAGCAATCAGCGTCGTCCCATGCAAAGCCACCCGCTCGGCCTGCCCGCGTTGCACAAGCAGGACCACATCGGCGGATTTCGCGAGCCCAATCCCGCTATCATCCGTCACCAGCACGATCGGCAGTCTAAGGCTGCGCGCTTCCGCGAAAACGGCCAGTACCTCCCGGTACGGACGGCCATAGGCAAGCACCAGAAGCGCATCTCCCGAGCGCAAATCCAGCAACTGATCGGCCAGCATCCGGCCCGTCCTGTCGAGTGCTTTGCTGTGGCGTCCGGCGCGTTCCAACTGCATGGCGACGTAGCACGCAAGCAGGGCTGATGGGCCGACGCCGAACACGACAATACGTGCTGCCGGATGAAGGGCCGTAACGGCCGCCGTGATCAGCCGGCGTGCTTCCGGCGCCTTCAGGGCCTCCAGAGCGCCACCATGTGTCTTCAGGACCATGTCGACAGCCGCGGTGGTGTTGTCGCCCACCTCCTCCAGGGTTCGCCGCATGTCGTCTTCAGGCGTCGAGGGCGCAGCCATGGCGGCCAGCAAAGCCTGCTTCAGATCATGCATGCCGGCAAAGCCGAGTGCCTGCACGGACCGGACCACCGTGGCATCCGAGGTGCCGGTGTCGGCGGCCAATTCCATGGCTGATCGCGCGAGAGCCACCGTGCGGTTCTTGTCAATGAAGGCCATGACGCGCCGCCCGGCAGGGGAGAGGGCGTCCCCTCGCGCCGTCAGCCGTTCCGCGAGCAGGTCCGGAACCACCTGCGCCGATCGAACGCCCCCCACTCTGACATCGCCTTTTCGCCGCATGGGCTCACCGTAGTAAAAATTTATCTGTTGAACAAGCGGTAGCGTTCACTACAATCAGCGCAAAGGGTTATGGATGAACGATCGGGAGCGCAGGATGGCAAACTTCGACATCGTCTGGAC
>JAVVHH010000301.1:0-2936 GCA_032249615.1 Acetobacteraceae bacterium
TATCGATCTGCGCGGCCGATCATTCCAATGCGAAGCGGATGTTGGACCGATGATCCGGGCTGGAGGAGCCTGTCACCATGATGAACACGATCACACGCATGGTTATTGCCGCGGGCGCCACTCTCCTGACAGGCGCGTCGGGCGCTCACGCAGCCGAGACGCTGCATGTTTATGGCCCTGGCGGGCCGTTGCCGGCCATGCGGGAGGCAGCCGCCACCTTCGGCAAGACAGCCGGCGTTGATGTGCAAGTGACGGCCGGACCCACGCCGCAATGGCTGCCGCAGGCCAAGCAGGACGCCGACCTTATCTTCAGCGGCTCGGAGGTGATGATGTCGGACTTCATCGCCGCCATGCCGGACCAGATCGACCCGGCCACGGTCACGCCACTCTACCTACGGCCTTCTGCCGTCCTCGTGCGCCCCGGCAACCCACGGCATATCGCCGGTATTGCAGACCTGCTGCATCCCGGCCACCGCATCCTCGTCGTCAACGGCGCCGGGCAGCAGGGACTCTGGGAAGACGTCGCCGGCCGCCTTGGCGATCTGGCGAGCGTGAAGGCGTTCCGAGCGAATATCGCCGTCGTCGCAAAGAACAGCGCCGAGGCCAAGCAGGCCTGGACCGAGGACAAGACGCTGGATGCGTGGCTGATCTGGGGCATTTGGCAGGTCGCCAACCCGACTTTGGCCGACCAGGTGGCGGTCGAGCCCGAGTACCGCATCTATCGCGACACCGGACTCGCACTGACGCGGCGCGGCGAGACGCGACCGGGGGCGAAGCAGTTCGCCGCTTTCCTCGCATCCCCGGAGGGTGCCCGCATCTTTGCCAAATGGGGCTGGATGGCGCCCGAAAGCCACTGAGCAAGTCCGCTCGAAGGAAGGAGAAAAATCACATGGGAGTCGACATGTCCAGCTTGCGCACACCGTCACGGCGCCGCTTTCTGCGGATGGCCGGCGCGGCCGGAATGGGCCTGGCGACCGCACCGGCCTGGGCCGATCAGGTCGCGCGCTTCGCGCCGCCGCTGCCGGGCGAAGGGGCGAAAGGCCAAGATTGATCCTGCCGTCCTCCGCAAGCTTCGGGACGAGGAGAAGCTCGGTCCGGCCGAAATAGCGCGACGGCTCGGCATTGGCCGGGCCAGCGTATATCGCGTGCTCGGAAAGAAGGAGGCGGCATAGCCATGCCCATCCGCCCGGAGCTGCGACCACTCTATCCCCCGCACTGGCGCGAACTGAGCAGGCGCGTCCGCTTCGAGCGCGCTGGAGGCAGGTGCCAGCGCTGTGGCCGACCGCACCTCGCTATCCTCCGCTGCCTGCCGGACGGGCGCTGGTTCGACGAACAAACGACCACATGGCGCGATCGCCGGGGACGCCCTGTCCGCTGGCCCGACCTCGTGGAGACAACTCGGTTCCGGATAACGCGCGTCGTGTTTGCAACGGCGCATCTGGACAGCGATCCCACAAACAACCGGCTGAGGAACCTGCGGGCGCTCTGTCAGCGTTGTCACATGCTGCACGATCGGCCCCACCATCTGATGCAGCGCTGGATCACCTACCGGCGGCGCCTGGCGCTAGGCGATCTTTTCCTTGGCCCATATCCGGCATTGATCACCACGCCAAAGGCGGAACGTCCGGCCCGGCAATTGGGCAACGCATAAACGTCACCTTGAAGGTTTTCAATGGCTTATACAGTTTCGGAACGTCCTTTATGTTGCACGAAAGTTGGCAAGATTTCCAGGGAGACAGGCCCCTTGGGCCTCAAACCGTACAGCCGTGAAGCCAGTAATCAGGGCACATCGATCGGTCATCAAGGAATACCCAGAACTTTGTGGGTCTGCAGGCTCAGCCGCCATTGCGGGTGATCAAGGCAATAAGCGATCGCCGCTCGAGTGTTGGCGATGCGGTTGGGCCCGTCCATCGGCTGTAACAGGAAATGCGCGAAGGACAGAGACGCGTAGCGCTCCGGTTCCGCTCCCTCTTGCGGATAGACCAGCTTAAGCTCATCGCCGCATTTTACCTGAAGCGCAGCGCCAGCTTTCGGGCTCACGCAGATCCAGTCGAGCCCCGCAGGGGGCAGCATACTGCCGTTCGTCTCGACAGCGATCTCGAAATGGTGCGCATGCAAGGCAGCGATCAGCGCCAAGTCGACCTGCAGCAGTGGCTCCCCACCGGTGAGCACCACGAAACGTCCAGTCACCCCGCCGCGCCAAGTCGCTTCTATGATTCTTGCCAGCGTATTCGCATCGACGTAGCGGCCGCCCTGCACGCCATCAAGGCCAACGAAGTCGGTGTCGCAGAAGCGACAAACCGCCCGTGACCGGTCCTGCTCGCGCCCGGTCCATAGATTGCACCCGGCGAAGCGGCAGAACACGGCGGAGCGGCCAGCCTGTCGGCCCTCGCCCTGCAGGGTGTGGAAGATTTCCTTGATGGAGTAGCTGCGGCCTTTCATGACCACCGAACTACGATATCGGCACGGACATCGCCACGGCCCTGGGCGTGGAATAGAAGGAGCGGATGTGCGAAATGACAGCGCATCTGGTGCCGAGCTCAGATCACCGGTGAATGCGTAAAGCAGATGCCGGGACCCGGCTCTCCCACCCAACCTGCTCCAGTTCCGGAGCGTCATTCTCGAATTGCGGGTAACCCAGGCAGAAATAGCCGATGAAGGTCCAGGCCGGCGGCACATCGAGCGTGGCGGCGATGAGCTCCGGATTGAGAATGGAGACCCAGCCAAGTCCCAGTCCCGCGGCCCGCGCTGCCAGCCACAGCGTATGCACCGCCACAACTGCGGAGTAGGCGGCGGTCTCCGGCATGGTACCCCGCCCGAGGCCGTGCCCTTGCTCTGGAACAGGCTCGCTGAACACGGCGAGGTGGCACGGTGCCTCGTCTAGAGCGTGATTTGTTCAAGTTGACCGGTATCCGGCGTTTTTGAGATATCGTTCG
>JAVVHH010000302.1:0-2922 GCA_032249615.1 Acetobacteraceae bacterium
CAGGTGCTCTCCACCTACGTCTACGACGCCCGCATCTCCCACGACCACGCCGGCAAGGATTTCCTGTGAGGTTGGGCATAGAAGAAGGGAAGACCCGCTAACTTCCGCCCTGGTCGTGTCAGCGCGTCAGCGCGAACCTAACCTCTGGCAACGGATCGGCCGTCGCTGCCTCCAGCCAGGCTGCCACGGGCTGGCCGCCAGCACCGCACTCCTCGAGTACGCGTGCGAGGCGAACGCACTCCGCTCGCACCACTGAGATCGTGATCGCTGCCCTGCTTTCCGGCTCGATGGTGTCATAGCCGGTTCCCACGAGCAGATCGCCGAGAGCTTCATTCAGCCGCGCCGTATCTCCCGAAAGCTTGCCTGCCTCGACTAGCTTGCGCGCGCACCAAACGAGACCCTGCAGGCCTTCTCTCTGCTGAGTCTCGATCGCGAACATCAACCGATCCGTGAGTTGTTGCGGCAATGCGGGCGCGCATTCTTCCCGCTCAAGCCGCGCCCATGTTTCCACCGCCATCACAGCACCTGCAACCTCATCGAAATCGTCGGCGACCATCGCCCGTCTCAGGCGAGCAGTCACTTCGGGCAAGGTCTCGTGCTCATGCATCACGAGGTAGGGCAACGCGGGGAGTAGGCTGCTTGCGGAGATGCCGCTATTCGGGGCGAGCAAGGACTGGACTCGCGCCTCAGTGAAGTCCTCGGATGCGAACTGCGGCACGACGGCGAATGCTAATGTTTCCCCTGCGCGTCGCTTTGCGCGCTTTTGCAAGACTCGATCGGACGCTTCCATAAGGCCGCCGGCGTCGATCGGGCGCTCCCTCCAGGTCGCCATCTCATCAAAGAGTCGAAGGGCCTGCTCACGCGTCGGTCTCAGCGCCTTGTGTGGTCCCTCCTCCTGCGCCGCCATGGCGATAGCTTCCAGCCGTTCTCGGTCGTTCGCCACCAGTTCCGCGTCGAAGAGCCGAGCCTGAACCGCCTCCTCGGCGTCGTGGCCCTCCGGGGCTGGAAGTCGAGCGAGGACGTGCGGCAGCAGTCCTGTGTCGCGGGGTAACGGCGGCTGGCCATCGTCGAGCTTGGACCAGAGCGCATGACCGAGGGCTTCGCGTTCGTCCACCTTCAGGACGCCGTAGTAGGTAAGGTAGGCCAACCGCAGCACCGCCTCGGTGCGGGTCTGGTTTTCCGCGCCCACGTTCTCGATGAGGTGCTTGATCCGGCTATCCCAGCGTGGGTCCGTGCTCGGTCGTTCTGGGCGCACGCTGTGGCCGAACAAGTAGCCAACAGGGCTGGGCGCCTTCCAGTAACGTGTCATATTCACATCGGGAAGGGGGAACTCCAGCGCCTCTAGGACGAGACTAGTCTGCTCCTGTGGAGGAAGCGCGGAGAGGCTGCGCTCGGCCAAGTGCTCGATCGGCCCGAATAGCCAGGGGTGCTGAAGCGCCGGATCGCGCGCGAGGTCCGCTGCGAGGCTGAAGTCGGCACGGGCCCCGTTTCCCACCCTCCTGGACGTCAAGCGCGACAACACCTCAACGTAAAGCCGCAACTGCTCAACGCCGTTGAAGGCGAGCTTCCGCGTGCCCTGGGCGGCCCGCATCCGCCGGCGCCAGAAATCGACCGCAGCCGTCACCCGCTCCGTGATCTCTGTCACGACCTGAACGGGCAACCGCGCCATCGCGACACGTCCGAAATACCGTTCGATTAGGGGGTCAGAGTAGTTCGACAAAGCGCGCAGGAGGTAGAGATACCAGCCTGACGTCGGCTGGAAGACGGTTTCCGCCGCGTCCTTCGCGGCGTCGGAAAGTAAGCTGACGTTGTCCACCAAGATGGGTATGCCTACCCGATCTGCGAGGTGCACCAAATCGATGACGGGTTCAATGTTTGTCATGCTTGTTAGATACGTAACTGACGATCTGTCCTTGTATTGACCGGGATCGAATAACGGCATGATCTCAATTTTCTTCTCCCTTTGCTTGCGAACGGCGTCCGCAGCGCCGCGTCTGATCTCGTCCACTTGTTCCCAAGGGTCGTCGTGATCCTCCCGAAGTTCAGCGGGCCAGTCATCCCCGTCTGCGTGCTCGAAACGGTGTGTCCGCAGGGCGCCGGCCAACCACAAAGCCCACGCGAGACGTGACCGCACCCACAACGAGCTCCGATCGCCCTCCAACCGCTCGCGGAGCGTGGTGATCGCCTCAGCGATGTCGCGGCCAGCTCCTTCGAGGTCGCCGCACTCGCACCGCAGAGCCGCCCGGCGCAGGTGCCAGACCGGATCCTGGCCGCGCAGAAGGTCAGACCGTTCACTGAGGCCCATGTAGTCCAGCGCGTCGCGAGCGCGCAGGAGCCGTTGGTATGTGGCCTCCGCGCGCAGATCACTCCCGGGTTCCGCGTGTGTCTCCAAGATACCGGCCCAGCGCTCGAACGCGCCGCCGTCATCAGCCTCGCGGGCCGCATCTAACAACATCGCAGCGATCTCGAGTTGTCGATGTCTGCTCAAGTCACATCGGCGTGCCGGGTCGGCAATCTCGGCGAGCAGATCCGCGAGCAAATCGCCGAGGGGCCAGAAGGCGACCGCGTGCCGCCATGCAAGTTCGTAGAGAACCAACGCGCGGCGCTCGAACGGGAGGGTTTCGAGCGATGCCTTGGTCGGCCAGACGTGCACGCTCCCGTCGCGCAGTTCCTGCCGCAGGCGACGCGGACAGATCAGCCATCCAGGGTAGCTCTCGCGGTCTCGTCGCCAGATCTCGGCCGACTTCTCCAGCAACGATGCAGCGTATTGAGCGTCAGAGCGCTGACGCTTCTGGTCATCGAGAGAGGTCGGGATGAAGTGGTACGATTGTTGACCTGCCGGTTTCCATTCGTTGGCTTGCTTCGGCTTCGCCGCCTTCAGGAATGCGAGGAATTCTCGGATCGCCACCGTTTGCCGTTCGC
>JAVVHH010000303.1:0-2880 GCA_032249615.1 Acetobacteraceae bacterium
CGCCTCGGGCGAGCTCGAGCGCCTGGCCAGCTCGGTCGCCCGCTACGCCGAGCGCGCCGTGGTACTGTCCCAGCTCGAAGCCGGTAACCCGGATCAGCTCGCCTGCAAGCGCATTGGAGCCCCGCTGCTATTCGGCCGCCTATGGGAGGAGACCGGCTGCCGCGCCGTGGTCAAGGCGCTGTTGGCCGAGCGCCTGTTCGAGTTCGCGGTCGAGCGCGCGGTGTTCGCGATCGTGCTGCACCGGCTCATGGTCTGCGGCTCGGACCGCGCCTGCGAGAAGTGGCTGGCCGACTACGCTGTCCCCGACGTGGACGGGCTGGCGCTGCATCACCTCTACCGCGCCATGACCTGGCTGGGCGAGGAGCTGGCGGCAGACCAGCAGGCCGGCGCCACACCGTTCGCCGCGCGTACGGTCAAGGACCTCATCGAGGAGCAGCTGTTCGCCCATCGGCGGGACCTGTTCAGCGAATGTTGCGGCGACTGCAATTCTCCTCGGATGTGCGAACTGAAGTTTCCCCAGGGTGACGCAACAGCCTGGCCTACGGGTCGGGCGGCTGCTGGCGCCCAAGATATCCTCCTCGCATGGAGGATGGACGCTGGTGGTTCGACTTGGGGAACTCGTGATGATTCTGGAACTTCATCGTGAGGGCGTGTCGATCTCCGACATTGCCCGGCGCGCTGGCCTCGACCGCAAGACGGTGCGCAAGTACATCGCCCGCGGCCTGGAGCCGCCGGCCTACAGCCCGCGACCGCCGCGGCCGCTGCTGATCGACGGCTTCGCCGCCTACCTGCGCGAGCGGGTCGCGGCTTTCCCGGAGCTGACCGGCCGGCGGCTATGGCGCGAGGTCCGCGACCTCGGTTTCAGCGGCGACTACACGACCGTGACGGGCTTCCTGCGCGACGTCCGGCCCGCGGCAGCGCCTGCCTTCGAGCAGCGCTTCGAGACGCCGCCGGGGCGGCAGGCGCAGGTGGATTTCGCGCACTTCCGCACCGAGTTCGCCGACGACCCGGGGCAGATGCGGGTCGTGTGGCTGTTCTCGCTGGTGCTGGGCCACTCGCGGCTGATTTGGGCACGCTTCGTCGCCCACCAAGACCTGCAGACCGTGCTCCGGTGCCACGTGGCGGCGTTCGAGGCGCTGGGCGGCGTGCCGGGCGAGATCCTCTACGATCGCATGCGCACCGCGGTCAGCGGCGAGGACGCCAACGGCGTCGTGCTGTTCAACACGACGCTGCTCGAGCTGGCCCGCCACTACGGCTTCATACCCCGTGCCTGCCGGCCCTACCGGGCCAAGACCAAGGGCAAGGTGGAGCGGCCGTTCCGCTATATCCGCGAGGATTTCTTCCTCGCCCGCAGCTTCCGCGACCTCGACGACCTCAACGCTCAGTTCCGGCAGTGGCTGGACGAGGTCGCCAACAAGCGCACCCACGCCACGACCCGGCGCGTCATCGCCGAGCACTTCGCCGAGGAGCGCCCAAGCCTCAAGCCGCTGCCCGCTGGGCCGTTCCAGGCGGTGCTGCGGCTGGACCGGCGCATCACCCGCGAGGGCATGGTCGCCGTGGATGGCAACCAGTATTCGGTGCCCGAGCTGACCCGCAAGCGCGCGGTCGAGGTGCAGGTGCTCGCCGGCGAGGTGCGCATCTACGAGGGCGACGCGCTGATCGCCGCCCACCCCGTGCTCGAGGGCAGCGGGCAGCGCCGGATCGCCGCCGGGCATCGCCGCCTGCCGCCGCCGGCCAACAGCGACACGCCTCGGCAGGGTGCGCCTGGAGCACCAGCTCCCGGTCGCCCGGGCGAGGCTGTCGCGCACCGGTCGCTGGAGTTCTACGCGGCCGTGGGCCGGCGGCTCGCCGGCCAGGGGCTACCGGCATGAGGACGCAAGAAGCTGGGCCCGGCACCCTGGAGCGGGTGCGCCAGCACCTGGTGGGCCTGCGCATGCCGCGGGCGCTCGAGGTGCTCGATCACACGGTCCAGCAGCTCGAGCGCGGCGAGATCGGTGCGGTGGAGGCGATCGACACCCTGCTGGCCGAGGAGTTCACGGGGCGCGAGGGGCCGCGGGTGAAGGCGGCACTGCGCATGGCGCGGCTGTCCACGGTCAAGACGCTGCAGGGCTTCGACTTCTCCTTCCAACCCTCGCTCGACCGCGGCCGCATCCTCGCGCTCGCCCAGCTCGCGTTCATCGAGCGCAACGAGGTCGTCCACCTGCTCGGCCCGCCCGGCACCGGCAAGAGTCACCTCGCCATAGCCCTCGGCGTCGAGGCGGTGCGCGCTGGCCGCAGCGTCTACTTCTCGCCGCTCGCCGACATCGTGGGCTCGCTCGCCCGCGCCGAGCGGGAGGGGAGCCTGCGCGAGCGCATCCGCTTCCTGAGCCGGGCATCGCTGCTGATCGTGGACGAGATCGGCTACCTGCCGGTCACACCCAGCAACGGCAACCTTTTCTTCCAGCTGGTCAACGCCCGCTACGAGAGAGGGGCGATGATCCTGACCTCCAACCGCGGCTTCGGCGAATGGGACCAGGTCTTCGGGGACGGCGTGGTCGCCGCCGCGCTGCTGGACAGATTGCTCCACCACGCGACCGTCGTGCACATCGAGGGCTCGAGCTACCGCCTGCGCCAGCACGCCGACCTGGTGCCGGACAGCCTGCGGCCGAAGCCAGCCACGCCCGTGCCGCCCGTCAAACGCCGCGGCCGACCACCGAAAGCGAGGGGGTCCGATTCCACTGACGGCTGATCACCGGCAGCTTGCCTGAGGAGATTCCATTTCGCGCTTCTGGGGAGGGTTCAAGTCGCATTGACAGAGGCCAAGCTCACGCCTGCGCTGGCCGAGGAACTGCGCCGCAAGCGTCGCGGCAAGGCCGGCCGCAGCTGGTATGTTGATGAGAC
>JAVVHH010000304.1:0-2870 GCA_032249615.1 Acetobacteraceae bacterium
CTTTTGCAGCAGGCCAGTCCGCGCCCACTCTTGCAACCGGCGGCGCAGGGTCGCGCCGCTGACCTTGTCCCCTGTCGCCCGCAGGCTGCGCCACGGCGTGCCCTCGCGCAGGAACTGCCGCAGGGTGGTAAGCGTTGGCTGGAGGCCGCCTGCCAATAGGGTGCTCGGTATGGGAGACTGCCGGTGTTGGTGCGAATAAGTGTCCGCTTGAAGTTCAAGTGGACACTTATTTGCTCGGGTCGCGAGGTAAGAACGCGTGAGCGCAGGTCAAGATGAGATAGCAGCGGCCATGCCCAGAGGGAGAGGCAGACGCCGTTCTTGGTCGCGCGCGGAGAAGAGCCGCATCGTCGATGAGGCGTTCCGTCCCGGCGCCTCGGCCGCCGACGTTGCACGCAGCTACGGGCTGAACGCCAACCAGGTGTTCAACTGGCGACGGGCGCTCGCGGCTCCAGCAAAGACCAAAGGTCGTGGGGCCGCGCCCAAGGCGTCGGCGAAAGCGTTAACCGCACCCTCCAACGGGTTCCTGCCGGTCGGGATAACGGTGCCGACGAGCGATGACGGGCTGGCACCGGTATCCGTCGCCGGTGTCGCGCAGCTGGATCAACGTGCAACGCGATATCCGCCAGGCGAGCGGACGGGACTGATCGAGATCGATCTGATCTGCGGGACGCGCTTACGCGTGGATGCGTTCGTTGATGAACGCGCCCTGCGGCGAGTGCTGTCAGCGGTGAAGGCATCGTCGTGATCTCCGTCGCGCCGGGCACAAAGGTGTATCTCGCGTGTCAGCCGGTCAGCATGCGCCTTGGCTTTGATGGTCTGGCTGCGCGCGTCTCGCAGCTACTTCATGCCGACCCGTTCTGCGGCCACCTGTTTTTGTTCCGCGCCAAGCGGGCCGACTATCTGAAGGTCCTCTACTATGACGGAACCGGAATGTGCCTGTTTGCCAAGCGCCTCGAGAACGGTCGCTTCGTCTGGCCGCCGATTGTCGATGGCCAGATGACGCTGACACCGGCGCAGCTGGCGCTGCTGCTTGAGGCGATGGATTGGCGGCGGACTGTTGCCATCGAGCCGCCGCGCAAGCCGGTGATGGTCTGACCAGAAGCGACATCGTCTTCGCAGTGCGCAACGGAATGCTTGTACGCGACGGGCGGTTTCTGTAGACTCGGCCCATGTCCTTGGCGATCCAGCCTCTGCCGGAAGATCCCGACGCGCTGCGCCGACTTGCTTCGGATCTGCAGGCCGAACTGGCGCGCAAGGACATCGAGATTACCGCGCGCGATGCCGAGATCTACGCCAAGACGTTGCACATCGAGAAGCTGAAGATGCAGCTGGCCGTGCTGCGCCGGGCGCGGTTCGGCCGCTCCTCCGAGAAGCTCGACCGCGACATCGAGCAACTGGAGTTGCTGATCGGCGAACTCGAGGAGGAGGCGGCCGAGGAAGAGGCGCGCGCGGGCGGCGCCGATCCCGAGCTGGACGATCTGGATGACGAGAAGCTCCCGAGCCGACGGACGCGATCGCGCAAGCGTGCCGGCCGCGCCAAACTGCCCGGGCACCTGCCGCGCGAGACCGTCACCCACGAACCCGCCTGCACCTGTCCCGGTTGCGGCGGCACCGTGTTCAGCCGCGTCGGCCAGGACGAGCGCGAGTTGCTCGAATACGTCCCCGCCAGCTTCAAGGTAATCCAGCACATCCGGCCGAAGCTGAGCTGCCGCGCCTGCGAGACCATCGTGCAGGCGCCGATGCCCTCGTTGCCCATCGAGCGCGGACTGCCGGGGCCCGGTCTGCTGGCTCACATCGCCATCGCGAAATTCTGCGACCACCTGCCATTGCATCGCCAGAGCGCGATCTATGCCCGTGAGGGCGTCGAGCTCGATCGCGCGCTGATGGCCGACTGGATGGGCAAGGTGGTGTTCCTGCTCACCCCGCTCGCCGAGGCGATCGGCCGCCACATCCGCGCAGGTGAGGTGCTGCATGCGGACGACACCACGGTGCCGGTGCTCTCGCCGGGGCTGGGCAAGACGGCGACCGGGCGGTTGTGGGTGATGGTCCGCGACGAGCGGCCGTGGGGTTCGCCCGTCCCGCCTGCCGTGCTCTATCGCTACTCCCCGGATCGCAAGGGCATCCATGCTGAGGCGCTGCTCGGCTCCTGCCGAGGCTTTCTGCATGCCGATGGTTATGCCGGGTTCGACCGGCTCTACCGGCCCAGCACCCCGGCCGGGGAGGCGCTGCTGATCGAGGTCGCTTGTTGGAGCCACTTTCGCCGCAAGCTCTACGACGTGCATCAGGCGACCGCGTCGCCGATCGCGCTCGAGGCCCTGGAGCGGATCGCCGCCCTGTTCGCCGTCGAGAGCAGCGTCAGTGGACGCGCCCCGGACCGCCGCCGCGCCGCGCGGGCCGAGCATGCGGCGCCGCTGCTGGATGAACTGAAGACGTTCCTCGACACCTCGCTCACCAAAATCAGTGGCAAGAGCGAACTGGCCAAGGCGATCCGATACGCGCTGTCGCGATGGAAGGCGCTGGCCCGCTATCTCAGCGATGGTCGCCTCGAGATGACCAACAATGCCGCCGAGCGGGCAATGCGCATCCCAGTTCTGGGAAGGAAAAACTACCTCTTCTGTGGGTCTGATGCCGGAGGTCAGCGGGCTGCCTGCCTCTATACCATCACCGCGACGGCAAAATTGAACGGCCTCAATCCCGAGGCCTACCTGGCCGACATTCTCGGGCGGATCGCAGATCATCCCATCAACAAGATCGACGCCCTGCTCCCCTGGTTCTGGACACAGTAGCCCAAGCCAGGTCAGACCGCTCGCGCCAAAGCCGCGGTCGACAGCGGACGCTTACCAGCACGGCGGCACCCCTATCTCTTTGTC
>JAVVHH010000305.1:0-2865 GCA_032249615.1 Acetobacteraceae bacterium
TGAGCAGTTCGGTGGCGCAACCGGCGAACTGACCGCAGCGCTCACCTACTGGACCCAATCCTTCCACACCGAGGACCAGGGCATCCGCGACATGCTGCAAGACATCGGCACCGAGGAATTCACCCACCTCGAAGTAATCGCCATGCTGATCGAGCAGCATACCAAGCGCGCTTCGCAGGATGCGCAGGACAAAGCATACAAGAGCACCCTGTTCTCGCTCCGAGGCCACGGCCCGCACCTGATCGACTCGCAGGGGAGCTTCTGGGACGCGCGCTACGTCAACGAGGGCGGCCACGTTGTCCGTGATCTCCGCTCGAACATCGCCTCCGAGGCCGGCGCGCTCAACACCTACGAAGCCTTGATCCGGATGACGGAGGACGACGGCACTCGCAAGGCGCTGACCTTTCTCGGCACCCGAGAGGTGTCGCACACCAAGATGTTCATGGCGGCGCTCCAGTCGTTGAACAAGCTTACCGAACCGCTCTTCGGCGATCTCAAACCCGACGATAGCGTGAACATCTACTTCAACATGTCCTCCGGACCCGGCGCCGACCAGCGTGGGCCCTGGAACAGCGAGCCCGCGTTCCAATACGTGGCCGATCCGCTGCAGCATGAGCAACAGGCCCATTCCGGCCATTCCGGCAGCAACGAGATGCAGATGGACACCAACCCGCAAGGCAGAAACTCCGGAAATGCGCAGCGGCGCTGAAGACCAGGAGGCCAGGGTGATGCTTTCAGGCCTGCGCCGCCGCTCCCTGTTGCAAACCGGCGCTCTTGCAGCAGGCACGCTCGCCCTCTCCGGATTGGTCTCCGGCGGCGCGTCTGCTGCGCCGATAGTCCCAAACCCCGTTCCGCTTGAGGGCAGCTTAATCGCTTGGATCGTCGTTGGGCCGGAGCACGTGGAGCTTCGGCTCGGACATTTCGGCGGCTACGGGGAGATGGTCGGTTCGCCGCCCATGCTCCTTGGCCGTTTCGAGAAAGTCATCCGAGCCGAACCGACATCCGCCTGGGACCAGGTGAGACTTGGCTGTCGTCACGCCCAGGCGCTCGCGACGGATATGGCTGCGTCCAGTTGGGGCGTTTCGCCCGGCGACTGCATCACCAGCGCCGACGCGATCGTCCACTCCCCGAGCAAGCGCCGGGTCGCCTACGGTACCTGGGTGGACATCGTTTGAGCCAGGGCCGCGCCGCTCACGGCTCGTAATCAGTAGACTGTTATCAAGATGGAAGGAACGACGACACCCCGCCCCGACACTTGCCTTGGATTCTCCGCACGGGAATGACCGATCTACTTCTGATCGAGGATGACGATGAGACGGTCGAGGAGGTTGCGGAATATTTCCGCACCCGCGGCTATGCCCTCGAGCGCGCCGTGAGCGGGGCGGAGGGCCTCACCCGAGCGCGGGAAGGCCGCTTCGACGTGATGGTCGTCGACCGCAGGCTGCCGCCTCTGGACGGTCTGTCGATGCTGGCCAAGCTGCGACAGGAAGGTGTCCGCACGCCGGCAATCGTGCTGAGCGCGCTGGGCGGTGTCGATGAACGCATCAATGGCCTACGCGCTCCAGCGGCAGCGGATCGACCTTCTGCTGGCCCAGGAGGCCAGCAGCTCTCGACGTTGCCGGCCGCCGCGGTGGGGCCCGAGCTGCAGGACTGGCTGCCCAGGACCTGCACGCGGTGCGTTTGGCGGGCTGTTCGGGGCTGACGGCGCGCATCTCGCGGGAAACCTGCTCACGCGGCCGGAACACCTGACCGCTGATGGACAGGCTCATCGAGCGGTCTTCACCGGGATCGATCGCGACCGGGATGGCGACGATCCGGAGATCGTACGCGCGGTCGCTTGGCGTACCAGCGATCGTCTCCTCGTCGTGGTCGGCCCCGACATCGACGAGTTGGAGGACGTTCAAAACCTGGTCGTGCGCGCGCTCGGGCTTGGAATGCTGCCCGCGCTGCTGTTGTCGTTGGTCGCAGGAGTGATCGTCGCCCGGCGAGCGCAGCGCCTATGCCGGCCACGTGCTGATGGAGAACCGCAACGGGCTTGTCGCCCATAGTTGCCTCGCTCATGCCACCGGCACGGCCGAACGCGACGCCGCCCTCGCCTTGGTCGACAGGATGGCACCGGGCCACCGGATCACGCTGGGCGCGGACAAGGGCTATGACGTCGCGGGCTTCATCGCCGCCTTGCGAGCGCGCCGGGTCACGCCGCATGTCGCGGTCGATGGGCGCGTGGCGAAGTTGGGCGTGCGGCGCGGCTCGGGCGTGGACGGGCGCACAACCCGGCACGCGGGGTATGCCGCGAGCCAGCGTGTGCGCAAACGGATCGAGGAGGTGTTCGGCTGGATCAAGGGATCAGCGGGATTGCGGCAGACCAAGCACCGCGGCCGCGGACGGGTCGGTTGGCAATTCGACCTGGCCATCACCGCCTACAACCTGATCCGCCTGCCCAGGGCTGAAGGACCTGCTGGGAAAAAATGGTGACGCCCGCCGCAAGGCGCGAAGCGGTCGCGCATCTCCGGGCCAGCCTTGGGGTAGGCGAGCGGCGGGCGTGCGGGATCATCGGGTGCTGATCGGACCAGCATGCGGCATCGGTCGCGGCGCGGCGACGACACCGCGCTGCGCGTGCGGCTACGCGAGCTCGCCCAGCAGCGTCGGCGCTTTGGCTATCGGCGGCTGCACATCCTGCTGCTGCGCGATGGCGTGACAATCAACCGCAAGAAGACGCAACGGTTCTACACCGAGGAGGGACTGACGGTGCGCAAACGCAAATCGCGACGGCGTGCAGTTGGCGCTCGCGCCGCTACCAGTAGTGGCGCGCCCGAACGAGCGCTGGTCGCTGGACTTCGTGCATGACCAACTCGTGGGCGGCAG
>JAVVHH010000306.1:0-2834 GCA_032249615.1 Acetobacteraceae bacterium
TTCGAGCGACATTTCCTGGCTACAAGAACAACATGCTTGGCCAGGTCTGTCTGCCATCGGCAAGGTTGTCCGTACCCGCGAGAAGGGCGCCGAGCGCAGCACCGAAACTGCATATTACCTGCTCAGCACTCCATTGTCTGCCGCCCGCTTCGGCGAAGTTGCGCGCGCTCATTGGGATGTTGAGAATGGTCTACATTGGGTTCTTGATGTGACCATGAACGAGGATCAGGCGCGTAACCATAAGGATCACGGACCACAGAACATCGCCTTGCTGAGACGCCTTGCCCTCAACCTTGCAAAGCTCGAAGGCTCAAAAGAATCGCTGAAGGGTAAGCTCTTTCGCGCTGCCTTGAGCGAAGATTTCCTTACACGTCTCCTCGCACAGTTCGGCAAAACTTAAATGCGATAGCCCTGGCGTGTACGGCCGAGTGCCGCAAGCGCCATTCCCAGCATTGCCCTTGAGGCACCCGGAACGCTTGATATTTCCCCTTGCGGACTTGATCCCATAGCTCATCCCTGGACAAGTGCTCGATTCGCATCACCTCGGCAAAGCTGGGCAGATGCGGCGCAATTGGACTCGTCCCGTCCAGGCGGCTGAGGTCCTCCGCGGTCAGGCTGACCCAGATCCGCGACGCCGACCGGCGCTGATCGTATTTCAACGCACCCTGCCGTATCCAGACGTGCACGAGGGACGAGGACACGCCAAGTCGCCGCGCCGCGGCCATCACCGGCATCAAGCTGTCAGCGCGCGACTCAATCCCACGAGTATGCAACGGACAAGCGGACGCGATCCCGTGCTGCTTGCGTATCGAATGAACGCGCGCATAGGTCCATTCCTTGCCGGTTCGGGTGCGCAGACCTTCAGCATTGAGCCGCTCTGCAATCTGGTGGTCGGGCAACTCACAGGCCAGCGTGCACAGCCGCGCGATCACCTGATCTACCGTGCGGCCATGCCAACCCAGTGGTGGGCAGCGCACCACGTGCCGCGTCGTCGTGCCGCCGCTCCAGAGGATGGTGGCCTCGGCACACCGCTCCTTGGCCTCGACCGTTAGCACCATCTCCGTCACTACCAGCCGCAGCAGACGTTTGCGGTCCACACCGGTCGTCGTCTCGGCATGCCACAGTGCAGGAAGATCCTCGGCCAGATGCCGCACGGCTTGCTGTTCGGTCTCGTCGAGTGGCAGCAGTTCGGTCCGCCGTACCACGGCATAGTCCTGTTCCAGCTGCTCAAGGGTCTGCAGCGCAGCATTCCAGCGGGTCTCGAGCGTGCGGGCGACCAGCCGGTTCTCCGGCTCGATCGCGTCGTATTGGCGTTGGGCCCGCTGCACGTCGTAGCGGGCGCGCTCGAGCCGCAATTGCCAATGGCGGTCAAGCGCCTGGCGCTCGCGCTCCAGCAGGCCAAGAGCGGCCAGGGTTGTCTCGATTGCCGCCGGCCTGACCGCCTCCAGGAACAGCTCCCCTGCGGCATGGTCCAGGTGAGCCACCGGAAACGCCTGACACAAAGGGACGCCGTAATCGATCTGCGCCTGCCGGCACTCGTAGCGGAGATAGTGGCTGCCATGGCTGACCCTCATTCGCCGCCCACAGCGTCCGCAGATCACGAGGCCCTGCAGCAGCGCCCGCCCCCCGCGTGGGGCTCCGCGTCCCTTGGCCGTGAAGTTGTAGAGATTGTCCTGCAAATGCTGGCGATTCTGCAAATACTGATCATAGGAGATGTAGGCCGGATAAACATCCGGGACCACGATATCCCACTCCTCGAGCGGCTGGCGGCGCACGGCGCCGGCGAACTCGCCGCGGCCGCTCGGGTCGAGCCCTTCCCACAGACGCTCGAGGACGCTCAGGACTGGGTCGACCTCGACGCAACGTTCGAGATCTTCCCATAGTCGCGACCGTTCCTCGTCGGCGCCAGCGAGGACGGCGGCCGCATCGGTGGGCCCCAAGGCATGGGCGCCGTGGTCTACGAGGATACGCGCAGTGTCCGCCCCGCACAGGTCCGGGGCGGGGAACGACCGGCCGCCATGCGCGGCGTCCGCAGGGAGCACGGCGCGGAAATCGCGCCCCAGTTCCACATCGTCCACGAGCGGCGGGACGATACAGTCGGCCGGGGCGACTGGCTCGCCGACCTCCCGAAGTATGAACGGTAGGTCCTGCAGCGCCGTCCGAACCTCCTCGTACAAGGCCTGGGCCGCGCCGGTCCCGGCTGGCCCTCCCGTCGCCTGACCGCGATCTAGCAGCCGTAGCACCTCGCCGACCGAGGCTCCCTGCCGAAGTAAGGAGGGGACCAGGCGGTCGCGCACCAGGCGGGCCGCCTGGTGGAGCAAAAAGCGATTGTAGTTCCGCGCATCTCGCTCGATGCGAATGTCCTGTCGAGAGAGGTTCGCGCTAAACGCGCCGCTGACGAGGAGGTTGTAAGGGCAAGGTTCGTCCGACGGTAGGAACACATGCAGCCTGCGCCAGTCGGGAGCGAGCGGCACGGGTCGCTCGCCCTTGAGGCGCGCCGCGACGGACACCTCGGTGTACTCCACGCCCTCCCATGAGAAGTCATCCAGGCCACCACGATGCTCGCCGATCGCAAGGTCGCCGCCGTGCGCGAGTAGAAACTCCACCGGGTCGCCCCGATCCGGGCTCAGGACGACGCGATACAGGCCCGTCGTGAAGCCGCCAGGGAGCTTTTCACCCGGCTCGACCAGGTGCTCCCGGGTGACCGTCCACGCCGTGTCGAGCCGCTTGTTGCCCCTACGGACCGCGAACTCGACCCGGTGGAAGTGTTTTAGGAAGACGAGGGTGGTGACGGGCAGGTTGATGAGCGCGTCGGTCAGCCGGGCGCGCTGCTC
>JAVVHH010000307.1:0-2806 GCA_032249615.1 Acetobacteraceae bacterium
TCCGAAAGCGAGTGCCCGACCTCGCCGATCGAGGCGTTCAGGTGCCCGAAATGGCCGCGCAGGACGCGGATATGCCCGCCCAGCGCGAGATAGCCGCGCGAGGCCCGGTGCGCGGCGTGCTCGGCTTCCTCGCCGCCCCGCCTGGCCTGGTGGCCCGCGTGCTCGGCCTGGCGGCCGCCGTGCTTGGCCTCGCCGAACGCCGCCTTGAACAGCGAGCCGATCCCGCTGGCGTGGTGGCCGACGGCGGTCGTGACCGCGCCGAGTCCCTTGACCTTGCCGAGGATCTCCCCGATCGGTCCGCTCGCCTGATCGACGGCGCGGATGACCGCGTTGAAGATGGTGTCCTCGGCCACCTCAACGCGCCTCCAGCTTCATGATGCGCACGGCCTGGGCGAGCCAGACGGCAAGCTCGGCCTGCGTCAGGTCGAGGAGGGCGGTGTCTCGCCACCAGCGGGCCGCCTCGAAGTATCGGTCGAGGAGCGCGCCGGGGTCTCCACCAAAAAACCCATGACCGCCCCCATGCAGGCGTTGAAGTCGCTCAGCGCCAGCGCGTCCACCGCGTCGGGGGTGATGCCGGCGAGCCGGCCGATCATGCGTCCCACCGCGGCGGCCTCGATGATCTTGCGGCCGTCCTCGCCCACCGAGAACAGCGTGCCGGCGGCGATGATGTCGCGGCCCGTCGGCTCGCGGAAGGTGAGGCTGGTCAGGTCGCGGTCGATCGAGCGGACGGGGCGGGCGAGCTTGACGATGACGCTCATGATCCGAGCAGCTCCTGGCAGGCGGTGCCACTGAACTTGATGCCGGAGACCGAGCCGTCGGCCGCCTTGACCTCGGGATCGTCGATCTGGAAGGCATTGAAGAGCTGGTAGGCCTTGCCGTTGTTCATGCGCACCTGGATCACGCCGCTGGAGAATGCCTTCAGCGCGGCGATGGAAACGGCGGGGCCGTCGAGCGCCTCCATCGTGATCTCCGGATGGGCGATCTTGCTGCTGAAGCCGACGACGGCGTTCGAGGAGGTCACCGGCGTGCGCACGATGCCGCCCAGCTTCACGGTGATCTCCGCCTTCACGTCGTAGAGCGCGCCGTCGACATAGAAATACGCGACGCCGCCGCGTTCGATCGAGGCCATGATCGTCTCTCCTTATGCCGCGACGGCGGCGGTGGCGGGCGCCTGGAGGGTGAATTCGGTCAACGCCGCGAAGATCCGGAGCCCGCTCACCAGGATCGGATCGAGCAGCACGTCGAGCCGCGTCGGATCGTTGGCGTTGATCGCGCAGATCAGCCCCGCCCCGAAAGCCGCCGTGTTCTGCACCAGCCCCTGAAGTTCGAACGCGGCGTAGGCCGCGATCAGCACGCCGCGCGCGATCGCGGGCGTGACGATCGGCTGGCCGGCGCCGAAGCGGGTGCCGTCGGCGGCGAGCTTGGCGCGCGGGAATTTCTGGGTGATCGTGGCCTTCATGCTGCGGACGAACGCCATCAGCGTGAACAGGGTCTCGGTGTCGAGGTAGGACGCATCGGCGACGCCCTGGCTGTTGAGCTGATAGGTCGTGACCGCGCGCACCATCGCCGTGCCGCCGCCCGGCACGCGCGCGGCGACCGCGATGCCGGCGGTGAGCAGGCTCTGCTGCTGGGTGAATGTGAAGTCGCTCGCCGAGGGGGGCGGCAGCACGCCCGCGATCGGCAGGGTCTGCACCGGCCGCGCCGGGTCGGCCTTGAGCGCGGGCGCGATCGCGCCGACGAAGGCGGCGGCCCAGATCCAGGGGGGCGTCGGGCTGGCGGTGTTCACGCCGAGCACGGTCAGGTGCTGGTCGTTTTGCGCGGCGCCGAAGGCGATCAGGTTCGCCGCGGTGTCCTGGTCGGCGGTGAAGACATGCCCATAGACCGCGTTGGAATAGCTCCACCGCCCCGCCGAGTCGGACATCAGCGCGGTGGTGTATCCGAGCGCGGTCGCGTTCGCGTACGGGTTGACGACGAAGTCGAAGCCCAGATTGCCGAGCCATGTGACGATGGAGGCGAGCGAGGCATCGGTGGCGCCGCCGGCCATCGCGCCGATCGCGACGGCGAGGCCCGGCGGCGTGGTCTGCCCGCCCTGCGCGCCCAGGTAGTTCAGCACGAGCGGCATGGCGTTGCCGAGCGTGCCCTTCTCCCGCGCGGTCAGCGTGACGACGCCCGCAGCGGCGCTGGCGGTGAGCGGCAGGGTCGGCATGGCGCCGATCGCGGCGGCAATCGCGCTCGCCACCTGGGCCGCCGTGTTGCCGCTGGCGACCGCCACCGGCACATAGGCGCCCGCGAGATAGAGCTGCAAGGTGCCGTTCGCGGTCGCCGTGCCGGTGATCGTGAGGCTGCCGGTCGCGGCGGCGCCGGCGACATTGTCGCTGACCGGCAGCGCCCAGATCTCGCCCACCGGATCGTTCGCGCGATAGGCGGCGATCATCAGGGCGAGCTGGCTGCCCGCGCCATACGCGCCCTGCGCCCACGCGGGCGAGGGGACATAGGTCGGGGTGGCCGGCGCCGCGTTCGGCGTGCCGCCGATGATCAGCGTGCGCTGCACCGGCTGGCTGACGCCGGCGTTGGTGGTCGAGAATTCGGCATAGAACAGCGGCACGCGGATGTTCGGCGGGATGGTGCTGAAGCTGATCGATCCTGACATGGGGGTTCCTCAGCTCTGCGGGAGCGTGACGTCGGTGATGATTGCCTGGGCGCCGGAGGCGAGCGTGGTGGTGGCGACGATGCGGTTGAACGGGTTCGGCAGGCGCGGCGGATAGGTCTCGCGCCAGGTGGCGGTGATCGCGAGCCGCCCCTCCCC
>JAVVHH010000308.1:0-2784 GCA_032249615.1 Acetobacteraceae bacterium
CTGCGACGCTTCGGCACGCGGCAGGTGCAGGGTCAGCACGCCATTCTTCAGCTGGGCCTCGATCTTCTCGGCATCGAAATCATCCGAGAGGGTGAAGGCACGCTCGTAGTCGCCCGCCTCGTATTCGGCATGGACCAGCCGCAGCTTGTCGGTCGCGGCGACCGAGGATTTCCCGCGGATCGTCAGAACGCGCTTTTCCAGCGCCACGTCCACATCCTCGGCGGCGACGCCGGGCAGTTCCAGCATCAGCGTCACGCCCTCTTTCGTCTCGACGATATCGGCCAGCGGGCGCCAGATGCGGCGGGCGCGGGCCGGTTCGGCCTGGGTTTCGGCCGGGGTCTGTTCGGGGGCCTTGGTCACTTCGGTGCTCATGGGTGTGCTTCCTTCTCTCAGGCTTCTCTTAGGCGGCCTTGATGGCGATGCGGCGGGGCTTGTCCTCCTCGAGGCGGCCCACGGCGATGCGAAGCACACCGTCGGCAAAGCGGGCCTCGACCTTCTCGGGATCGACACGGAACGGCAGGCGGATGGCGCGGGTGAAGCGGCCGAAGGCACGCTCGCGCCGGTGCCAGGTCGCGCCTTCGGGCAGGTCTGGGGTCTTGCGCTCGCCCGAGAGCGTCAGGACATCGTCCTTCACCTGGATGTCGATGTCGGAAGGCTCGACGCCGGGCAGTTCGGCGGTGATCGCCGCGGCCTCGTCATTCTGCCAGACATTCAGCGCGGGGAAGGATCGGGTGGCGCCGAAGGCGAGACTGTCCAGATCCTTGGACAGACGCCGCATCAGCGCGAAGGGATCGGCGGGGTAGAGAGCAGTGCGGTAGAGCATGGTCACCTCCTTCGGTTGGCGCGCGAACGCGGAGACACCAAAGCACGGGACGGCAGCGCAGCAATGCGCGCCGCAGGAAAGCAACTAGACGTCACCGACCGGACCCTTTCGGCGCCCTTCGGTGGCCTGCCATTGCGGCCGGACCCGTCATCTTTCGTGAACCCCGTTCGGGCTTTCCAGAGTGATAAAGGATGCGGGTCTAGGCATTTCAAGGTCCACCATGGCGAAAAATTTCGCTTTTTATAGAGTGTGTTAAAGAAAATCCCGACAAAGAGCGGCGCCGCCTGGCGCCGTCCCCTTGATGCCGTGTGCAGGGTCACTCTGCCTCGGCCTCGCTCTTTTCAGGCGCGCTCTCTTTGGCGCCGCCCGGCTTGCCTTCGGGCTCTATTCGCACCTGTTCTGCCGTCGCATCCCAGCCGATGCGCACCGTGTCGCCCGACGCTACCTCGCCGCCCAGCATGGCGCGGGCAAGCCGCGTCTCCACGAGGCTGCGGATCTGGCGCTTGAGCTCGCGCGCGCCGTATTCGGGGCGATAGCCCTCGGCAGAGAGCATGTCGATCAGGCTGTCCTCGAAGACGATGGTCACGCCCTGCGTCGCGGCTGTGCGCTTCACCCGTTCCAGCTGCAGCAGAACGATCTGGCGGATCTCGTCCTTGCTCAGGCTGTGGAAGACGATGATCTCGTCCAGCCGGTTCAGGAACTCGGGCCGGAAATGGCCGCGCAGCACCTCCATCAGCTCGTCCTTCAGCTTCTCGGGCTTCTCGGCCGCCGTGCCGCGCAGCAGAAGCCGCTTCTGGATCCGGTCGGCCCCGAGGTTCGATGTGGCGATGATGATGGTGTTGGTGAAATCCACCATCCGGCCCTTGCCGTCGGTCAGCCGCCCGTCGTCGAAGACCTGGAGAAGCACGTTGTAGACATCCGGGTGCGCCTTCTCGATCTCGTCGAGCAGGATAACCGAATATGGCTTGCGGCGGACCTTCTCGGTCAGCTGGCCGCCCTCGTCATAGCCGACATAGCCGGGCGGCGCGCCGATCAGCCGGGCGACCGTGTGCTTTTCCATGTATTCCGACATGTCGATGCGGATCATCGCATCCTCGTCGCCATAGACGACCTCGGCCAGTGCCTTGGCGAGTTCGGTCTTGCCCACGCCCGTCGGCCCGAGGAAGAGGAAGGTCGCCACCGGCTTCGAACCTTCGCGCAGGCCCGCGCGCGCCAGGCGCACCGCGTCCGAGACCGCCCGGATCGCCTCGTCCTGGCCGATGACGCGGGCGTGAAGCCGCTCCTCCATCTTCAGAAGCTTCGCGCGCTCCTCCTCGGTCAGCTCATCGACCGGGATTCCGGTCAGCTTCGAGACGATCTGCGCCACATGAGTAGCCCGCACCTCGGCCGAGCCGGTGGCGCGCGCCTTCTCCCAGGCCTCGACCAGCTCTTTGAGCCTCGCCTCCTTCTGGGCGATCTGGTGGCCGATCTCGGCGGCCTTGTCGAAGTTCTTGCGCGCCGCCGCATAGTCTTGCTCGCGCCGGAGTGTGTGCAGTTCGGCCTCGAGCTCCTGCACCTCGACCGGCCGGGCGGTGGCCGAAAGCTTCACCCGCGCCGCCGCCTGGTCGATCAGGTCGATCGCCTTGTCGGGCAGGAAGCGGCCCTGGATGTAGCGGTCCGACAGTTCCGCTGCCGCGACGATGGCCTCGTCGGTGATCGTCACCTTGTGGTGGGCCTCGAAGGTGTCGCGCAGGCCGCGCAGGATCATGATCGCCTGCGCCACGGTCGGCTCGGGCACCATCACCGGCTGGAAGCGGCGTTCAAGCGCCGCGTCCTTCTCGATGTGCTTCTGGTATTCGTTCAGCGTGGTGGCGCCGATCAGGTTCAACTCGCCGCGCGCCAGCATCGGCTTGAACACGTTGGCGATGTCGAGCCCGCCCTCGCCGCCGCCCTGGCCCGCGCCGACGATGGTGTGCAGTTCG
>JAVVHH010000309.1:0-2781 GCA_032249615.1 Acetobacteraceae bacterium
CAGCGAGGACAACCTCGTCAAGATACTTCTGTCGGTCGCTGTGTTGGCCGTGCTGTGGCTGCTGCGCCGCATCGCGCGCGCCGGGCTGAAGCTGGCGATGCCGGGTGAGAGCGGCCGCGCCATTACCGCGCGCTTCTGGGGCCATCAGCTCATCAACAGCGGCTCGTTGATTTGCGCGGCGCTCGCTTTCGGCTCGATCTGGTTCGAGGACCCGGCGCGGTTGGCCACCGCTCTGGGCTTGGTCGGCGCCGGGCTGGCCTTTGCGCTGCAGCGGGTCATCACGGCGTTCGCCGGCTACATCGTTGTCCTCAACAGCGGGTTGTTTGCCATTGGCGACCGGATCAACATGGGCGGCGTGCGTGGGGACGTGCTGCGGCTGGGTTTTTTGCAGACGACTCTGATGGAAATGGGCGTCGCCCCCGGCAGCGACGCGGGACCGTCGGTTTGGGTCAAGAGTCGGCAGTTCACCGGCCGCATCGTCACCGTCAGCAATGCCAAGATTTTCGAGGAACCCGTCTATAATTACACCCGCGACTTTCCGTATATCTGGGAGGAACTGCACCTCCCGGTCCGATATGGCGACGATCGGCGCCTGATCGAGAACATCCTGCTCGAGGCTGCCAGACGGCACGCGCTGGACCCGACCGTGATGACGGAAACTGCCGCGCAGACGCTCGAACGACGCTTCGACGTGCGGCGGCTCGATTTCGCGCCGCGCGTTTATTGCAGCCTGACGAGCAACTATCTGCAGATGTCGATCCGCTTCGCCGTCGAAGACCATGGCACCCGTGCGGTCAAAGACTTGATTGTCCGCGATATCCTTGACGAGCTCGAGCGGGCGGGCATCACCGTTGCGACCGATGCAATCCGGATCGATGGGCTCGAGCGGCTCATGCGCCCGTGATCACGAGGCGATCGCCGGCCGGGGGACCCGCGCCAATTCACGCCCGCGGCCAAGATTGGCCATGAACTCCCATAGATGAGGCCGGATCGTCAGTTGATGGCGGTAGATCGCGTGCGCCGCCTCTGGAAACGACCCGCCACGGCCCAGCATGCCGTCGCCGATCTCGAGCATCCGCAGGTTGGGCCAGGCTTTCTCGCGGATCCGCAACACCTCGGCCAAGATCGCCCCCGCGCTCAGGTCCGGGCGCTGTTGCGCCAGGATCAACGTCATCGACGCCGTCGAGCGGGAGATGCCGGCGTGGCAGTGCACCAGGAGGTGAGCATCCTGCGGCGGCTCGGCCATCAGATCGCGACCGAACGCGAGCAGGGCGGCCACATGATCCGGCATCGGCATGGTCTGTCCCGGCATCGGATCGATGTTGTCATGGAACCGCAACTCGAGCCTCTCGTGTTCGCCATAGCTGCCGAACGCCTCCGGCACCGCGCGGTCCGGATCCAGGATCGACAGCACGTGAGTGGGCCTGGCCTCGCTCAACCCAGCGAGTTCGTCGATCCCGCAAACGGTCAGGCGAAGGGGGGCGATGGCGGAGATCGAGGTCTGCATGGGACTGGGCTAACGCGACTGCGTCGGCTGAAGCAAGCCTATCAAGCCGCCGTCACCGGCCGGGCCCCGGTTCGCAGCACGCTGACGACGATGCCCAGCATCGCGAAGCCCGCGGCGACGTAGAGGCAGGCACCAGCGGCCTGGTCCCCGCCCAGCCCGAAGACCAGGGCGACGATCGCTGACCCGAGCGACCAGCCGACCGTGCGGGCGACGGCGACCATCGCGCTGGCGGCACTGTTGCGGGCCGGGGGACCGGCCGTCATCAGCGTGATGTTGTTGGGAGTCTGGTAGAAGCCGAAGCCGATGCCGCAGATGCCCATGCGCCACACCACGTTCCAGTTGGCCGGGCTGGTCGGCATGGTGGCGAGCAGCAGCAATCCGCAGGCCAGCACCGCCAGACCGATGGTGCCGAGGATCGCGGCCGGGTAGCGATCCGACAGCCGCCCGGCGAGCGGCGCCGCCACCGCCACCAGCAGCGGCCAGGGTGTGACCAATAGCCCGGTCGCCACCGCGGATCGGTGCATCACGACCTGGAACAGGAACGGCAGCGACACGTAGGCCAGGATCTGCGCGGAATACGAACAAACGGAGGTCGCCATCGAGAGAGCGAAGAGCGGGATCCGGAGGAGGTCGAGCGGCAGCATGGGCGAGCGCTGGCGAGACTGCTGCTTGATGAGGAGCGCGCCAACCACCAGCCCTGCCGCCAACTCGGCCAGAGCCACGCCGCGCGCCGAGTTGCCGAGCCCGTCCACCCCGGTCACGATCAAGCCGAACGTCGCGGCGTTGAGCAGCGTGCCCGGCCAGTCGAACGCGCGCGGTCGTCGCTGACCCGGTGGCGCCACGGCCGCGAAGAGCGGCACGGTCAGGCACCCGACGGGGACGTTGACCAGGAATAGCCAGGGCCAGTGCGCGATTGAGAGGATGAGCGCAGCGAGCGTCGGGCCGAGTGCGGCGGAGAGGGCAACCGCCAGGGCGATCGTGGCGAACCCCCGGCCAAGCTGCGCGCGCGGGTAGATCGTCCGAACCAGTGCCCCGCCGAGCGAGGCCAAGCACGCGCCGCCCATCCCCTGCAGCAAACGGGACAGCACGAGCAAGGTCAGCGTCGTCGAAAGGGCACAGGCGAGCGAGGCGAGGGTGAACAACACGAGCCCGAGACCGTAGACGCGCTTCAATCCCCAGATATCGCCCAGTGCAGCGGCCGGAAGAAGACATGCAGTAACGGAGAGTTGATAACTGTTGACGACCCAAATCGTTGCCGCCCCGGTAGCATCTAG
>JAVVHH010000310.1:0-2738 GCA_032249615.1 Acetobacteraceae bacterium
TCAGGCGCGCCGAAACGCCACTCCACGGCCCCGGTGCCCGGTCAAGATCGAAGAGATTCCCTAACGGTTGTCAAGGGCGGTCAGCAGTCACGGAGTGTGAGCATGGCGGTGTCCCGCGTCGACGTTGCGGGTCGTCGCGGGTGGCTGGTGGGCGCTGTGGGGCGCTTCCCTCGCCGTGGGAGGGTGCGCCAGCGTTCGTCGCGGTCAACGTCGTTCGTCCTTCGGCGGCCATCGCCGATGTCCGCCTGTGGGCGCTGCACGTTGACGGCTCCTCAGCACCGGCGCATGGGGCGGCGATCGAGGAAAGCCCGGGAGTGCTCGGGAGCTTCAGCTCATCGGGTCAGTTTGGCTCGGTGGGTGGCGGCGCTGTGGGCGCGGGCGCGCGTGCGGGTCTGGGCCGGGACGGTGAACCGTTCGGTGATCAACGCTTTCGCGGCGCGGGCGGTGATCGGCTGCCCGGCCGGATCACGCAGCTGGTAAGGCTGCCCGCGGGCGATGACCGTCCAGACACGTTCGACCAGCTTGCGGGCCACCGCGACGTTGGCCTGGGTGTGGCAATGGCCGCGTTCGGTCATCAGCCGGTAATACAGCGCCGCCAGCTGCGGGTCGGTCTGGCGGGCGGCGTTGGCGGCTTGGTAGCAGGCCAGCCGCAGCACCGCCGGTCCCTCCTTGGTGATCGCCCGGGATGGCTGGGTCACGGTGCCCGAGGACCAGTTCGAGGGCACGATCCCGGCGTAGCAGGCCGCCTGCTTACCGGTGTCGAACATCGAGCCGTCGCCGAGGAACGCGCGCATGGTCGGGCCGGTCGCTGGGCCGATACCCGGCACCGAGTGCAGCAGCGGGTCGTCGCCGAACAGCTGCTGCCAGTACGCGTTCGCCTGCCTCGTGGCGCGATCCACCCGCTGCAGCGCCTGGTGGTAGTCGGTGAGGTGTTCGCTGACGTCCCAGGCCAGCGCGTCGAGGTCCAACCGGCCGTCCCAGAACCGCGCCCACGCCGTCGCGGCAGCACGGATCTGCTCGACCCGTGCGGGGACGTCGCCGACCGCGCGAGTGTGTTCGGCGACGACCGCGGTCACGCTCGCACGGCGAGCCGAGCCCAGCTGGGCCAGATGCGGCCACCGGTCCAGCACCGCGATCGCGGTCGGCAGCGACCCGCCGAAAGCCGTCCACACGTCGGGAAATGCCCACCGCGCCAACGACATCAACCGACGCCAGGACCGGTTGCCCTCGATCACCGCTGCGCCGCGGCGGGTGACCGCGCGCCGCAACGCCAGCTGCGCCGGCGTGAGGACCGGCATCGGGCGCAGCGTGAACACCTCCCCGGCGCGGGCCAGCACATCAGCGTCAATGACGTCGGATTTGTTCTTGCCCGCGATCGCCCCGCGCAGCCGCGCCGCGTGCCGTGACCCGAGCAGCGTGAACTGCCCACCGGCTTGCGCGACCGCCACCGACAGCGACAACCACGTCATCGAGGTCGGTTCCGCGACGGCCACCACACCCCGATACGGCGCCAGACGACCGGTCAACGCCGCCAACCCCGACAATGTCGGCGCAGCCATGAACCGCTCGGTGTGCTCCCGGCCGGTGACATCGACCGTGCGCACGCTGACGTGATGATGCGCCGTCACCGCCGCATCGATGCCGACCTGCACCCGCACCGGCGCCTCAACCGGCCCGGCCGCAGCTCGATTGGTGCAACTACCGTTGTTCTGCACGAGGGCTCTCCTCTCGCCCGAAGCGGTGAGCCTGCCCGCGAGATCGCCCGATCAGCCCTGCTCGCGCCCAGGCCCTGGACCGGTGGGAGAGCCCTCGCGCCACGACCTCCACATCGCCACCTCGACGCGCAACTACCAGGGCGGTCTCCCGACCACTCCCGACACCTGCGCGGCGACCCCCTACGCCGCCCCTGCTTGTGGGTGATCCGGTGCCCTACCCGGCCCGCCGGCCAACCGCGTGGCGGCCGCCGCGAGCCGGCCACCAATTCCCTCAACCGGGCCTGCTCGAGAGACGAGCCCCGGCAGACGATCTCTTTCACGGACCCGAAGTCCACCCGAAAACCGTCCCACCGGGACTCCTCCCGAGATCACCGTAGGTGACCACCACCCGAACCGGGAGGCACTTCAAGAGATACAAGCCCATAATCCGTGCAACGAGAGCTAGATCTTCGGCTCGCGGATCGATCGACCTCCGCGTGAACCGTCGATAGCGCGCTACTTTGACATCGGCGACCGACCGCACAGATCGATCGCTCGGGACGCCGCAGTTAGGTGGGTGCCATCCGAATCACACTAGCCGTTCGTTCCGGGCGCACGGCGACACGACGGTGACCGTGGACTGGCTGCGCAACTACGCTCTCGGCACCAAGCGCGTCGTTACCGGTCTGGATTGCAGGCTCGCTCCCAGTCTGGTATTCGGGCATCCCGCACCCGATCCGAGGGCGTGATCGCCCGGTTCGTCCCGGCAGCAGGCGGATTTCTTGTCATTCGATGCCGCCCCCTGTGCGCCTCCAGCCGACCACGGTCCTCCCGCTTGGCCGTGGCCGAGTGCTGGTGAGCCCGCACGATCGTCGACTCGACACTGACGTTCCAGTCAATCTCACCGCCAGCTGCGCATCGGCCTGCGCCGCGGCCAAGACTCGGTCCCACGTGCCATCGGTGCGAGCCACGGCTCCGGTGGAGGGAGGAAGTGCCCACAGCGAGCCGATTGCGTCACCGCCCGCCTTCCCAAGCCGTCCGGGG
>JAVVHH010000311.1:0-2738 GCA_032249615.1 Acetobacteraceae bacterium
ATGCGGGCGGGCACCGGCTTTTTTTTCTGAACCGTTGGGGTTTCAAACTCGGCCATCACATATCCCGGAAATCGTGGCGGATTCAATCACGAAGTGCAACGCGGTGTATGAGTCCAGTACCTTTGGCACTCGGGTCGAAGTTGCAGGAGGAATGATAGCGTGGAACGCTGGCTGAGGGAATGGGTGGGGGTGCTCGGTGTCGTAAAAGACCAGCCAGTTGGCCAGTTTGCGGTTAACAGGCCGTTGAAAAATCCCTCGCCGGCACGCGCCCGATGGCTGCTACGATCTGAAGTCAATCCAGCACGAGGAGGAAGAGGACGATGAGAGGCAGCCAAGACTTCAGGGAACGATGTTCAGTGACATCAGTCTCGAAGAGCGAGTGCCAGCGGCGCATCCCTTGCGCAAGCTGCGCGGCATGGTCGATGCGCTGCTGGCGACCATGGACCGCGAGTTCGAGGCGGTGTACGCCCGACGTGGCCGACCCTCGGTGCCGCCGGAGATGCTGCTCAAAGCCTTGCTGTTGCAGATCCTGTTTTCCATCCGCAGCGAGCGTCAGTTGGTCGAAGCGATCAACTACAACCTGCTCTACCGCTGGTTCGTGGGGCTCAACATCGACGACAAGGTCTTGGACGGGAGTGTCAGAATTTTTGTGTGCGAGGCGGAGAATGACTTTTCCACGGCGCCGCCGCCGGCCCCTTCATGGCCGGGGGCGAGCGGCGCGGTGGGAAAGTCGGTGGTCATTCTATCCACGGCTCGCTTCGAATCGTTCCGCGTAGAGAATCGCGAATTGATTCATCGCTTCCTTCCAGTCTCTGGCTGCCCGCCCCCAATCGGCGGTGATGTTACGCAGGGCCAGCCAGATCAGCTTAGTGGCCGCGTCATCGCTCGGAAAGTGTCCGCGCGTCTTGATGACCTTGCGCAGCCGGGCGTTGATGCTCTCGATGGCGTTGGTGGTGTAGATCACCTTGCGGATCGGCGCTGGGAAGGCAAAGAAGGGAATCACCCGGTCCCAGGCTCGCCGCCAGGCTGCGGTGACTGTCGGGAATTTGCGTCCCCAGGGACCCCCGGCAAAGGCATCGAGTTCAGCCTGCGCGGCCTCGGCGCTGGGTGCCGTGTAGATCGGCTTGAGGGCCGCCGCCAGCGCCTTGCGGTCCTTCCAGCTCGCGTAGTCCAGACTGCTGCGAATCAGATGCACGATGCAGGTCTGCAGCGTCGTGGCCGGAAACACCGCCGCCAGGGCTTCGGGCATGCCCTTGAGCCCGTCGGTGACGGCAATCAGGATGTCGGCCACGCCGCGGGTTTTCAGGTCGTTGAAGACCTTCATCCAGAACTTGG
Source organism: Acetobacteraceae bacterium (assembly GCA_032249615.1). Taxonomy (GTDB): domain Bacteria; phylum Pseudomonadota; class Alphaproteobacteria; order Acetobacterales; family Acetobacteraceae; genus JAVVHH01. The sequence continues at coordinate 1,336 of JAVVHH010000311.1, forward strand.
CGCCTTCGGTGTTTTCGATCCACAGCCCGAGAATGTCGCGGGTGCCATCCGGCAGGATGCCAAGCGCCAGGTAGATGGCCTTGTTGCGCACCAGCGCGTCCTCGCGAATCTTGACCCGCAGGGCGTCGAAGAAGACAACCGGATACATCGGCTCCAGCGGGCGTTCCTGCCAGGCCGTGACTTCGGCCATGACGGCCTCGGTAACCGAACTGATGAACTCGGGCGAGACCTCGGTGCCGTACTGCTCGAGCAGGAAGCCCTGGATCTCGCGCACGGTCATGCCGCGCGCATACATGGCGACGATTTTGTCGTCGAAACCAGTGAAGCGCCGTTCGTGCTTGGGAATGAGCAAGGGGGCGAAACTGCCCTGGCGGTCGCGGGGGACGTCAATCCGCAGCGCCCCGTCTTCGGTCAGGACGGTCTTGCTGCTGACGCCGTTGCGGTGGTTGTCGCCACCCTCAGGCCGCTCGGCACCCGGCGGGTAGCCCAGGTGGTAGCTCAATTCCGCACCGAGGGCGCGCTCGATCAGCGCCTTCTTGAAGGCCATCGAGGCGGCATGGATTGCCTGCGCCGTCATCGGCCCGCTGACCAACTGGCCAATGAGTTCCTTCGGAATGCTGGGCAGCGCCGCTGCCGTCTTGCTCTTGCTGGTCTTGGTCGGCATACATGCTCCTTGATGACATGGTATGCCTCACACACAAAATTCTGGATAGGCTCGGTGACCCCCTCGACATAGCCCAACCCCATGGGCAGCATGGGCTGCGTGCGCTCCAGCGCCTGGCATTGACTCTTCTCGTCCACGCAGATCAACACGGCGTTGTGCGGCGGGCTCAGGTACAGGCCGACGACATCGCGCAGTTTTTCGACGAAGAACGGGTCATTGGAGAGCTTGAAGCCTTCGGTGCGGTGCGGCTGCAAGCCAAAGAGCTGGAAATAGCGCGCAACGCTGCTCTTGGAGATGCCCGTCTGGGCAGCCACCGAGCGCACGCTCCAGTGCGTCGAGCCGTTGGCCGGCTTGGTGTGCAGCGTCGTCTTGATCAAATGCGCCACGCGCTCGTCGTCGATCGTGCGGGGCCTGCCCGGCCGAACATCGTCGTACAGCCCAGCCAGGCGCCGCTCGATGAATCTCGCGCGCCACTTCCCCACCGTGGCCTGGGTCATCTTCAAGCGCTCGGCGATGGAGCTATTGGACTCGCCCTCGGCGCTGCTCAGGATGATGCGCGCCCGGTTGCTCAGTGCCGCTGGCAACGAGCGACTGCGCGCGAACGACTGCAGCTGCGCGCGCTCCTCCTGCGACAGCACCAATTCGGTCTTCGGTCGGCCTGTTCTCATCGCGATATCTCCTTTCCCAAGATACCGCAATAGCATGCATTATTTATGCCAGTTAATTACGGGACAGGACA
>JAVVHH010000312.1:0-2737 GCA_032249615.1 Acetobacteraceae bacterium
GCGGGCGTAGCTCAGGGGTAGAGCACAACCTTGCCAAGGTTGGGGTCGAGGGTTCGAATCCCTTCGCCCGCTCCAGATTTTCGCAATGAAATCAGAGTGTTAAAGCGGTCCCTCGGGGCCGCTTTTGCTTACATCAAGGTGACCCATAATCAATGTAAGCTCCTTGTAAGCGTCCTTTTGAAGGTCGGGGGATAGGGAACGCCCATTCAGGACGGTTCTCCAGGTGCCCAACCATTTGATTCGGTTCTAGTTTGGGCCGATTGGGACGACAGAGCGGTAGGCGCTAATGGGGAACGGCTACGTCTGGGCTTGATAGCTCGCTCTGCCGTTCTTGACAGAACCGCTTCCCTTACCGACCTGACCTGGGTGGACGGCGTCGCTGTGCGACGATGCCACTGGCGAATAGGTTGCACCGGCAGCAGGGTGCGGTTCGCGCAGGAGGCCGGCCATGGGGAGAGCGGGCACGCGAACACTGCAACTGTCCAAGCGGGGCGACCGAAAGAAAGGGTCGTCACATGTTTGGAACAGATCAAGCCTTATGCTCTCACTGTTTCGGATCACCGGCTCCGCGCGGTACTCGCGCTGATGGCTGGCGTCGAGTGGCTGGATCACAGGCACGAGGAGCGCGCCGGTGATGGAGATCCGGGACCTCAAATATCTGGCCGCGGCGGTGACTGCGGGCAATTTCGGCCGCGCCGCCAAGTCGCTTGGCGTGGAAACATCGACGATCAGCCGGCACATCGGCCGCCTCGAAGACGAGTTGGGCCTGGCATTGTTCGAGCGGGCCAATACCGGCGTTCATCTGACGCCTGGCGGCAAGGCGGTCATGGTTCATGTGAACAGGGCCCTCGCCGAGTTCGAGGCCGTTGGCCGGTCAGCAAGCCGGAATGGCACGGGCCATGCCGGAGAAATCCGTCTTGGCGTGCGGATGCCGCCAGTCGGTGAACCCCTCGGCAGCCTGCTGGCCCGCTGGCATGTGAGGCATCCGAACGTCGTACTCACAATTGTCGAGATGAACGAGCCGAGCATGGCGATGGCGCTCGAGAACCGTCATCTGGACGTGGGCATCGTCACCAGTTTCACGCCATGCGCCAATTCCGAAGCACTACCGCTTTATCGAGAACGCCTGACGGCTGCACTGCCAGTCAACCATGCGCTGGCGGAGCGCGATGCGGTCGAGTGGGACGATCTCCGCGATGAAACCATCCTGATTCAGGAATGGGACGACAGCCAAGCGACGCGGGAATTGTACTCTTCCCTGCTCGGCCAGAGCGTTCGCTTCAGTGCGCATCCTGCCAGTAAGCAGAGCGTCTTCGCCCTTGTCGCAGCGGGCTTCGGCGTGACGCTGGCGACGGCGAGCCAGGCCGAAGTCACGGTCCCTGGCGTGATCTTCCGGCCAATCGCTGAGGCAAATGCGTGCTTGCAGATCGAGTTGGTCTGGCGTCCCGAACTCGAGGACGCCGCCGTTGGGCGGTTCGTCGCCTACCTGCGCGACGAGACCCAGTCACGGCGCCTTCGCTGACGACGCCGGCGACGGCCGCCTTAGTTTTGCAAAAGCGCGATCCGTCGCCATGAAGCGCGCGATCATCGGGGCGATCAGCTTCGCCGGTTCGGGTGCGCCCTGACCGGTCTCGAGCGCCAGCACCTGGCCGTATGCGACGAGATCGCGGTGTATGGCTGGCGGCAGTCCGACGGTGAGCTTCACCGGCTTGTCGTCATCAATGGCGCCGAGCTTCAATTTGGCCATGATCAGTCCTCAGCTCTGGTAGGGTTCGAGAACGAGGTCGTGGGTCACCAGCACCCGGACCGGAAAGCCTGGCCGGATGGTGATGGTCGGCTGCACGTTCAGTGATCGCCCGACCACCTGCTCGCCAACTTGGCTGAAGCTCTGCGACGCGCCCTGGCGGATGGCTTGGACGAGGGAGTTCTCATTGTCGCTGGTGCCGGCCTCGGAGCCGACGCTGAGCAGGGTCGAGAGGATTGCCGCCTTGAACAGCATGCCCCAGTGGTTATCGACCTGATCCTCCAGGCCGGCATAGCCCTCGGGGTCGGCTCCGGGCTGGCGCTCCAGAACGATGGATCGGCCGTTCGGCATAATCAGGCGGTTCCAGACCAGCAGCGCCCGGGATTGACCGAAGGCAACCTGGGCGTCGTATTGGCCGACAAGCCGGGCGCCCTGCGGGATCAGCAGAATGCGGCCGGTCGGGCTGTCATAGACGTTCTCGGTGACTTGCGCGGTGACCTGGCCGGGAAGATCGGAACGCAGTCCGGTCAGCAGCGACGCCGCGATGACCGCGCCGGCCTGGAGGATATTGGGGCTGGCTGGCGCCTCGACGCGATCCGGGCTGACCGTCCGCCGATCGACGTCGCCGTTCAGGAAGGCCAGCTTGTGGTCCTGGGAGGTCAGGCCAGGCGATCCTGCGCCGTTGGGCGCGGCGCCGGGCAGTGCCGCCGCCGCCGGAATGACGGCGGAGACGGTTTGCCCGGCATTGGTGGTCGCGAACAAATGGCTGGTTCGCGCTGCCTCCTGCTCCTGCGCGATACGCTGCTGCTCAGGGCTCGGTCCCGCCGCGGGCTGCGGCATGCCTGGCGCGACGGTGCCGGCATTCACCATGGGCCGGCCGAGGTCGCCGGGCAGCGGCGGCCCGAGCTGCGGCGCGTTGTGCGGCAGCCCGGTGTAGTCGGTAAGCGCGCGCTGACGGCCGCGGTTTTGGTGCGAGCGGGCTGACTTGGTGTG
>JAVVHH010000313.1:0-2737 GCA_032249615.1 Acetobacteraceae bacterium
AGATCAGGATCATCGCCACCACGAAGGCCAGCAGGCCGAGCAGTTCGGCCGCGGTCGGAAGGGCTGCAAAGGCCCCTGGCCGGGTGACGGTCGCCGCCGCGGCGCGCTGGGCCATGTCGATCGCCAGGGCGAGTTCGGCGCCGGCCGCGAGGCACACCGCGAGTACGCCGCAGAACGCGTCGCCGGCGCCGGTCGTGTCCACCGCTTCGATCTTCGGCGCGGGGACATGCCGGACCGCGCCGCCGAGCGCCACTTGGCAGCCCTCAGCCCCGAGCGTCACCACCGCGATGCCGCCGCACGCTTCCTGCAGCGCGGCGGCTCCGCCGTCGCCGACCAGAGCGCGCGCCTCGCCCGCGTTGGCGATCACGAGATCGAGTTCCGCCAGCAGTGCGGGCGTCGTCTCGGCGACGGGTGCCGTGTTGAGCGCGATCCGGCCGCCTCGCGCCCGGGCTGCGGCGATGGCGGCCGCCGTCGTGTCCGGCCGCAAATTGCCCTGCAACACGAGCCAGTCGCCGGGCTCGAGACGTCCGGCATAGGCGGCCGCCGATTCCGGCGCGTAGGCGAAGGCGCAATCTCCGGCAGTGACGATGGCGTTCTCTCGGTCAGGCAGCAGAAGTAGGACCGAGACATCCGTCGGCGCCGAGAGCATCGGCAGTTCGAGCTCCGCGAACGGCTCGGCCCCGGCGAAGCGCGCCACTTCGCGGCCTTGTGCATCATCGCCGATCGGCGCGCAGAACATTACCGGCAGCAGCCCGGCCCGCGCCGCGACCGTCGCCTGATTCAGACCCTTGCCGCCCGGCGCTCGGCCGCCGGCAAAGCCCACCAGCGTCTCGCCTCGTGCCGGCAGGTCAGGTAGAAGCAGCCCGATATCCAGTCCTGCGTTGCCCAGGACCCAGAGACGGCTCGCTCGTGTCGACAGCGTTCCAAACCCCCCAAAATCTGATTCAGACGACGCGTTCGGGCCGATGGTCCCCTACCGCTCCGCTCAGAGCAAGGGCGGGGGCGTCGCCCGCGCTGTGCGCGGCGGGCAGAAGTCCAGCCGGACGTTAGGCGCGGGATCGTGCGCAGCGCCGCCGCAACCGCGTCGCCCCGATGTTGTTAGGGCTCACATCCACACAACTCGTCAATAAGGGAGAACGCCATGATCAGAACTTTCGGTGCGGCCTGCTTGCTATCCACCGCGCTCAGCCTCACGCCGGCGCTCGCGCAGACCAGCAACTCGGGCGCGAACAACAACACTCAAGAATTCGTCACCAAAGCCGCCGTCGGCAATATGTTCGAGATCCAGTCGAGCCAACTCGCGCTCAAAAAGTCGCAAGAGCAGGACATCAAGACCTTCGCGCAGAAGATGATCGACGATCACACCGCGGTCGAAAACAAGATGAAGTCCCTTGCCAAGAACGAGAACATCCCGAACAGCCTCGACCAGCAGCACGAGCAAATGCTCAAGACGCTGGAGAACGATAGCGGTAACAATTTCGGCACCCAATACAAGCAGATGCAGGTCTCTGCTCACCAGCAAACGATCGACCTGTTCAAGAATTACGCCCAGCACGGCAGCGATCAGCAGATAAAGCAGTTTGCCGAGCAGACCCTGCCCACCCTGCAGCAACATTTGCAGATGGCTCAAAACCTCACGCCCAGCAACGGCGCTGGTAATAACCAGGCCGCCAACCAGAGCGGCGGGGCCAACGCCGTCAATGCCGGCTTCATGACCCAGCAGCAGGCCGACACCTGGCGCGCCTCCAAGGTGATCGGGCTCAGCGTATACAACGAGCAGAACCAAAAAGTCGGTGACATCGACGACGTCCTGCTGAATCGCTCGGGCAAAGCCGACGCTGTGGTGGTCGGCGTCGGCGGGTTCCTCGGCATCGGCGAACGCGACGTCGCCGTGCCGTACGACCAGCTGAAATGGTCGATGACACCGGTCAACGCGGGCGCCAATTCCAGCACCGGAAACAATGGCGCGACCAACAACGCCGCCAATACGCCCGCACCGGCCGGCAGTCCGGCCACGACCGTTCCCCCGGTCAGCACCGCCTCGAGCGGCGGCACGACGCCGGTCACCACGACCGGCGCCTCATCGTCCGCTCAGGCCAACAACAACAATCAACCGCCGGCCTACCCGGACCACGCCGTCTTGGCCAACGCCTCCAAAGATCAATTGCAGAACGCGCCGCAATTCCACTACGGCAGCGCCCCCCGCTAGCCCGCGTTGCTCGGAGCCCTCTCCCGAATTGTCGGCGGAGGGCTCCGACATTACTGTGATCGCCGACGCGGCCGAGAACCGGCGGCGGGTCGGCTGACGACGAAGCAACCCCCATTCTTGGCTTGTAAGCGCCAGAATTGTTGCGCACCGTGCACGGAGCCAGGGCGGCACGACTGAGCCCGGTCCTGGAACCGCAACACTGTCCTCAGGGGGGTTAGAAGTGGATGACCTGACCGAAACCACGGTGACGGATGCCGTCCTGGCGCAGATGGCGAACACGCCGGACCCGCGCCTGCGTGAGATCATGGCGTCAGCCGTCAAGCACCTCCACGCTTTCGCCCGCGACGTCTCGCTCAAGCCGGAGGAGTGGCTGCTCGGCATCAAGTTCCTCACCGAGGTCGGCCAGGCCTGCACGCCGTATCGTCAGGAGTTCATCCTGCTGTCCGACACGCTCGGCCTCTCGCGCCTGGTCAACATCCTGCACGATGGCCGGGCCGAGACGGTTGGGACCGAGACAAGTCTGCTGGG
>JAVVHH010000314.1:0-2737 GCA_032249615.1 Acetobacteraceae bacterium
CTCAAGATCTAATCGGCTGAAGATCCAAGGCCCATCCGGTAGAGGATGAATGCCCTCGATCTCGCCTGCTTCGGCGGCGACTCTAAGGGTCTTCGGTGCAACGCCGAGGAGGCGTGCCGCCTTGTTCAGATTGAGCCATGGCTCGTTCCCATCCGCTGCCGGCCGGAAGACTGGGATCTTGTGATGCGATCGGTGTGCGGTGACCCGCTCCCGTGTCCAGCGATTGCCATGCCCGGTCACCAGGCCGTTGCGGTTGAGAATGCCGGCGATCAGATCATCGCTGGCGATCAGCACCAGTTGCCGGATGGCTGCGATGATATCGCCAGAGGTGCTGTTGCGCTGTCCGCGCCGCCGCTTCGGCAGGCGCAGCTCGGTATGGACGCCGCCAATCCAATGGATCAGCAGCACGATCTCGGAAGCCTTATCGTCGATATCGGCCACGACTTCTTGGATAACGGTGCGCACGATGCGCTTCTTGCGTCTGGCATCCGTCGTCGGCGCCGACCAGACGGTGCGAAGGTCTTTGGCGAGCGTAGCGATGTCCTTTCCCACCACAGGTGCCGGTCTCGGCGTCGCTGCATCATGGGCAGCGATCCTGCTTTCGATATCGCCGACATGCGAGAGAGCGCGGTTCCATCGCGCCTCCAGTTCCGCCGCGACCAATCGGTTCCCGGGATCGGCGGCGTCATATTGACGGAAGGCCCGTTCGGCAGCGTAGCGGGCAGCCTCGAGATCGCGGCTGATGGCATCTCGGACCTGGTCACGACGAGTGGCAGCTTGTGCCTCAGCTTCGGCCGCGGCAGCAAGCGCTCCCGGTTCCACGACACGCAGGAGTGCTTCCTCAATCGCATCGTCGACGCGCAGTCCGCCGAAAGCGATGCAACGCGGCTCGCCATTGTCGAGCTGACCCCGCCAGCAGGAATAGCGCGGAATGTTGTGCTTGGTACCCGTGTAGCGCACCGTTAGCTTGCGGCCACACCGCCGGCAGCGAACAAGGCCAGCCAACAATGCGTCGCCATGCTTGGGCGCTCCGTGATGCCGGCTCGTGGGCACGTTGTCGCTCACCATGGTGCGGGTCGCCTCAGCCCTTTCCCAACTGACATAGCCTTCATGGCTGCCCGGGATCAGCGCCAGCCATTCCTCGCGCGGCTTACGGCGAGTGCCCGGCCGAACGGAAGTCGGGCCAAACCCCGGTGCGACACCAGACTTACCATAGGCGTAGGCGCCGCCGTAGATCGGGTTCTCGATCATCCGGTGGATGGTTGCATAGTTCGGCCTGCGCCAGACAACATCGCCATTGTTGCGCTTTGCCGGCAGATCCAGCCCATGCTCGAGGAACCACATCAGGGCCTGGCGGGCGCTACCGAGTTCCGCGACCTTGTCGAACACCAAGAGGATCGCTTCCTGCACGCGGCGATCGGGGTCCTTCTCAATCCGGTCGCCGACCTTCACGAAGCCGACAGGGGCTGCAACAACGAGTTCGCCACGACGGGCCTTCTCATAGCGGGCCGAGAGCGACCGCTGGCGCAGAAGATCGAGCTCGTATTCATTGAGGCTTCCCTTCAGCCCCAACAGCAGCCGGTCGTTGCCTTGGCGCGGTGCATAGACCGTCTCCTGGTCGACCAGCACGGTGTCGACGACGCGGCACATCTCGATAAGCTGCTGCCAGTCGCGACTGTTGCGGGCAAACCGCGACACCTCCCGCGCCGCAACCGCACCGACCTTGCCGAGGCAGACCTCGGCGACCATGCGGTCGAAACCGGCGCGCGTGACGCCGCCGGCAGCAGAGCGGCCGAGATCGTCGTCGATCGTGTCGATGCGAGACCAGCCGAGCGCCGTCAGACGGCCGCGCATCGCGTATTGCAGCGTGCCGCTCTCGCGATTGTGCAGAACCTGATGGGCGGACGACTGGCGCCCATACAGGATTGCCTTGCGTTCGAGATGATGCGGCCTGATCTTCTCATGCATCATGACGCGCCTCCCTCTCTTCGAGAGAGCGCTCGTCGTCCACGTGATCGAGGATCAGGCTTACCATCAGCTTCGTCAAGGATCGACGCGTCTCGGCTGGCAGCATCTGCCATTGCGGCGTCTGCATCTTCTCGGCGTCGTTCGGCTTCGAGAACAGATCGAACTGGTATGTCGTGGGCTTGCGCGGCATGGACATCTCCCCGATTCGCGTGGTGAGAGCCCAATGCTGCGCCCATCTCCAGAGATTGCGATGAGGCTCCTGTATCGAGGAGAAGTGTCGCCAGGGCGCCAAGCGCGGCCAGCTCGACGTGCGGAGCATCCATGATGCGCCAACTCTTGCTCGCAACTCGATCGAACATCCACGCAGGAACCTCCAGCCAGCGATCCAATCCCCGGCCCGAAAGGCTGCAGCGGAAGACCGCTGCCTCGTTCTTGTCGATTACCTCGTGGACAAAGACCCGCCGCCCAGTCCAAGGATGCCACGGGTAAAGGAGCTCGCGCTCAAAAACGGTCCCGTGGGCGTTCTGTCGTCGAGTTGTACAATGCCGAGCGTCCGCACGATGCTCTCGGCGGCGGCGTCCCGCTCGACCGCTATCGGGTATCGCCGCGCCAATATCACGAGGCCATCGCGCCGTTCGACTACGCCACCGACGATCTCGTCAGGCGAGTTCAGCAAACCGGCGTTGTCTCGCTCCTCGGATACGCCTTCAAGCTCGGAAAAGCCTTTGCCAGGAAGGTCGTCGCATTCCGGCCAACCGCGACAGACGGC
>JAVVHH010000315.1:0-2727 GCA_032249615.1 Acetobacteraceae bacterium
TTTTTACGGCGGCCGTGGCTCCGGCAAATCCCATTCCGTCGCCACCGCGCTGGTGCTGATGTGCGGATTCCGATTGAAGCCGGCCACTGATTCCGAAATGAAGCCGGCCACCGTTCCGATTTGATGTCGGCCACCGTTCCGAGATGAAGCCGGCCACCCTGATCCGGCAATAGCGTCTCCGCAGGTCAGCAACCGCGGCACCCTGCCTCGTCACACGCGAGGAGAACGGGATGCCGGCCAGGAGAGAGCTGACGATGCGACAGATCCGACACATGCTCAGGCTCGCCCGCGATGGGGTGAGCGCCCGCGAGATCGGCCGAACCCTCGGCATCGCGCGATCCACCGTCCAAGACAACCTCGGCCGGGTGGCCGCAGCGGGCCTGGTCTGGCCGCTCGGCGAAGAGGTCACCGACGCTATTCTCGAGCAGCGCCTGTTCAGCCATATCGGCGTGAAGCAAGGTGTCAGACGACGGGTCGAACCCGACTGGCCGTCGATGGTCCGCGAGATGCGTCGCCCAGGGGTCAACCTTGTGATCCTCTGGGACGAGTACCGGGACAAGGAGCCGGATGGCTACGGCTACTCGCGCTTCTGCGATCTTTACAGGGAGTTCGAGCGACGTCTCACCCCGGTGATGCGCCAGCACCACGCCGCTGGTGACAAGGTGTTCGTCGACTATTCCGGCAAGCGCGTGCCCATCGTCGATGCCGCCACAGGCGTGGTGACGGAGGCGGAGATCTTCGTGGCCGTGCTGGGTGCCTCCAGCCTCACCTACGCCGAGGCGACGTGGACCCAGGCGTTGCCGGACTGGATCGGCGCCCACGTGCGCCTGTTCGGCTTCCTGGGCGGCGTGCCGCGCCTCGTGGTGCCCGACAACCTGAAGAGCGGGGTCAACAAGGCGTCGTTCTACGATCCGGAGATCAACCGCTCCTACGGCATGATGGCCCACCACTACGGCGTCGGCGTTTTGCCGGCCCGTCCGCGCAAGCCGCGCGATAAGGCCAAGGTGGAGAACGGCGTCCGCTTCGCCCAGAGCTACATCCTGGGGCGCCTGCGCGGGCAGACGTTCTTCTCCCTGGCCGAGTGCAACACCGCCATCGCCGCCATGGTGGAGCGCATCAACGCCCACCTCATGCGCCGCCTCGGCACCACCCGCCGGGCCCTGTTCGAGGCCGTGGAGCGGGCGGCCCTGTTGCCGCTGCCGGCAGCCCCGTACGTCTTCGCCGAGTGGCGGCTGGCGCGGGTCAACCTCGACTATCACGTCGAGGCCGCGGGCTTCCTGTACTCGGTGCCCCACGCCCTGATCCGCGAGCAGGTCGACGTGCGCCTCACGGCCCGCACCGTCGAGGTGTTCCACCGCGGCCAGCGCGTCGCTGCCCATGATCGGCGCCACGGCGGCGCCAGGCACGGCACCGATCCCGAGCACATGCCGAGCGCCCACCGCCGTTATGCCGAATGGACGCCGGCCCGCTTCGAGCGCTGGGGCCGGGAGATCGGCCCCGCAACCGAGGGCCTCGTCATCGCCATCCTGCACGGGCGCCCCCATCCCGAGCAGGGCTTCCGCACCTGCCTGGGCATCATGCGCCTGTACCGCGGCCTCGCCCCGGCCCGGGCCGAGGCCGTGTCGGCCCGGGCGACGGCCATCGGGGCCTTCTCCTACAAGAGCATCGCTTCGATCATCGCCAACAACCTCGACCGAACGATGCGACAAGGGGAGACGACGGCCGTCATCGATCACCCGAACCTGCGCGGCGCAGGGTACTTTCATTGAAAGGAGACCGAACGATGCTCTCTCATCCCACTTTCGAACTTCTGCGCGGACTCGGGCTTCACGGAATGGCCGACGGCTACAAGAGCCTGGAGACGAACCCCGAAGCAGGTTCTTTGACCCATGCCGAGTGGCTCGGCATCATCCTTGAACACGAGAAGACCCTTCGCGAGCAGAAGCGGTTCGAGACCCGCGCCCGCGCCGCCCACCTGCGTCACCCCGCCAGCGTCGAGGACGTCGACTACCGCGCTCACCGCGGCCTCGACCGCGCCCTGTTCCTCAAGCTCGCCGGCTGCGACTGGATCCGCGCCCGGCGCAACCTGGTGATCACGGGGCCCTGCGGCGTCGGCAAGAGCTGGCTCGCCTGCGCGCTCGGCCAGAAGGCCTGCCGGGAGGACCTGTCGGTCCTCTACTATCGGGTGCCGCGGCTCTTCGCGGCGCTGGGCCTGGCGCGCGGCGACGGCCGCTATGCCAAGCTCCTCAAGCAGCTCGCCCGTGCCAAGCTGCTGATCCTCGACGACTGGGGACCCGAGCCGCTGACGGCCGAGCAGGCCCGCGACCTGCTCGAGATCGTCGAGGACCGCTACGACGCCGGATCGGTGCTGATCACCAGCCAGGTCCCAGTCGACCGCTGGTACGAGATGATCGGCACCCCGACCCTGGCCGATGCCGTGCTCGACCGGCTCATCCACAACGCCTACCGGATCGAGCTGTCAGGCGACAGCCTGCGCAAACACCGCCCCGCCGATCAACCGGCTTGACCTGAAACGCCCCCGACACGACCTTCTTCTCTGACCTGCGGGAACGCCGCCGCCGTGGCCGGCTTCAGATCGGAACGGTGGCCGGCTTCACGTCGGATTGGTGGCCGGCTTGAAATCGGAATACCCGGCCGGCTTCGTCGGAATACGCAGACCCAGGCGGCATAGGCCAGAGAGCCTTTGGGGTGCGGGTTCTTCTGTCG
>JAVVHH010000316.1:0-2727 GCA_032249615.1 Acetobacteraceae bacterium
CTCGGCCATCATTGAGCGCACCGAGTTGCGGGTGCACAGGAAGAGCACGTTGAACGCCGGAGTCATGATGCTGTCCTCCTCGGGAGTTGGTGGCAGCAGGCACCCCAGGTCGCCGCACAACTCGGGCCGGCCGCCGCAACAGGTCTCCGTCAGGAAGGCGATGAGCTCGCGAAGCGCTGCGATCCTGACCGCGTGGATGATCTGGCGGCTCTGGCGCGTGGATTGGGTCAGCCCGGCGCGTTCGAGGGCGCTGAGGTGGAACGAGGCCGTGGACGCGGGCAGGCCCAGCCGATCGGCGATCTCGCCCGCCGGCAGCCCGCTCGGCCCGGCTGAGATGAGCAGGCGCAGGACGGCGAGGCGCGTCTCCTGCGAGAGGGCGCCGAAGACCTGGGCGGCGGCCGTGACTTCCATGTTTCCAGCATACTCGATGCGCTTGGCGGTATATATGACATGTTCGCGTCGTGGTGACGGTAGAAGGCGGCTGCCTGCTCGTCTTTCGCGTCCACCACGAGCGCGTAGCCGGCCGCCTCCGCCCGGCCCGCGCGCAGGAAGGCGTCGGCCAGCAGCGCCGCGCCGAGCTTCAGCCCGCGCGCACGACGGTCCACCGCGAGCCTGCCCACCCGGTAGGCGGGGATGGAAGGGTAGCGCGGCAGACGGCGCGCGATCTCCTCGGGCAGGCCGGAGGGTGCGACGCCGGCGGCGGCGAGGGTGTAGAAGCCCATCACCGCCCCGCTCCTGTCCACGGCGACGAAGCAACTCGCCATGCGCGGGCGCGCGTCCTGGCCGGCCTGGGTGCGGAGATAGCCGTCGAGCGCGGGCACGCCGCAGTCGAAGCCCGCGCGGTCGTGACCGGTCAGGCGCTCGATGCGGAACGAGCCTGGCCCGCTCACGGTTCGGAGTGGGAGACCAGCTCGCGGTGGTGCCGAAAGGCGCGCCGCAGCGCCGGCGACGGCTCGGGCGGGTCGAGGACGGCGTCGGCGAAGCGGCGCGAGTCCTCGACCGACAAGCGGATGACCTCGATCTCCTCAATGGTGCGTCGGGCCGCGGCGTGGGCGGCTGCTACGACGAAGTCGGTGAGCGTGCGCCCCTCGATCTCGGCGGCGCGCTTGAGGGTGGCCATGACCTCGGCGGGCAGGCGCGCCTCCAGACGGGCGGTGGCGGGCGTGTACGTGGCCATGCCGGGCTATATACGGCATCCTGCCGTATGGTTCCAGGGTCTCGCAAACGACGAGTTCCAGGATGAGCGAACGCGTGGCCGCATCCATGCGAGGAAACCGGGATCGCGCGCCCTTGCAACTCTGTCCCGAAGCCGCCTTTCGATCGGCAGGGCCTCGGCACGGGTCTCGGGAACGTGCCGGGCGGAGTGCTTCCCCTTGCGACCTGTGCACGGCTTCGAGGCCCAGTCTCACCCGGTCCCTTCGTCCAGGGCGGGCGGCTGCCTCCAGCCCACGATGGCCCGCACGCACCGGCGCGCGTCCGCGCCGTCGCTGATCAGCGGGAAGTGCCGGCGCAGCTCGACCACGGCCGAGAGCTCGCCGCCCTCGTCCCAGGCCCGGCGGATCGCCTCCGCGATCGTCTCACCGGGTAGCGGAGGCGCGGTGGCACCGCGCCTGTAGGCCGTCTCGCGACGGCCCCGCCCCCTAAGAACCGGACATGCCCGTCTCCGTGCATCCGGCTCAAGCACCTTGCACCTTCAGTCCACCGCGCGCGTGGTGGGCCGTGTGGCACCACCCGTGCACCAGCATACGATTTTCCATCCCGTCCACGCCCCCGTCCTTGCGGCGGACGATGTGGTGGTTGTGGATGGTGTCGTCGGACTGGAAGGGTCCCCCGCACATGCCGCAGCGATACCGCTGCCGCCGGAGCATCCCTCCCAGCGTCTTCGATTGCATGTTCAGCCGGACCACGAGTTCGCGCCGCCATTCCCAGTAGCCCCGCTGGGCAGGGTTGAACGGGGAGTGTGTCGCTTTCACCTTCGGCTTGCGCACGATGGCGATCTCGTGGTGCCGAATGAGCGCGTGCGAACCTTCGCGGAACTGCCACCTCCGGTTCCGGTGCAGTGTGAAGTATCGCGCCGCCACCCAGCGCTTGGGCTTGTTCGGGTGACGCCGCTTCGCCCACCTCCACAGGTGCTGCCACACGAGGTGGCTCACCTTCCGGAACGTCCGCGCGGCCATGCAGGAGCGGTAGTAGTTGGCCCATCCCCGTATGATTGGGGAGAGGGACTGGCATACCACTGCCACTGGGGCCTGCCGATGGTCGTCCAGCCATCTCTTGATGCCGGCGACGTGCGCCAGCACCTTGGATTTCTGGGGCGTGATCATCAGCATGGCCGGACGCTTCCTGATTTCGAAGCCGAGGAAGTTGAACCCCTCCGTCACGTGGACGATCCGGGTCTTGGCTTCGCTCAGCGCCAGCCCCCTCGCCGCCAGGAACGCGGTCAGCGTGGGGATGACGTGATCTTCGATCACCTCCCGCGACGGCGCGGACACCACGAAATCATCGGCGTAGCGGATGAGACCGATCCCTTTGTTCGGGCCGCGCCGTTCATGCGGCGCGAGAAGCCGCCCTTTGTCGGTCGCGTACCCGAACAGCCGCTCCATCCCGTCGAGCGCGATGTTCGCCAGCAGAGGGGAAACCACCCCGCCCTGCGGGGTTCCTTCGGCGCTCGGCGAGAGATTGCCGAATTCCACGACGCCGGCCTTGAGCCAGCGCTGTATCGTGGCG
>JAVVHH010000317.1:0-2705 GCA_032249615.1 Acetobacteraceae bacterium
TCTCGCAGATGATGCCGCGGAACTTCATCCGCTTGTACTTGCCGCACAGGCACTCGTAGTCCTTGATCGGGCCGAAGATGCGGGCGCAGAACAGCCCGTCCCGCTCCGGCTTGAACGTGCGGTAGTTGATGGTCTCCGGCTTCTTGATCTCGCCGTAGGACCACGAGCGGATCTGCTCCGGACTCGCGATCTGGATGCGGATCTGGTCGAAGGTGACCGCTGGGCCGGTTTGGCCCAGGATCTTCATCAGTTCGTTCATCACGCTGTCTCCTGTCAGGCCGCGCTCTGGTCGAGATCGACGTTCAAGCCAAGGCTCTTCAGTTCCTTGACCAGCACGTTGAAGCTCTCCGGAATGCCTGCCTCGAAGTTGTCCTGCTCGCGAACGATCGCCTCATAGACCTTGGTGCGGCCCGAAACGTCGTCCGACTTCACCGTCAGCATCTCTTGCAAGGTGTATGCCGCGCCGTAGGCCTCCAGCGCCCAGACCTCCATCTCGCCGAAGCGCTGACCGCCGAACTGCGCCTTGCCGCCCAAGGGCTGCTGCGTCACCAGGCTGTAAGGCCCGATGCTGCGCGCGTGGATCTTGTCGTCCACGAGGTGGTGCAGCTTGAGCATGTAGATGTAGCCCACCGTGACCCGGCGCTCGAAGATCTCGCCCGACCGCCCGTCCGTGAGCTGCACCTGGCCCGACGTGTCGAGCCCGGCCTCCACCAGCATCGCCTCGATGTCCGACATGCGTGCGCCGTCGAACACCGGGGTCGCGATGGGGACGCCCTTGCGCAGGTTTTCGGCCAGTTCCACGAGCTGCGCCGTGCTCATGGGCGCGATCTCGCGGGCGAAGATCTCCTCGCCATAGACCTCGCGCATCCGGGTGAGCAGCTCCTCGCGATGCGCCCCCGTGCGCCGGTACTCGTCGACCAACTCGCCGACTTGTTTGCCCAACGAGGCGCAGGCCCAGCCGAGATGGGTCTCGAGGATCTGCCCGACGTTCATCCGGCTCGGCACGCCGAGCGGATTGAGCACGAGGTCGACATGGGTGCCGTCCTCGAGGAACGGCATGTCCTCGACCGGCGTGACCCGGCTGACGACGCCCTTGTTGCCGTGGCGTCCGGCCATCTTGTCGCCGGGCTGCAGCTTGCGCTTCACCGCGACGAACACCTTGACCATCTTCATGACGCCGGGCGGCAACTCGTCGCCACGCTGCAGTTTTTCCACTTTGCCGTCGAAACGAGCCTGAAGGCGAGCTACGGCAGCATCAAACTCCCGCTTGAGAGTCTCGATCTCGGCCATGACGCTGTCTTCGGCGACGCCGATGTTCCGCCAGGCGCCGCGCGGGTGTTCCGCGAGCAACGCCTCGTCGATCACCGTGCCTGACTTGATGCCCTTGAACCCGCCGGCGGCCTTGCGGCCCAGCAGCTTCTCGCGCAACCGGTTCAGGAAAGACCGCTCCTGGATGGCCCGCTCGTCGTCGCGGTCCTTGGCCAGGCGCTCGATCTCCGAACGCTCGATCGCCATGGCGCGCTCGTCCTTGTCCACGCCACGGCGGCTGAACACGCGGACGTCGACGATCGTGCCGGTGACGCCCGGGGGCAGCTTGAGCGAGGTGTCGCGGACATCCGACGCCTTCTCGCCGAAGATGGCGCGGAGCAGCTTTTCTTCCGGCGTCATCGGGCTCTCGCCCTTCGGCGTGACCTTGCCGACGAGGATGTCACCCGGGTTCACTTCGGCGCCGATATAGACGATGCCGGCTTCGTCCAGGTTCTTCAGCGCTTCTTCGCCCACGTTGGGGATGTCGCGCGTGATCTCCTCCTGGCCGAGCTTGGTATCGCGGGCCATGACTTCGAATTCCTCGATGTGGATCGAGGTGAACACGTCGTCGCGCGCGATCCGCTCGCTGATGAGGATGGAGTCCTCGAAGTTGTAGCCGTTCCACGGCATGAACGCGCAGAGCACGTTGCGGCCGAGGGCCAACTCGCCAAGGTCGGTGCTGGGTCCGTCGGCGATAATGTCGCCGATGTTCACCCGGTCGCCGACTTTGACCAGCGGGCGCTGGTTGATGCAGGTGCTCTGGTTGGAGCGCATGTATTTACGCAGCCGGTAGATGTCGACGCCGTGGGTGGTGCCGTCATCGGCCGTCGCACGGACGACGATGCGGGCGCCGTCGATCTGGTCGACGATGCCGGGCCGCTTGGCCACGATGGTGGCGCCGGAGTCGCGGGCGACCGCGGCCTCCATGCCGGTGCCGACGAGCGGCGCATCCGAACGGATCAGCGGCACCGCTTGGCGCTGCATGTTCGAGCCCATCAGCGCGCGGTTCGCGTCGTCGTTCTCGAGGAACGGGATGAGCGCGGCCGCAACCGAGACCAACTGCTTCGGCGACACGTCGACCGCCGTCACGTCCTCGGGTTTGACCAAGCGGAAATCACCCTGGCGCCGCACGGAAACGAGCTCGTTGGTGAAGTTGCCCTCGCGGTCGGTTGGCGCGTCGGCCTGGGCGACGACGAGTTTCTCTTCCTCCATCGCCGACAGATACTTCCAGCCGTCCTGGACCTGGCCGTCCCTGACCAACCGGTACGGCGTCTCGATGAAGCCGTATTTGTTGACCTTGGCGTAGGTGGCCAGCGAGTTGATCAGGCCGATGTTCGGGCCTTCCGGCGTCTCGATCGGGCAGATGCGGCCGTAATGCGTCGGGTGCACGTCGCGCA
>JAVVHH010000318.1:0-2687 GCA_032249615.1 Acetobacteraceae bacterium
TTCTGCCCCCCGAACTTCAGCGCCGTCCGCCGGTCCTCGCCGAACTCCTCCCGCTCCATCCCCAGCACCCGCTGGAACCACGACGCGGTAATCTCCACGTCGCGGCAATTCAGGACGATGTGGTCGATCCGGTCGACAGTGAAGCGCATCAGGTCAATCCGTCGTAGAAATCGTTGCCCTTGTCGTCGGTCACGATGAAGGCCGGGAAATCCTCCACCTCGATCCGCCAGACCGCTTCCATCCCGAGCTCCGGATACTCGAGCACCTCCACCTTGCGGATGCAGTCCTGCGCTAGCCGCGCCGCCGGGCCGCCGACGCTCCCGAGATAGAAGCCGCCATACGCCTTGCACGCATCCCGCACGGCTTTCGAGCGGTTGCCCTTGGCCAGCATCACGAACGACCCGCCCGCCCGCTGCAGCTCCGCGACGTAGCTGTCCATCCGCCCCGCCGTCGTCGGCCCGAACGACCCGGTCGCCATCCCCGCCGGCGTCTTCGCCGGCCCGGCGTAATACACCGGATGATCCCTCAGATACTGCGGCAAACCCTCGCCGCGATCGAGCCGCTCCTTGAACTTGGCATGCGCGATGTCGCGCGCCACGATCATCGGCCCGGTCAGCGACACCCGCGTCTTCACCGGATACGCAGACAGTGTCCGCCGGATCTCCTCCATCGGCCGGTTGAGGTCGATCCGCACGACCTCGCCGCCGACTTCCTCGACGTCCGGCAGGTATTTCGACGGATCCGTCTCCAGCTGCTCGAGGAACACCCCCTCCGGCGTGACCTTCGCTAGGATCTGCCGGTCCGCCGAACACGACACCCCGATCGCCACCGGCAGGCTCGCCCCGTGCCGCGGCATCCGGACCACGCGCACGTCGTGGCAGAAATACTTGCCGCCGAACTGCGCGCCGATCCCGATCCGCCGGGTCAGCTCGAGCACTTGCCGCTCCATCTCGACATCGCGGAACGCATGCCCCGGGCGGCTCCCCTCCGTCGGCAGCGGGTCCAGATACTTCGTCGACGCCAGCTTGCACGCCTTCAGGCACAGATCCGCCGACGTTCCGCCGATTGCGATCGACAGGTGGTAAGGCGGGCAGGCCGCCGTCCCCAGCGTCTTGATCCGCGTCTCGATGTAGCCGAGCAGCTTCTCCGGGTTGAGGATCGCCCGCGTCTCCTGGAACAGGAAGAACTTGTTGGCCGACCCGCCGCCCTTGGCGATGAACATCAGGCTCATCTCGTCGGCATGGTCCTGGCCCGGCGCCGCCATGATGTCGAACTGCACCGGCAGGTTGTTGCCCGTGTTCACTTCCTCGAACATAGAGAGCGGCGCCATCTGCGAGTAGCGCAGGTTGGTTTCCGTATAGGTCCGGTGCACGCCGTAGGAGATCGCCTCCTCCTCGTCGCCCTCGACCCAAACCCGCTGCCCCTTCTTGCCGAACACCAGCGCCGTCCCGGTGTCCTGGCACATCGGCAGCACCCCGCCGGCCGCGATGTTGGCGTTCTTCAGCAGGTCGAGCGCCACGAACCGGTCGTTCGCACTCGCCTCCGGATCGTCCAGGATCGCGCGCAGCTGCCGCAGGTGCGCAGGCCGCAGCAGGTGCGAGACGTCGTGGTAGGCCTGGAACGCCAGCTCGCTCAGCGCGTCCGGCTTGATCCGCAGCACGGTCTGTCCGTCGCAATGCGCCGTCGACACGCCGGCGATCTCCAGCTTGCGCCACTCGACCTCGCGCGGCCCTAGCGGGAACATCGGCGCGTAGAGGAAGTCGGCCGGCCGGGCCCGGCTGGGGGCGACGGGAACGTTCATCGGCGAGCTCTCCTGAACACCTTAGTCTTTGGCCGGCGGGCGGCGGCGGAACGCGTCGAGGCTGACGACCTGGTTGGCCGGGTCGGCCGGCTCCTCCTCCCCCTCCGGCTCGGCCGCTGCCGTCTCCTCGGGCGGAGCCGCCCGGTCCGCCGCTTCGTCGTTGGCCGGGTGCTCCTCCGGCGGGCGGAACCGCAGCCCGAACTGCACATGCGGGTCCGCAAATCCAGTCACCGCCGAGAGCGGCACCGAGAGCGACGACGGCACACCCCCGAACGACAGCCCCACCGAGAAGCGCTGCCCGCCATCTTCGAGCTTGAGGTCCCAGAACTGATGCTGCAGCACGATCGTCATCTCGTGCGGATACTGCGCGAGCAGCCGCGTCGGCACCGAGACGCCCCGCGCATCGGTGCGGAACGAGATGAAGAAATGGTGCTCGCCCGGCAACCCGTTCTCCGCGGCATACCCGATCGCCATCACGACCACCTGCCGCAACGCTTCTTCGGTCCAGAGATCGTACGGCAGCAGGCTCTCAGGCGCCTGCGGCGGCGCACCCGTCGGTTCGTCTTCCATCCGCGCCCCTTTAAACGCAACGCTCCCAATTGAAAACGCCCACGCGCTCCCATCGGCTCCGTTCCGCGTTTTTCATGACCCTCAAGTGGGGAGATCGTTTTGGAGTGGGGGGTTTCTGTTGCCCGGTACCCCCCGAACCGCGCTTTTCACTGCTTACGCAGCGAGAGCGAGCGCCTCATGATTGTCATTGGCACTTGTGATATGACCCGATAACGGCGGTATCATGCCGGGCAAAAGGAAGCTCTTTACCACGCGTGTCGAGCCTGTGTCGCCCCCGCACCCACTTTTGGAAAGTGGTGGAGGCGCCGGGCACTGC
>JAVVHH010000319.1:0-2685 GCA_032249615.1 Acetobacteraceae bacterium
TCGCCTTGAAGGCCAAGGATGGTCCAGCCCGAGCGCGCCCGGCCGCGCTCGGGCAACGAGGCCCGCACCCAGGCTTCATGAGCCTGTTTGATTTCCTTCAAGCGTTCTTCCGGATTGGAGCGGGCTTGCTTGTCGATGCGACTGTGACAGTTTTTGCACAGCAGAATCAGATTCTCATAATCGTTCCGCTCCTTTAAACTCAACGCCGGAACGGGTCTCGGTCCGCGATCACTGGCGCCGGCGACGTGCGCCATGTCGCCGATGACAACGACCGGATCGTAGTCGGTCGCCTCCGCATAGAGTTCCATACGACAATCGGGCATCGCGCAATGGCCGGCCGCGCGACCCCAGAGCAGTTTGAGAGTAAGTTCGCTGTAATTGCGCAACGCCCCGGCGCCACGTCCCTTTGAACGTTGGCCGTCACCACGGTTGCTCATCGTAACTGATCGACATCCATCAAGGGCGATGGCTCAACCTCGGCTATGGCCGCCTTGAGGAGGTCCGGACCGAACGCCTGGTTGCTTTTCCACGCCCAACGTAAAGCCAACCGCGCGATCCGATCCGTGATATCGGAGAATGTGTAGGGTGGTGTCTTGCCCGTCAGCTTTACCAACTCGCGCAGTTGGCTGTCGGTGGTGTCAGTGCCCTCCAGGATATGCCGGAATACCGCAGCGCGGGCTTCGTCGTTCGGCCGGTGAAATTTCAGGCAAAGAGTGGCCCGGCGAACGACAGCCGGATCGAGAACATCCTCCCGGTTGGTGATCATGATCACCGCCATCGGCGCACTGGTGGTCGCGAGTTGATCGATCTGCTTGATCAGGACGTTGACGCCCGCACGGTCCTCATGATGAGCTTGCATCTGGCCGCGGCGTGTCGCCAGGTCATCGGCTTCGTCAATGACGAGAATGCCGCGGCCTATCGCCTTGGCCTTCACTTTTGCCTGCGTAAAAGCCTCGGTGACGTTGGTGGAAAGCTCACCCACCAGCCCGGTGCCACGTATGTCGGAGGGTGTCTCCAGGCAGACGATACGATGATCAATTATCTTCCCCACCGCGGACGCCACGCACGAGGCCAAGGCGGTTTTGCCGCAGCCGACATCGCCGGAGAGCAGGATCAGAGGCGCCTTCGATCGCGCGCGATTCACAATGCCCAAACCGTGCGGATGATGCTTCTTGATCCAGGTCGCCATCCGGTCCCGATCCAGGATCAGCGTCAGCTCATCGACCAACGCCTCTTTGATCTCTTCGATTCCGAGCAGCGCTTCGTAATCCTTCATTCCCTCTTTGGTGGGGTGGACAGTTTCGAGGAGCCGCAGTTCACTCATGGCCAACCGCCGACCTTCCCTCGAATGACGCCGTAGCCATCTTTGGAATACACACGATCGCGAACAACGTCGCCTGCGACAGCCTGCCCCGATCCCCAACCGCGCTGCCGCGTATAGAGTTGAACGGTCGCGATCTGGCGCGCCTGAAAGTTCAAATCAACGAACAGCGTGGCCGTGGTGCCGCCGGGCAACGCGTAGTAGTCGATTCCCCCTGCGGTGCTGCTTTCCCGGACCGAGCCATCGCTGCTGACGCGATAGTCGAGCGCAATCGGAATACGCCCAGGACAATTCAACTGAATCTGGAAGCCGTGGGCAGCTTGATGTTCCAGGACAAAAAGAAGGTCCTCGCTCCATCGCGTTGCCGTCGCGAACTCAATGATGCCAGCGCCGGCCATATTGACGAAATCGGCGCCCACCTCCGGCATCACGGCGCGTAGCCGCGCCTCGCTAAAGGTGTTTGTCTGCGAACGCGTTGCGGTCTGGATGCCGCTCACGATAGCTCTCCATGCGTGAGGACAGGGTTTCCGAATAAATCCGCCAGAATGCCATCGACGACGCTATCGTTCCCGTCTCTTTCGTAGACAACCAGACGGCTGAGCGCGTCACGCGCCGCGGCAAACCACGCGGCAAATTCCTCAAGCTCGATGTTGCCCCATTGGGAGTGGACGACGTTGTTGTTCGCATTGACGGGATCGATCACTTGCCACAGTGGGTTGCCCTGAGCTTCCCGATTAAACGGCTCGATCGTCGGGTAGTCGCTGAACGTGATGCGCATGCGCTGCGCGGTCACTGCGGCCAACCAGCTAAACCACTTGAGCAGCGTTTCGGTGTAGGTGGCTTCCACGCTCAGCCGATCGTACGCGCTGGCGCAGAGCAGTTCGATCAGCGTCGTGCGAACCTCCTCGATCGAACTTGCCGCATCGATGCGAACAAACCGCCACCATTTCAGCAGACGGACGCACTCGTTGAATTTCACGCGGCCGGCAAGCGCGTCGCTCTGCCGCGTGCGGCTTCGGACAAATTCGGTGTGCTTGGTAACGGACGTGAGGCGGCGGGAGCCGTCCTTTTTGAGCAGGAGCTGGTAGTCGGCCTGGCTGGTCGCGAGCATCGGCACGAGATCGTAATTCAGCTTCGAGACAACAAACCGAAGTTCCACGGAGCTGGCGGTGACATCCCTCGGGGTGCTGGGGTAGCTCGCTTTGGCGTATCTCTCGAACCTCGGCAGGAGTTCCGTGATGCGTTCGCCCTCGGCTGTCGTCGGCTTCACCACGAAGGGCAGATCAACATCCTGGCCCTCGATCTCGGAATGGCCCCGCATATGCCGCCGCAGACCGGTATGCTTCGCGAAGGACCCGGCCTCG
>JAVVHH010000320.1:0-2677 GCA_032249615.1 Acetobacteraceae bacterium
GAGCGCCCATCCTCCTCCGCCCCCCGCAACGCCCCCGCCCGCAGCGGCGGCGGCGACACTGCTACCTGGGACGCGTCCCGCGGCGCGGGCGACCTGGACGACGAGATCCCGTTCTAGCCGACGGTGATCGAAAGGGGATTCCAGTGTTTACGGTCGCCGAGGTCCTCCTTACCGCGGGTATACCGTTTACGGCTTTCACGCCTTGGCCTGAGGGCAACGTCTTTCTGACCAAGGCGAACCAGCTCATCGGCGGGTATAAGGACCTATGTAGGTTCCGCGACCGAACTGCGTCTTACAAGGGTTGGCAATCTCATCATGTCGTAGAAACAGATGACTTGCATCGGCTTGGGGTGGCGAGCAACGCGCCATCGCGTGACGACCAACTCTGTGTGCTCTTGCCGGAGCGAGCCCATATTGGTCGGATCAATAGCATTTTGCGGCGAGAGAACCCCACAAAATGGCAGGCCTCGGGTCAGGCGCTGCGGCGGGCTTACAAAGAAGCTTACGCCCTCGTTGGGGACTATTGCGGCGCGGGTGAGGCCGCCATTCAGAACGAACTTCTGGCGATCGTCGAGGCAGAGTTCCAGAAGCTGGGCGTTCGCTACAGGGCCTAAGTTTTGGATCGGTATTCCACGAGGTCGCCGCTCGCCGCCTGACAGGCACGGGCAAGTTGGTCAGGCCGCCTGAAGCCCGTGGCGGCGGAGCGCGTCTTGGGAATTTGAGAAAGAGGCGATCAGTGTCGCCGCTTCTTGCGGCCGGTGCGAGTGGCGCGGGATGCCACCGAAGAAGAGGGTGCGTTTCCCGAGGGGCGGCGCGATCGGTGTGATGGCTAGGCCGGGAATGCTGATCAGTTCGCTTTGCTGCTGGAAGCCGAGGTCGGCGGCGCCGTCGGCCAGTAGCTGGCCGACGGGGATTCCGGGCGGGGCTTGAACGAGATTGAGCGCGTCACGCAGCCCCCAGTCTTGGAGCACCTGCAGCAGGTGGTCGCCGGAGGGGCCGGTCGAGTAGCCGATCCGGCCTGCCGCCCTCAGGCGCGCGGGTGCATCGGGCCCAGACAGATCGGGGAGTGCTGTGCCTGACCGCACCGCCACGGCCATGTCGGAGGCGACGAGCGGTACGAGGCTGTCTGGCAGCAGGAGCCCCTCCGCCTCAAGCGAGCGCATCGCGGCTTCTGCAAGCACCAGCACGTCGACGGCCTCGCCCTCTCTCACCCGTCGGACGGCTTCCACCCCGCCTCGGGCCAGGGCGCGGGCTGGGCGGTCCCAGGTGGCGACGAGTTCGGCGAGCAGGGCCCGAGTCGCCATGGAGCCGAGGACGAGGAGTTCGTCGGACACGGTGCTCAGTCCTCGTATCGCAGCCCGGCCTTGGCCAGCGGCTCGCGCATGCCGTAGAGGTCAAGCCCGAGCACGCCGGACCCGAGCTTCGCTCGCTTATCCGTCTCATTCGCCTCCCGCTTCGCCGCGGCCTCGGCGACCGTGAGCGCCGCCGCCGCCGGTACAACCACCACGCCGTCGTCATCGGCGACGACTGCGTCGCCTGCTGTCACCAACTCGCCGGCGCAGACGACCGGGACGTTGACGGAGCCGAGCGTTGCCTTGACCGTCCCCTTGCACGAGATCGCCTTGCTCCAGACCGGGAACTTCATTTCCGTGAGCGCCGGCACATCCCGCACGCCGGCGTCGATAATCAACGCGCGGGCGCCGCGGGCCATGAAAGAGGTGGCGAGCAGGTCGCCGAAATAGCCATCCGTACAGTCGGACGTGACGGCGGCGACGACGATGTCGCCTGGTTGGATCTGCTCGGCGACGACGTGCAGCATCCAGTTGTCGCCGGGCTGCAGCAGCACGGTGACGGCGGTGCCGGAGACCCGGGCGCCGGGATAGATCGGGCGCATATAGGGCTTGAGCAGCCCGGTGCGGCCCATTGCCTCGTGGACCGTCGTCGCGCCGAACTGGGCGAGGCGCTCGGTCGCGGAGCGGTCGGCGCGGTGGATGCTGCGCCGGACGACGCCGATCTCGGTCATGCTGCCCTCCGTTGCTTCAATTGCGCATCCAGCCGCGGGTAGACCCGGCGCGCGTTGCCCTCGAACACCTTGTGGCGGTCTTCCGCCGACAGGTTGGCGGTTGCCTCCACGTAGCGGCGCGTGTCGTCGAAATGGTGGCCAGTCTCGGGATCGATGCCGCGCACCGCGCCGATCATCTCGGACGCGAACAGGATGTTGTCGACCGGGATGACTTTGGTCAGCAGGTCGACGCCGGGCTGGTGATAGACGCAGGTGTCGAAGACGACGTTGTGCAGCAGATGCTCTCGCAACTCGGGCTTCTGCATGGCCTGCGCCAGCCCGCGGTAGCGACCCCAGTGATAGGGCGCGGCGCCGCCGCCATGCGGGATGACGAAGCGCAGCTGCGGGAAGTCGCGGAACAGGTCGCCCTCGATCAACTGCATGACCGCCGTCGTGTCGGCGTTGATGTAGTGGGCGCCGGTCGTGTGGAAGCACGCGTTGCAGGAGGTCGAGACATGGACCATGGCCGGGATGTCGAGCTCCACCATCGTTTCGTAGATCGGATACCAGTATCGGTCATACAGCGGCGGGCTGGTCCAATGGCCGCCCGAGGGGTCCGGGTTCAGGTTGATGCCGACGAAGCCGTATTGCATGACGCATTTCCGGATCTCGGCC
>JAVVHH010000321.1:0-2669 GCA_032249615.1 Acetobacteraceae bacterium
GAGGAGTGTGACAAACTGCTATTATAGGGATCTCTATAATAGCCAAATGTCACACTCCTCCGTGGAGGTGACCTACCGCCCGGAAGGTCCCGGCCATCGTGCCCGCACCGCCCGCGTCGATCTCTACCGCATCCCCGACCCGGAAGCCTGGCTCACCAACCGGCTCGGGCCGCTCGCCGACTTCGAGATGCGGCACGTCGCAGGCGCCGACGCCAGCGTGCCGGATCCCGCCGAGGCCGCGCACCTCGACACCCTCGCATCCCGCCTGACCGCCAGCATGCAGGCCGTGCTCGCCGCGCGCCGGGCCGCGCTCGATGTGCTGTCCATCCGGCTGGAGGCCGCGAAGCCCGACGCTCCAAGGCCATCCGTTCACCCCGAACCCACAGAGGAGATAGACGCATGATGTTCGACACGATGCGTGTCTACGACGCCGGGCGCTTCCACGATGTGGATCTTCCCGATTGGTACCACGAGGCCCAAAGCCTCAGCCAGACGGAACGCATCGATTGGCATTGCGCCCTCGAGCGTGTTCTCGATTGCGAATACACGCTGTTGACGGAGGACTGCACGGCCAGCACCGGCCTCGAAATCCGCTTCTGGCCGAGCGAGAGGAACGGCATCCTTGTCCTGATTGAGGACCCCCTTGGCCTCGTCGAGCAGGTCGTCATCCTGAACCCGACCGACTGGCTGCCGTTCCTGACGAGATACCTCGCCCCTCTGATTGCCACCTCGACGCAGAGTGCCCTGCTGCAGATGCAGGGCAGGATCGCCAACACCCTGATCGCCTGGGCGCGCCACGGCGAAGGCAGCCATGTCGATCGCGAGACTGGCCTCAGCCGGATCGACCTCGACAACGACCGCGATCGTTGCCGTGCCCAGCGAGCCCGCGCGGCCATGGAAAGAGAGCGGCAGGAGGGGCGCGCATGACCGGGATGGGGTTCATGCCGAAAGGCTATGGCGGCGAGCGGCGCGATCCGGACCGCGTGAAGCGCGACGGCTGGATGGAGCAGGGCGTGCTGGCAGTGGCAATCGACGATGACCGCCTCACATGGCCCGAGCGTGAGCTTGTCCGACAGCTGGGCGAGAAGCTCTATGGCCCGCGCCCGTCCGACAGGGAGGCGCGCCATGGCTGATCGCGAATGGACCGCCGACTGCGTTGCCGATCATTTCGAGGAGGCGTTCCGCACCCTGCGCAAGCTGCCGCCGGTCAACGCGCAGGGCTACTTCAACACCTGGCCCGACATCGTGCGGACGAGCCGCGAGATCGCGGCGATGGAGCCGCAGCCGATGCGGGTCTGGCCCTCGGCCGCCGCCATCACCCGGCTCGAGCAGACCTTCGACTGGGTGCTCTGGATCGAGGAGGCGGAGCGCAAGCTGGTCTGGTCCCGCGCGGCCCGTGTGCCGTGGAAGCAGATCAGCGGCGAGCTGGGCTGCGACCGCACGACCGCATGGCGGCGCTGGCAGCTGGCGCTGACGAAGATCGCCGCGCGGCTGAATGCGCAGTGACTCCAATGTGTTGCAACACTTTTTCCTTCGACATCTGCAACATGATCGTGCTATTCCGAAGGCAAGATGGGCAGAGTGCGCTGGAAAGCCCGCTCTCCCCTTTGCGTTGAATGGGGCCTTCTGGACCCCGGTATCCAGCGAGGGTCCGGCCGGGGTCCACCCCGACGCAGTTTCCGGTTCCTCCCTGGCCGAAATCGTATGCTGGCGGGCGAGGCGCGGCGTATCGCTTGGCACAGGCCGATTTTTTGGGAAGCCACCCCCGCCAGACGGAAGCCACCGCCTGCCTGAGGGCACAAGAAAACGGCGTGATTTCCGTTGCATAGCCGAAGGTCCGGGCTGGCTTCCGGGTGGCTTCCTGCTGGCCTGCGGAATCCACCTTGGAGGCCACCTGCGGCATCCACGGTGGAATCCACCCGGAGTCCACAGGCGATCCACGCACGATCATCCATGCGTCCACAGGATATCCACGCCTCCGCGCACGCCGACGGGCGGCGGCCCTCCCCTCGAGGCCTCGGCTGCCGCGCAGGCCTGGCCAGGCATCGGTCGCCAGACCGTCAGGCCGGCTCATCCGCCCTGTGCCCTCTCCTTCACCTGCATTCCTTTGCCAACGCCCATGACCCTTGCCTTTGCCCCCGACCGGATCGAGACGTGGCCGCTCGCGCGCCTCAAGCCCTATGCCGGGAACGCGAAGCAGCATGGGCCCGAGCAGGTGGCGCGGATCGCCGCCAGCATGGCCGAGTTCGGCTGGACCGTGCCCTGCCTCGTGGCCGAGGACGGGGAGCTGATCGCGGGCCATGGCCGCGTTCTGGCGGCGAGCCAGCTCGGGCTGACCGAGGCGCCGGTGATCGTGCTCGGGCATCTCACGCCCGCGCAGCGCCGGGCCTACCGCATCGCCGACAACAGGCTCACCGAACTGGGCACCTGGGACGAGGCGCTGCTCTCGGCCGAGCTGCAGGGACTGCTGGCCGAGGACTTCGATCTGTCGCTGGTCGGCTTCTCCGACGGCGAACTCGACAAGCTCCTCGCGCTCGACCCGGACGCAGACGATGAAGACGGCGGGGCTGGCGGCTCGGTTCCGCCCGTCATCATCCCCGAGCCGCCGCGCAACCCGGCATCGCGCAGGGGCGATTTGTGGATCCTCGGGCACCATCGGCTGCTCTGCG
>JAVVHH010000322.1:0-2656 GCA_032249615.1 Acetobacteraceae bacterium
CAATGATCGCCGCATGTTTGCGTTGGAGCGGGTGGGTCGAAGTGGTGTTCGCGGTTCCGTTGGACCGCATGCCAGGGAGTATAGCGCGACAATCTTGATGAGACCTGCGCGTCAATCTGGATGAGATTCTACGTCGCGGCTTCTGGGAGGCTATCAGGCTGGTTGTCGCTGGCAAGGTCTGGTTCGCTGGCTGATTGACGCTCCGCGACAAACTGGGGCGTGTTGTTGATTGTCGCGAAGGAGGCGGGGCGCCCTCGGGTGCGTTTGGCTTCCATGGCGCTGCGCCGCCGGTAGCTTTCGACGTTCATCTCGAAGATCGTGGCGTGGTGGACCAGCCTGTCGACGGCAGCGAGGGTCATGGCAGGGTCGGGGAAGACCCTGTTCCATTCGCCGAAGGGCTGGTTTGCGGTGATCAGGACGGATCGTCGCTCGTATCGGGCCGAGATCAGTTCGAACAGGACGCTGGTCTCGGCCTGGTCCTTGGTGACGTAGGCGAGGTCATCGAGGATGAGCAGGTCGAACTTGTCGAGCCTGGCGAGGGCGGCCTCGAGCTGCAATTCGCGCCGGGCGACCTGCAGCTTCTGCACCAGATCGGTGGTTCTGGTGAAGAGCACGCGCCAGCCGTTCTCGATCAGTGCGAGGCCGATGGCGGCCGCGAGGTGGCTCTTGCCGCCGCCCGGCGGGCCGAACATGAGGACATTGGCCCCCTTGGCCAGCCAGCTGTCGCCCGCGGCCATGGCCATGACCTGCGCTTTCGAGATCATCGGAACGGCGTCGAAGGCGAAGCTGTCGAGCGTCTTGCCCGGCGGCAGGTGCGCTTCGGTGAGATGGCGTTCGACCCGGCGATTGGCGCGTTCGGCCAGCTCGTGCTCGGCGATGGCGGCGAGGAAGCGTGCGGCCGGCCAGCCCTCCTTGTCGGCAGCTTCGGCGAACTGGGGCCAGAGGGTCTTGATGGTGGGCAGCCGCAGCTCGTTCAGCATGATGCCGAGACGGGCCTCGTCGATCGGATGGGCGGTCTTCATGCCGACTCTCCCATCCGGGTCGCCGTGGCGACGAGCGCATCATAGCTCTCGAGGCTGACCTGCAGCACCGAGACGGTGGGCAGGTCGGCCGGGTCCGGCCCGAACATCCGGCGCAGGGCGACGGGATCGGGCAGTTGGCCCGCTTCCAGAACCGCATCCAGTTCCTCGGCTAGTTCACGTTCGCAGCCGCGATCATGGGCGAGCGCGAGCAACTCGACGGTGATCTTGCAGGCCAGCTTCTCGGGCAGGTGGGCGACCATCGCCTCGAAGGCGCGCCGGTAGGCGGGGCGCGGAAAGAGCTTGTCGCGATAGACCAGGTTGAGAAGCGCCATCGGTTTTTTGCGCAGCGAATGGATGACGTGGTGGTAGCTGACCACCTGGTCGTGCCGTCCGTCAGGGCGGGCCCGTCCCCTGGGAAGCGTCATCTGCTGTGTGCCGCCCATGAACACCTCCAGCCGGTCATCGAACAGGCGCACCCGCAGTCGGTGGCCGATCAGGCGCGACGGCACGGTGTAGAACACCTTGCGCAGGGTGAACCCGCCGGTGCTGGACACCGTGACGATGACCTCCTCGAAGTCCGTCGTGCGGCGCGCGGGTAAGGCCTGCAGATAGGCCCGTTCCGCAGCGATGCGCTTGCCCTGGGCCGCGTTCCGCCGCCCGAGGATCTCGTCGACGAAGCCACGGTAGGCCCCGAGATCGGCAAAATCCGCGCTGCCCCGCATCAGGAGGGCGTCGCGGATCGCGGCCTTGAGGTGGCCATGGGCGCTTTCGATCGCGCCGTTCTCGTGGGCCACGCCCTTGTTGTTGCGCGTCGGTGTCATCCGGTAATGGGCGCAGAGGGCATCATAGCGGCGCGTCAGATCCGACCGCGCCTCGGCGTCGAGGTTACGGAAAGCCGCGGACAGGCTGTCGCTGCGATGCTGGTGCGGCGCGCCACCGGCCGACCAGAGCGCGTTTTGCAACCCTTCGGCCAGGGCCACGAAGCTTTCGCCGCCCAGAATGACATGGGCGTGCTCGAAGCCTGACCATGGCAGACGGAAGTGATAGAGCAGATGGGGCAAGGCCTGACCGGCGATCATCACGCCGATCCCGGACATGTCGGTGAAGTCGGACAGCCCGAGCCTGCCCGGCTCGTGAACCTGGCGGAAGATCACCTCCTGCTCCTCGCCATGGGCGGCGCGCCAAGTCCGGATCCGCCGTTCCAGCGTGCGCCGGATCCCGGGCGACAGATCGGGATGGCGGCGCAGCATCTCGTCGTAGATCGCCACCGCGCGCAGGCCCGGCGCAGCCTTCAGGAGCGGCACGACCTCCGCTTCGAAGATATGTTCCAGCGGATCCGGCCGCCGTCGTTCGCGCGGCTGCGTCTTCTGCGAGGGAAGGCGCGGGTCCTGCGCGATCCGATAGCCGGTGGCACGACTGATATCCGCCTTGGCGGCGGCCACCTCAATGGAGTGGTCCTGTCGGAGCTTCATGAAAAGCCTCGTCTGTTGATCGGTTGCGTGGCGACCCGGCACAAAGGTGGTTCTCCGTTCCAGAAAACCGCCAGCGTATCGGACCGGCCGCGATCACAGAGGCAAATATGCGCGCCGCGGTGGGCCTGTGCCTCCGGTCGGGCTACGCCCTCCCTACGTCAC
>JAVVHH010000323.1:0-2646 GCA_032249615.1 Acetobacteraceae bacterium
GGCGGCATTGTGTCCGTGGGGGCTCCGCTGGCGGAATGCTCCCGGCGGCGGATCCGCTGGTGGACCGGACCGGCCAGCGTCCGGCTGATGCGATGAACATCCGGACCGAGCGCAGCTGGCCTCAGGGCAGGAGCTCCAAGTACTGCTTGCGCGCCGGCATCGCGTGGATCACCAACTGCTCGCCGCTTTCGAAGACGAGCACGACGGTCTCGAGCAATCGCGCTTGCGTGTCGAAGCCGAGCCGGAGCTCGCGGCGCGGCCAGTCGCTCTCCTCCAACGGCTCGACCCACTGAGACCACTCAGCGGCTTGCACCGCGTCCTCGCTCGACACCCCATGCTTCAGCGCGCTGCGGTGAACCTTCACGCGGCGAAGTCGGCCAGAGCCCGCCTGATCACCTCAGAGCGCGACAGGTGCTCCCGCTTGGCCAATTCGTCCAGCGCGGCGAGCTCCTCAACCGTGAGGCGCAAAGCCACGACCTGCATCGGCTCGGCCCCGCGCCCCGGACGTCCCCGCCCACGACGCTTCAATTCCTCGACGTCGTAGCCTGCCTCGGCCTCGTCGGCCCACCGCTGGATCTGCTCTTCGCTCACCACGCAAATATCGTATGACGTAAATCGGGTCGGTGATAGACCGGCCTTTGAAGGGCGCGAGTCAAGACAGCTACCGCACGCCGTCGCGTCAGTGACCGGCGAGGGATCCGCTGCTGGTCCGTGCCGGGGACCGGCCCTCGGCTGGGACACCCGACATCGACCGCGTGACTTGTCTCGGACCTCGTCGTCCGGCGTCCCGAGGACGTTCGACTTATGAGACGTAGCTGGCGTCGCTGCCTAATCACGGAGGTCGTCCGCGCAGACGTGGTCGTGGATCTGCCGTGCGAGCTGGGAGACGGTGGTGGTGAGCGCGGTGTTGGCCTCGATCAGTTCCTGCAGCCGGGTGGTGTTGGCAAGTGTGTGCAGGGCGACCTCGCTGCTGATGGAGTCCGCGCGCTTGGCCGAGATGAGCAGGATCGCGCCCTGCAATCCGGCGATCATCGACAGGAACAGGTTGAGCAGGATGAACGGGTAGGGATCAAAGCCGTGGTTGCCGTTAACCGCGGCCCAGACAGCCATCAAGGTGAGAAATGCGAAGACGAACGGCCAGGACCCCATGCCGTTCCGGACGACGTCAGCGGCTCGTTCGCCGGTGGTAAGCCGATCGCCGGTGCGGACGCCAGGATGCTTCGGCCAGAGACTCATGAGGCCACCCAATCTGTGGGGTTGGGAGTGGACGCAACGCCAGGCCAGCACGGGAGGTCGCGCGGCGACGTCCATTGTCCCTGCTTGACCACGGCGGCAATGGCCACGACCCGCGTCCCGCCGTGCCGAGCCGGGCCGAGCCGGCATGATCGCCGCTGCCATCGGTTGGGGCCGCGCCACCGGCGCCGAGTGTCTAGCGTTCGACGAGGCCGGCGCTCGTCTGCCAGAGCTGTGCGGCGGCCGCCGTGTCGTAGCTGCGCTGGGAAGACTTCTTGGGTTTGCTGCTGACGCAGTAGCGGCCGGTCGTCTGTTCAAGCTCGGGTGCCGAGGCCAGGTGAATGGATGTGCCGGCTCCCCTGGCCGGGGACTTCATGAACGGGCGCACGAGCGGGACGAACACTCGCTGGGCGCGGCCGGGATCGTCGGCTCCGAAGGATGTGCGCACGACACCGGGATGCAGCGCGTTGGCGGTGACGAAGGTGCCGTGCAGGTTCCTGGCCAGCTGGTAGGTGAACAGGAGGTTCGCGAGCTTGGATTGGTTGTAGGCCCGGGCACCGGAGTAGGCGTGCTCGCCCTGAAGGTCGTCGAAGTCGATCCGCCCGGCGGCGTGCGCGTTGGAGGACACCGTGACGACTCGGGCGGGCGTGTTTGTCTTAGCCGATCAAGGAGCAGGGTCGTGAGCAGGAACGGTGCCAGGTGGTTGAGTGCGAAGGTTCGCTCGAGGCCGTCAGCGGTGATGTGCCGGGTATTCCAGTAGCCACCGACATTGTTCACAAGCACGTCGATCCGGTCGACTATCTGTAGCGCCTCGTCGGCCAGCCGGCGGACCTCGCACTGGGCGGACAGGTCTGCGACGAGCACGTCCACCGGTCCGCCGCCGGCCGCGTGGATTTCCGCTGCGGCGTCTTGGATTTTTCCGGCCATCGGTCCGCGGCCGCTGCGTTCCATCTTGGTACTCCTTCGCGGTCGGCCGGACCGGTCGCCGGGTTCAGGCGAGTTCCTCGGCTGGCGGTCAAGCGTCGACGCGGCGTAGTCGCCAGGCGCCGCATGCGATCAGCACGACCGTGTAGGCGCACATCAGCCCGAAGCCGGTCCATGGTGCCAAGGGGTGGGCGACGCCGTAGGTGCCGTCGATCAGCATGCCGCCGGCGTTGGAGGGCAGGTATTGCACGAAATTTTCCGACCAGGATGCGGGCAGCAGCATGGTCAGCGGCGGGATCACGAAGAAGACAGCGACGAAGGTGGAGATCGCGGCGGCGGTGTTGCGCAGCAGCGCGCCCAACGCGAGCGCGGTGATCGCGGCGACGGTGAGGTACAGCGCGGCGCCGATGATCGAGCGGAGCGCGCCCGGGTCGGATAGCGATGCGTTCAGGTGATTGGCGCTGAGGATGGCCTGGCCGAGGAAGAACG
>JAVVHH010000324.1:0-2635 GCA_032249615.1 Acetobacteraceae bacterium
TGGCTGCGCCGCGGGGAGCAGTTGCCGGCACCGTGGTGATGCTCCGCGAGGCGAACTTGGCTGACCTGGCGCTCGAAAGGGTTGCGGCCTGCTTGCAATAGCGCCATGAGTGCCGCCCCAGTACCGGAGAACGCTGAGCCCATGCCCGCCATCACCTTGCCCGACGGCTCCATCCGCCGCTTCGACGGGCCGGTCACGGGCACGGCTCTGGCCGCCGACATCGGCCCGGGCCTGGCCCGCGCGGCCATCGCCATGCGCGTGGACGGCACGCTCACCGACCTGTCTCGACCGATCGAGCGCGATGCCGGCGTGATGTTCGTCACCCGCAAGGACCCGGACGCGCTCGACATGATCCGTCATGACACGGCGCATGTGCTGGCCGAGGCGGTGCAGACGCTGCACCCGGGGACGCAGGTGACGATCGGCCCGCCGATCGAGAACGGCTTCTACTACGATTTTGCCCGCAACGAGCCGTTCACGCCGGAGGATTTCCCGGCGATCGAGGCGAAGATGCGCGAGATCGTCGCCCGCAACGCGCCCTTCGAGCGGCAGGTCTGGGACCGCGACGAGGCGATCGCTTTCTTCGAGAACCGCGGCGAGCGCTACAAGGCCGAGCTGATCCGCGACCTGCCGTCCGACGAGACGATCACGCTCTACAAGCAGGGCGACTGGATCGATCTCTGCCGCGGCCCGCACATGCGCGGCACCGGCGACGTGGGCACGGCCTTCAAACTGATGAAGGTCGCCGGCGCCTATTGGCGGGGCGATCACCGCAACCCGATGCTGAGCCGCATCTACGGGACCGCCTGGCGCGACGCGAAGGAGCTGGAGGCGCACCTCCATCAGCTCGAGGAAGCGGAGCGGCGCGACCACCGGCGGATCGCCCAGCAGATGGACCTGTTCCACATGCAGCCGGAAGCGGCCGGGTCGGTGTTTTGGCATCCGAAAGGCTGGCGGCTGTATCGGGCCGCCGAGGCCTACATGCGGCGGCGGCTGGACGAGAACGGCTATCTCGAGGTGAAGACCCCGCAGCTGGTCGACCGCAAGCTCTGGGAAGCGAGCGGCCACTGGGACAACTACAAGGAGAACATGTTCATCGCGCGGGTGGAAGACGAGGACACCACGCTGGCGCTGAAACCGATGAACTGCCCCTGCCATGTCCTGGTCTTCAAGGACCGGCTCCGCTCCTATCGCGAGCTGCCGCTGCGGTTGGCCGAGTTCGGCGCCTGCCACCGATACGAGCCGTCGGGCGCGCTGCACGGGATCATGCGCGTGCGGGCTTTCACCCAGGACGACGCGCACATCTTTTGCACCGAGAACGAGATCGGGCCCGAGACCGTGCGTTTCGTGGAGCTGCTGTCGTCGGTCTACCGCGATTTCGGGTTCGACAGCTTCCGGGTGAAGTTCTCGGACCGGCCAGCCTCGCGGGCGGGGACGGATGAGGTTTGGGACCGCGCCGAAAGCGCGCTGAAAGCCGCGTGCCTGACAGCAGGGGTCGACTACGAGCTCAACCCGGGGGAGGGCGCCTTCTACGGCCCCAAGCTCGAGTTCGTGCTGCGCGACGCGATCGGGCGGGACTGGCAATGCGGCACGCTGCAGGTGGATTTCGTGCTGCCCGAGCGGCTGGATGCAAACTATGTCGCCGAAGACAGCTCCCGCCAGCGGCCGGTGATGCTGCACCGCGCGATCCTCGGCAGCTTTGAGCGTTTCATCGGCATCCTGATCGAGAACTACGCCGGGCGCTTCCCGCTCTGGCTGGCGCCGGTCCAGGTCGTCGTCGCCAGCATCGTGAGCGATGCGGCGGGGTATGCGGAAGAGGTGGCCGCGCTGCTGCAGGCCCGCGGCCTGGCCGCCCAGGCCGACGTCCGGAACGAGTCGATCAAGGCCAAGATCCGCGATCACAGTTTGCAATACGTGCCGGTGATCCTCGTCGTGGGCCGTCGTGAGGCGGAGGCGCGGACGGTCGCCATCCGCCGGCTTGGCGGCGAGGCCCAAGATGTCGTATCGCTCGACGTTGCGGCGGATCGTCTTGCACAAGAGGCATTGCCTCCCGATGTCAAGCGACGGATGTTTCCGGCCGCCTGAACAGAAATAGCCAGAGGAGAGTACAATACCAAGAGGACCAATGCCGAATTCGACGCCTTCCCGTGACGGGCCGCGCGTGAATGAAGATATCCGAGTGCCGCAGGTGCGGCTGATCGACCAGGACGGCGAGATGCAGGGCGTCATGTCCACGCGCGACGCCATTGCGCGCGCCTTCGGTTTGGGCCTCGACCTGCTCGAGATCAGTCCGAATGCCGATCCGCCGGTCGCGAAGATCCTGGACTATGGCAAGTTCAAATACGAGCAGCAAAAGAAGAAGAACGAGGCCAAGAAGAAGCAGCGCGTGATCGAGATCAAAGAGATCAAGGTCCGGCCGAACATCGACGAGAACGACTACCAGGTGAAGATGCGCGCCATGAAAACGTTCATCGACGAAGGCGACAAGGTCAAGGTGACGCTGCGCTTCCGAGGCCGCGAGATGGCGCACCAGGATATCGGCATCAAGGTGCTCGAGCGGATCCGCGCCGAACTCGAGGCGGCGACCAAGGTCGAGCAGATGCCGCGGATGGAAAATCGCCAGATGATCATGGTG
>JAVVHH010000325.1:0-2607 GCA_032249615.1 Acetobacteraceae bacterium
ATGACCACGACCAACGGCCGCACCTATCTCGCCGTGCCCTACGCCGAGAAGGACGATGCCAAGGCGCTCGGCGCGAAATGGGATCGACAGGCGAAGGCGTGGTTCGTGCCCGCCGGCGTGGAGCTGGATGCGTTCCAGTCCTGGTTGCCGGCGATGGGCCAGGTCCACATCGCGGTGGACAGTGACCCGCGCGCGGAGTTCGCGCAGGCGCTGCGCGAGTGCGGGTTGCAGATCGACGGAGTGCCGGAGATGGACGGGCGGATGCACCGCGTCGCCGTCGAGGGCGACCGCGGCCGCGAGCGCAGCGGCGCTTATGTCGGACACCTGGACGGCCGGCCGGCCGGGCACATCCAGAATTTCCGGACCGGCTTCAAGACGGAGTGGAAGGCATCTGGTGAGGTGGCAGCCCTTGGTGCCCAGGACCGGGCACAGATGGCCGCCGAGGCGGCGCAGAAGCGGCATGACAGGGCGATGGAGCGCGAGCGGCAGTACGAGCGCACCGCCCAGGAGGTCGAGGCCATCTGGACGGCTTCCACGCCCGTCCAGGCCCACCCCTATCTGGCCGAGAAGGACGTGCCCTCGCATGGGCTGCGGCAAAGTGACGACGGAAGATTGCTGGTGCCGGTGCAGGACGCCGACGGCAAGCTCTGGAGCCTGCAGCACATCGGCCCCGACGGCTTCAAGCAGTTCCACGAAAACGCCCGGGTCGAGGGCGGCCACTACACGATCGGCGACATCGACCGGCCCGGGCCGCTGCTGATCGCCGAAGGCTACGCCACGGCCGCGACCGTCCACGCGATGACGGACATGCCGGCGATCGTCGCCTTCAACGCGGGGAACCTAGCCGTCGTGGCGCAAACCTACCACGCGCTGTACCCGGACCGGGCCATCTACATCGCCGGCGACAACGACCATCGGCGCGAGGCCGAGGGCAAGCCGAACGTCGGCCGCGAGAAGGC
Organism: Acetobacteraceae bacterium; assembly: GCA_032249615.1. Lineage (GTDB taxonomy): Bacteria > Pseudomonadota > Alphaproteobacteria > Acetobacterales > Acetobacteraceae > JAVVHH01. The sequence continues at coordinate 960 of JAVVHH010000325.1, forward strand.
GGAGCAGGCCGCCAGCGCAGTCGGCGGATTCACGCTTCTGCCGACCTTCCCCGAACACGATTCCGGGTCCGACTGGAATGACCTGACCCGTAGCGAAGGCGGGGATGCCGCATGCCAGCAGCTCCTGACCGCAGTCGCGATCGCCGAGCGCGAGCAGATCGCGCAGGGCCTGGCCGCGGATCGTGACCAAGAGCATGACCGCGGCTCAGCCCGCGCGCCCGCGCTTCACCGGGTGCAAACGGCGGAAGCGGAGCTGGAGCGATAGGCGAGGGGGCCTTCGGCCCGGAGGTGGACCATGCGTGCGACCGGGCGATTTCTGACGGAGCTGGTGGGCGTGTTTCTCGCCGGCGTGCTCAGCTTCTTTGCGATGCTGATCGTCGCTGCTGGGGCCGTACTGGCATGGCTGATCGGTTGCGTGTCCGGCCTGTTCCTCCTCATCGCGTTGGCGGAGTCCGGGTGGTGGCTGCACACGCACAGCCACCATGCCGCGATGACGGCGCTCGGGTACTACGGCTACGCGGCCGGTACGTTCGCCCTGATCCCGGTACTGTTTTTCCTGAAGGACAAGCTCACCGGCTGGCCGGAGCGTCGTCGTCGGCAGGCCGCCATGCAGCGGATCGGCGGATTGCGGCTGGCGCCGGATGCGCCTTTCGAGCCACCCGCGGTGCGTCGCCCATATCGCTGATCGGTGCGCCCGAAGCCGCCGCTTGGATTCGATCGGCCTTGAGAAGACCGTCGAGGAAGCAGTCCAGGGCGTCGGCGAGCTGCTTCAGCATCTGGACAATCCGGTTCGCCTGACCGGCCTAGAAGACTTCGCCTCTCAGTACCACTACAGATCGTACCGATCCCATCGGATCGACTATCGGAAAACAAACGCAGCTTCGGCCGCAGTGAAGAAGGCTGGGCATAGGGTCTCCGGGAGCCGCCCCGGATGACGTCATTGGGGGCTCTCCCCTGTCCGGCGCTGCTGCAAGTTTGGGCACGATGGTGGAAGATGGAGAAAACGTAGACACCGGTCACGATTGTGCTACATTTCGACAAACACGGTAGGGAGGAACCCGATGGAAGGATGCGATAAGCTCGTCGATGCGGGGCGTCGGGTGTTCTTTGCGCGCACGGCCGCTGCCGCCGCTGGAGCCGCTGTCACGGCGAGCCTGCCGGTATCGCGGGCGCGGGCGGCAGAGCCGGCACCGGCATTGGCGCTGGTCACCTATCCATCGGCGAAGCTAGCCAACATCAAGGATCTGAAGGTCGACGAGCCGACCAACATCACCTACCCGGACTCGCAAAGCCCGGGCGTTCTGCTGAAGCTCGGCCACCCGGTGGTCGGGGGCGCCGGTCCCGACCAGGACATCGTCGCGTTCAGCACGATGTGCCCGCACAAGGGGTTCCCCCTGTTCTACCGCGCCAACGACAGGTCCTTGAACTGTCCCGGGCACTACAGCCGGTTCGATGTCGAGAAGGGCGGGCTGGAAATCTGGGGGCACGCCACGCAGAATCTGCCGCAATTCAGGCTGCGCGTGGACGGGAACGGCGACATCTACGCCGAGGGTGTGGATGAGCTGCTCTACGGTCGGCTGTCCAACGTCCTGCAGGCATAGGGGGGAGTGGTCATGGCCTACAAGCGCAACATCGACCGCCTGCCGAT
>JAVVHH010000326.1:0-2597 GCA_032249615.1 Acetobacteraceae bacterium
GCTCCAGGTTCAGCGGCGTCTCGCCCGCGGGCTGGTAGTAGAACCCGGACCGGCTGATCGAGACCAGCTCGCATTGCCGCACGACCGATAACCGGGTGTAGCGCGACAATCTGGATAAGGGGCGCGACAATCTGGATGAGAATTTTCGGTCGCGGCGGCGGTATGATTATGGGGCCTGCGGCGAAGAGCAAGAGGTTTTTGCATCCTGATTGTCGCGGAGCGTCAATCAGCCGGCAGTCTTGATTGTCGCGCGCGAGGGAGGCCGTCCGGGGCCGCGGCGCCGCTCGAGAGCCGCCCGACGCCGGTAGCTTTCGACATTCATCTCGAGGATCGTTGCGTGATGAACAAGACGGTCAATCGCTGCAAGGGTCATGGCCGGATCCGGAAATATGCGATTCCAGTCGCCAAAAGGTTGGTTGGCGGTGATCAGCAATGAACGACGCTCGTAACGAGCACCGATGAGTTCAAACAGTACGCTGGTCTCGGCCTGATCCTTGCTGACATAGGCGAAATCGTCGAGGACGAGCAGGTGATACCTGTCGAGCTTGGCAAGGCTCGCCTCCAGCATCAAGTCACGGCGGGCGATCTGCAGCTTCTGCACGAGATCGGTGGTGCGCATGAACAGCACGCGCCATCCATGCTCGATCAGCGCCAGGCAGAGGGCGGCCGACAAGTGCGACTTGCCGCCGCCCGGCGGGCCGAACAGCAGCAAGTTGGCGCCCTTCTCGAGCCAGCTATCCCCGGCGGCAAGCGCCATGATCTGCGCCCGGCTGACCATCGGGACCGCATCGAAGTCGAACGTGTCCAGCGTCTTGCCGGGCGGCAGGCGCGCCTCTGCAAGGTGGCGCTCCATGCGCCGGCGGGCGCGCTCGGCGGTCTCGTGCTCGGCAAGCGCCGCCAGCAGGCGGGCAGCAGGCCAGCCTTCCTTGTCCGCGCGCGCCGCGAACTCGGGCCAGATGAGCCGGATGGCGGGCAGCCGCAGATCGTTGAGCAGCAGATCGAGCCGGCCGGCATCGATCGGGGCGGGACTGGTCATGCCGCACCGCCCAGGCGGACCGTGCCGAGTTCCTCATAGAGGCTGAGCGGGACGGCGGCGACATGGACCTGCGGAACCGCCGCGACGTCAGCGGCGAAGCGAGCCCGCAACAGATCAAGGTCGGGCAGCCTGCCCGCGTCCAGATCGGCCTCGAGAAGCCCGGCCAGCTCGCCCTCGCAGGCCCGTTCATGCGCCAGGGCCAGCAGTTCCACGGTCCGGCGGCAGGCGACCCGTTCCCCCTCCCGGGCGAGCAGGTCCTCGAAGGCGCGGCGATAGGCCGGATGGGGAAACAGCTGGTCGCGGTAGACCAGGTTGAGCAGCGCCATCGGCTTGTGCTTCAGCGCATGAATGATGTGTCGGTAGTCGACGACATGGCCATGCCGGCCGTTGGAGTGGGATCGCCCGCGGGTCGTGCTCATCAGATGCGTGCCGCCGATGAACAGCTCGAGCCGGTCGTCGTAGAGACGCACGCGCAGCCGGTGCCCGATCAGGCGGGAGGGCACGCTGTAGAACACCTTGCGCAGGATGAAGCCGCCGGACGATGTCACCGTCACGATCGTCTCCTCATAGTCAGGTGTGCGGCGGTCCGGCAGCGGCTGCAGCGCCGCACGTTCGATCTCGATCTGCCGCCCGACCCGGGCGTTGCGGCGGCCGAGGATCTCGTCGATGAAGCCGCGATAGGCGGCAAGGTCCTCGAAGTCGCGGCTGCCGCGCAGCAGTAGGGCATCGCCGAGCGCCCTCTTGAGATGGCCGTGGGCACTCTCGACGGCGCCGTTCTCGTGCGCGATCCCCGGGTTGTTGCGGGTCGGTGCCATGCCGTAGTGGGCGCAGAGCGCATCGTAGCGCCGGGTCAGGTCGTCCTGGGCGGCCCGGTCAAGGTTGCGGAAGGCCGCCGACAGACTGTCGGTGCGGTGCTCGCGCGGCACGCCGCCCAAAGCCCACAGCGCGTTCTGCAACCCCTCGGCCAGCGCCACGAAGCTCTCGCCGCCGAGGATGACGTGGGCATGTTCGAAGCCCGAATAGGGCAGGCGGAAATGGTAGAGGCGGTGCAGGAGAAGCGCGCCGGCGACGCGGATCGCGAGGTCGGCCATGTCGGTGAAGTCGGAGAGGCCGATCCGCCCGGGTTCGTGGGTCTGGCGGAAGACGACGTCCTGCTCGGGGCCGTGAAACGCCCGCCAAGCGCGGATGCGGCGCTCCAGGGTCCGGCGCACGCCTGGTCCGAGGACAGGATGGCGGCGCAACATCTCTTCAAACAGGGCAACCGAGCGCAGGCCCGGCGCGGCCTTGAGCAGCGGCTCGATCTCGGCCTCCCACAAGCCGGCCAGCGGATCGGGCCGGCGGCGCTGGCGCGGGACCTTCTTCTGTGCGGCAGGACGGGGATCCTGCTCGAGCCGGTAGGCGGTTGCCGTGCTGAACCCGGCCTTGGCGGCGGCGACGGCAGTCGTGTCGGTCTGATGGAACTTCATGAACAGCCTCATCTGGCAGTCGGTGACGTGTCGACCGGGCAAGGGGAGGTCCTCATTGGCATGAAGAACCACCCATACCCGGCCCACCGCGACCG
>JAVVHH010000327.1:0-2553 GCA_032249615.1 Acetobacteraceae bacterium
GACGCTGTGGCGCACCATCGGCCAGAAACTCTCCTGCTTCAGCTCCGCCGAGTGCTGGGATTGCCCCGGTTCCGTGGACGGTTTGGGGGCTTGGCTGATTACGTTACCGCTTCGAGTTCTTGGGTGTGTTCCTCCTCGTAGTTGATCGGCGATCGGTAGCCCAGGGCGGAATGCAAGCGGACGGGGTTGTAGAAGCCCTCGATGAAGCTGAAGCAGGCCATGCGGGCTTCAGCCTGCGAGGCGAAGCGTCGCCGGGACAGCAGCTCGCATTCGAGTGTGGAGAAGAAGCTCTCTGCCATGGCGTTGTCGTAGGCGTCGCCGACCGATCCCATCGAGGGCCGCACCCCGGCTTCGCGGCAGCGGTTGCCGACGGCAATAGCGGTATATTGCGATCCCTGGTCGCTGTGATGGATGACGTCGCGAGGCCGCCGTTGGCCGATCGCCATCTCGAGCGCGTCGAGCACGAGTTCAGTCCGAAGATGGTTGGCCATCGACCAGCCGACGACCTTGCGGCTCCAGGCATCGAGAACGACGGCGAGATAGAGGAACCCACTTGCCGTCGGCACGAAGGTGATATCGGCCACCCAGAGCTGGTTTGCCGCGCTTGCCTCGAAGTTGCGATCGACTAGGTCCGGCGCCGGCCGCCTCCCTTTGTCTCGGCGGGTCGTCACCGGGCCGCTGCCGCGATGACAGGCTCCGGCAAGCCCAGCCCGGCGCATCAGCCGCGCGATCCGCTTGCGGCCATGATGCTGGCCGGTCGCCTTCAGCGCGGCATGAACTCTCGGAGCGCCGTAGGTCGCGCGCGAGCTGGCGTGGATCATTCTGATCCGCTGCAGCAGGGCCGCGTCGGCGACAGCACGATCCGAGTCTGGCCGCTTGAGCCAAGCGTAGTAACCCGCCTTAGACACGCCGAGCACGGGCGCCATCGGAGCGACCGGAAAGGAGGCCTGGTTCGCGCTCATGAATTCGAAGACCCGGATGGGATCACGCCGGTCTCGCGAGCGAACCAGGCCGTGGCGCGAGGGAGAATGTCGCGCTCCAGCCGCAGCTGTTTGACCTCACGCCGCAGCCGCGCCAGCTCATCTCTCTCGGTAGCAGCCAGGGTCGTTTCAGCCGGGAGCGGTTTCATCTCCCGGCGGTCCTCTTCGCGGTCCGCCTGGGCGACCCAGTTGCGGATCGCCTGTGACGATGGTTCGAACTCCCGCGCCAAGTCCGTCGGGTCGCGACCCGCTCGGACCAGTTCGATCATCTGACGTCGAAACTCAGGGGCATACGGAGGACGCGTTCTGGGCATGGTCGGACACCTCGCTGCAAAGCATCATCGGTGTCCACGGAACCGGGGCAATCCCAATCCCAATCCCAGGGTGCGCCTCTTGCCCTGCTCGAATACGAAACCGCCCTGCTCGGATGGCTTCGCCACACGCCGCGCGCGAGGATCGATGATCTAACCGTGCTTGACCCCGAGCTGATGTCGCTGGACCCCGACGCCCGCCAGCAATGGATCGCGTTTCACGATGCTGTCGAGTTAGCCCAATAAGTCGATGGCGAGCTTCACCCGATCCGCTCATTCGCCTCGAAAATGGCCGAACACGCGGGCAGACTTGCAACCTTACTAGCGGCCTATGCCGACCCGGATACAGAGATCGTTGGGCCGCAAGCGATGGCGGGCGGCATCGAGCTCGCGAAGCACTACGCGGACGAGTTGCTCCGCTTGCAGGGTTCGGCAAAAGTTTTCTCGGACCTACAGATGGCAGCGCGGTTGCTCGAATGGTGGAAGGCGCAGCAAGACCCCCGGTGCCACCTGGCTGTGATCTATCAGCGGAGTTTGAATGCCATCCGGGGCGCGGCGACCGCTCGGCGGGTTGTCGATATCCTTCTCGAACATGGTTGGATCGAGGCATTGCCCTCCGGTGTCGTTCTGGATGGGAAAGCACGAGCTGACGCTTGGGCGTTTCGCCAATGAGCGTGTTCGTCTTCGATCCCTGGGCAGTTCTCAATCGGCTCCGGTCCCCGCCACCCCACCTAAAGCACCTAATTCACCTAATCCGCGCACGCCTCCCCATCTCCGATTAGGTGGATTAGGTGAATTAGGTGGTGGTGGCGGTCCGCAAGCTCGCTCTGAGACTGCCACGGCTTCGGCTTGTATAACGGGCGTGCAAACCGCGCGCGCGGTCTCCGCGCATTCAGAGGCGTGGCGTAAACTCCCGTTTGGACGGGAGCGCGGGCGCGCTTCCTCTGAAGCGCAGCAGCAGCGGGGAGCCTGTCGGTGTTGCGCCGGACGGCGATTGTGGGCCGAGGCGATCGAGCTTACAGTTTGGCGGTGCGCGAATTGCCACCCGCCCGACCACCTCCCGCTCGAACTGCGCCCGGCTCGCTGCGTCACTCGCCGTCGTTCAGTCGTTAAGAGAATATCAACTCTGTAAAGGCAGTATCTGGGGTATGCGACGCCAATATCTAGTCGGCCACATTCCTTCTCTAACACTCGGCGAATCCATCGCTCCGGGCCAGGACCAACGCTCTAAAACACGAGAAGAAAATGTCCGTAGGCTTTTC
>JAVVHH010000328.1:0-2539 GCA_032249615.1 Acetobacteraceae bacterium
CAGGCTGTTGAACAAGTCCCTAGCGAGGTGCCGCCATGCGTGATTCCATCCTTTCGGGAGGATGGTCATGCGTGGTTCGGATGCGAGGTCTGGAGCTCTGTTCTCCTACGTCGACCTTGAACAGCGGGTGCGGAAGGACCACCCGCTCAGGGTGATCCGCACGATCGCGGATGCCTCGCTGGAGGCGCTCAGCGCAGATTTCTCGGAGCTCTACGCCGCCCGCATGGGCCGTCCTTCGATCGCGCCGGAGCGGCTCTTGAGGGCGATGCTGCTGCAGGCCTTCTACGGCATCCGCTCCGAGCGGCAGCTGATGGAGCGCATGGAGTATGACCTGCTCTTCCGCTGGTTTGTCGGCCTTGGGATCGACGACGGGGTCTGGGACCACTCGACGTTCTCCAAGAACCGCGATCGGCTGCTGGAGGGGGAGATCCCGGCGAAGTTCCTGCAGGCGGTTCTGCGCCAGCCCCGGGTGAAGCGGCTGATCTCCACCGATCACTTCTCGGTCGACGGAACGATGATCGAGGCGTGGGCCTCGATGAAGAGCTTCCGCCGCAAGGACGGGACGGATCAGGGCGGCGATGGGCCGGGGCGCAACGCCGAACGCAACTTCCACGGCGAAGCGCGCTCGAACGACACGCACGAGAGCGCCACCGATCCAGAGGCGCGCCTTTACCGGAAGGGCCGCGGCCAGCCCGCCAAGCTCTGCTACCTCGGCCACGCGCTGATGGAGAACCGCAACGGCCTGGCCGTCGGCGGCACGGTCACCCTCGCGTCCGGCTTCGCCGAGCGGGAGGCGGCCCTGCACCTTCTCGACGCGCGCGAGGGGCGAGGACGAGCCAGTCTGGGGGCCGATAAGGCCTACGACGCCCGCCAGTTCATCGGCGCGCTTCGCGCCCGGCGGATCACCCCGCACATCGCGGTCAACGGCCATCGCAGGCCAGATGGATCCCTTCGGCCGACCGCCATGGCCAAGACCACCTTGAGATCGCCGGCCTACGGTCTCTCCCAGCGGGCCCGCAAGCGCATCGAGGAGATCTTCGGCTGGATGAAGAGCTCGGCTGGCCTCGCCAAGGTCAAGCTCCGAGGTCGCGCCAGGGTCGACGCCGCGTTCACCCTGGCCCTCGCCGCCTACAACCTCGTGCGCCTGCCCAAGCTCCTTGAGCCCGCCACGTGAGCTCGGGGGTCGGACGCCATCCATGCCCACCCGGCCATCTCGACCGGGGCCGTGACGACGAGATGAAGCCCGCCCGCGGATCGGGATCGGCCCAGATGGCCGACGACCCATCGCTCGAAGCGAGATCACCGTCCATTGCGGAGACGAGATCGCCTCCAAAGCCCGCCGAATGGCGACTACTTCAACGGCCTGCTAGAGCCGAACAGTTGCTAGTCAGACGCGCGGGGCACCCTTGCGCGAGCGCGGGGATCTTGACGCGCCGTCGAGGTCGTTGTCACAGAAGCTGCTTTTTGGGGCAGGCAAACCGCTCCCTGCCGGCATCGTATCGTTGGGTGTATCTTTGGGTGAGCGTGGCTGCGGGAAGCGCTGACGACCGCATCGACCCGATTAAGAGTCCGTTTGGAAAATCGGTTTTGAGGGATTCCGTACGGGCTGGGGTTATGATTCAAGCTCTGGATGTGGACCGAGCAGAGCCGTGGCCGGATGGCCAAGATCGCCAGGAAGACCAAGCGCTACCCGTCTGATCTGACGGACGAGGAATGGGAGGTGATCGCGCCTCTGATGCCCAGGCCCGGGCGGCGGGGTCGTCCTCGCGAGGTTGAGTTCCGTGAAGTGATCAACGCGGTACGCTATCTGGTGCGTTCAGGGTGCGGCTGGCGGATGCTGCCCATTCATTTCGGGCATTGGCGAACAGTGTATGGCTGGTTCCGCGAGTTGGCCCGGCGCTTCCTGTTCCAGACCATCCACGATGTGGCGCTGATGCTGGACCGCGAGCTGGCCGGACGCGAGGCCAGTCCCTCGGCGGCGGTGATCGACAGCCAGTCGGTCAAGGCTCCGCAAGGAAAAACAAGAGGTTATGACGCCGGCAAGAAGATCGTCGGGCGCAAACGCCACATCGCGGTGGACACCGACGGTCGGCTCTTGATGGTCCACCTCACCGCCGCCGACATCTCCGACAGCGCCGGCGCCCAAGCCATTCTGGACGCGATCCGCAAGCGCTGGCCCTGGGTGAAGCACCTGTTCGCCGACGGGGCCTACGACCGCCTCAAGCTGATGGACAAGGCCGCCTACCTCGACTTCGTCGTCGAGATCATCAGACGCTCCGACGACCAGAAGGGCTTTGAGGTTCTGCCCCGCCGATGGGTGGTCGAACGCACCTTCGGCTGGATGACACGATGGCGGCGCCTCGTGCGCGACTACGAGGCCCGCCTCGACGTCTCCGAGGCCATGATCCTCGTCGCCATGGGCGGCAATCTGCTACGCAGAACCACTCACCCGTGATTTTCCAAACGGACTCTAAGAAAGAGAAGGAGTGGTAGGCCCGGAGGGACTTGAACCCCCAACCAGACCGTTATGAGCGGTCGG
>JAVVHH010000329.1:0-2507 GCA_032249615.1 Acetobacteraceae bacterium
GCGCGGCCTCGGCGCCGAACCTGGTCCGATAGAGCCGCACTGCGTAGTCCTCGACCAGTTCCTCGCGCCGGGTGCCGTCCGGCTGCAGCACCTTGCGGGTGAACGCGTGCGCGAACACCGGCTCGACGCCTGAGGACACGTTGTCGGCCAGCAGCGAGATGGTCCCGGTCGGCGCGATCGAGGTCAGCAGCGCGTTGCGGATGCCCTTCTCCGCGATCAGGGCCTGCACCTCCGGGTCCAGCGCCCGCACGGTCTCGCCGGCCAGGTAGGGCTCGCGGTCGAACAGCGGGAAGGCGCCCTTCTCGGCCGCGAGGTGGGCGGAGGCGACGTAGGCCGCGCGGTTCACCAGCCCCATCCAGCGCCCGGCCGCCTCCGCCGCCTCGGGCGAGCCGTAGCGCAGCCCCACCATCATCAGCGCGTCCGCGAGCCCGGTCAGGCCGAGTCCGATCCGGCGCTTGGCCATCGCCTCCCGGCGCTGCTCCTCCAAGGGGAAGCCGGAGGCGTCGATGGTGTTGTCGAGCATGCGGACAGCTATGCCGACCAGATCCGCGAGCTGGTCCTCGTCGAGGCGGGCGTCCGGGGTGAACGGATCGCGCACCAGCCGGGCGAGGTTGACCGAGCCGAGCAGGCAGGCGCCGTAGGGCGGCAGCGGCTGCTCGGCGCAGGGGTTGGTCGAGCGGATCGTCTCGCAGTACCGGAGGTTGTTGCGGGCGTTGATGCGGTCGATGAACAGCACGCCCGGCTCGGCGTAGTCGTAGGTCGCCCTCATGATCGCGTCCCACAGTGAGCGCGCCCGCACCGTGCGGTAGGTCACGCCGGCGAACGCCAGCGGCCACTCGACGTCCCTGTCGATGGCCGCCATGAAGGCGTCGGTGACCAGGACGGAGAGGTTGAAGTTGCGCAGCCGCCCCGGCTCGCGCTTGGCCGCGACGAAGGCCTCGATGTCCGGATGGTCGCAGCGCATGGTGGCCATCATCGCGCCCCGGCGGGCACCGGCGGACATGATGGTGCGGCACATGGCGTCCCACACGTCCATGAACGACAGCGGACCGGAGGCGTCGGCGTTGACGCCCCGCACCGCGGCACCCTTGGGCCGCAGCGTCGAGAAGTCGTAGCCGATGCCGCCACCCTGCTGCATGGTGAGCGCGGCTTCGCGCAGGTGGGCGAAGATGCTGCCGAGGTCGTCGGCGATGTCGCCCATGACGAAGCAGTTGAACAGCGTCACCCGGCGCTCCGTGCCGGCGCCGGAGACGATGCGCCCGGCCGGCAGGAACCTGAAGTCCGCGAGCGCCGCGTAGAATCGCGCTTCCCAGAGCTCCGGCCGCTGCTCGACCGCGGCGAGCGCCCGAGCGACGCGGCGCCAGGTGTCCGCGATGGTGAGGTCGAGCGGCGTGCCGTCCGCGGCCTTGAGGCGGTACTTGTCCTCCCAGATCTGCCGGGAGATCGAGGCAATCCGCTCGTGGGCCGGCACCGGCAGCGGCCCCGTCACCGTGTCCATCGCACTCTCCTATCGGTGCCGGCGCAACGCGTGTGGGAGTGGCCTGGGCAACGCGGCTCCGACGCGCCGAGGGTGGATCGCGCTAGGTGCGAGGTCAACGCAGACGGTGGGCGGTGTTGTCGCAGAAATCCGTCTGCGTCGACATTCGGCATCAGCTCTCAGCTGATCCGGCGCCGTGCCAGGCGTGCATTCGTTCAGCCGCGCTCGATCCCTTCGACCACCACGGGCGGGCGGTCGCCGCCCACCTCGACCGTCTCTCCAATGCGAGTGCCCAGCAGCGCCTTGGCCAGCGGCGACGTCCAGCTCAGGAGACCCTTGGCCGGGTCGGCTTCGTCCTCGCCGACGATCCTGTAGCGTAGTGCCGTGCCATCCCTCCGCACGGTGACGACCGCGCCGAACGCGACCTCCTGCGGTGCCCTCGGCGGAGCCTCCACGACCTGGGCCGACATGCGCCTGGCTCGCCAGTAGCGGAGGTCGCGGGCCAGCCGCGGGCGGTTCTCGCCATCCGATCCCGATCCCGCCAGCGCTGCCTGGAGCCGGGCAACGTGCTCGTCGATCAGCCGCAATCCGCTCGACGTGACCAGGTTGGGATGCGCACTGACTGGCTTCTCCGGCAGCACCGCCGCGGCTGCCTCCGCAGCCTCCTCGTTCACGAACGCCCTGCTCATGGCCTGTCACCTTCTCCCGGACGCTCCCGCTGACGACGGCGGGCTGGGACGTCCACTGGGAGCCGATGGAGCGATGGGCACGCGCTGCCGAGTGAGGCATTCCAGACGCTGTCACGGGGCAGCCACTCGCCGCAGCAGGTCGAGCGCATTCCTCGTGGCCGCCCCACGCGCCGTGTTGTCGAAGATGCACCACACCGCTCCAGCACGCGAGGCCACCGCGGCGATGGCTTCCGCGAGGGCGTCCAGATACCCAGCCCCATAAGCCGAGTAGTACATCTCTGGCGAGCCATGCAGGCGATAGTAGGCAAGACCCGGCCAGCCGCCCGGTTCGGCTGCTCGCG